>NZ_MUAV01000011.1:0-140110 GCF_003265965.1 Rhodovulum viride | reverse complement strand
GGGGGGCGGACAGCCCCCCCGCCTTCCGCCCGGCCACGGCCGACGCGCTGGCCGCCTGGTATGACGCTCATCCCGATGCCACGCTGATCGCTGGCGCCACCGATGTCGGGCTCTGGGTCACCAAGGGCCTTCGCGACCTGGGCGACGTGGCCTTCCTGTCAGGCTGCGAGGACCTGAAAAGGATCGAGACGACCGAAACCGAGATCCGCATCGGCGCGGGCGTCACCATCGCGCGGCTTCTCGACCTGATGCGCGATCCCCATCCGCATCTCGCCCGGATGCTGACCCGCTTCGGCTCGGCCCAGGTCCGCGCGGCCGCGACGCTGGGCGGCAATATCGCGAACGGCTCGCCCATAGGCGACAGCCCGCCCGCGCTGATCGCGCTGGGTGCCACCCTGCACCTGCGCAAGGGCGACCGCCGCCGCGCAATGCCGCTCGAGGACTTTTTCCTCGATTATCGCAAGCAGGACCGGGCGCCCGGCGAATTCGTCGAGGCGGTGACGGTCCCGCGCCAGCCCGATACCCTGCGCTGCTACAAGCTCTCGAAGCGCCGCGATCAGGATATCTCGGCCGTGCTGGGCTGTTTCAACCTGACCCTCCGCGATGGCCGCATCGAAAGCGCGCGCATCGCCTTCGGCGGCATGGCCGGCATCCCGAAACGCGCCCGCGCGGTCGAGGCCGCACTGACCGGACAGCCCTTCGCGCAAGCCACGCTCGAGGCCGCCCTGCCCGCCTTCGCGGCCGATTTCCAGCCGATGTCCGACATGCGTGCCTCAGCCAGGTACCGGCTGCGCGCAGCGGAAAACATGCTGCTGCGTCTCTGGCACGAAGGCCGGAACGAGCCCGCCGATATCGACGAGGTCGCCCCGTGAGCGTGAAAAGCCCCCTGCCCCATGACGCGGCGCGCCTGCATGCAACCGGCGAGGCGCGCTATCTCGACGACATCCCGGCCCCGGCAGGCACGCTGCACCTCGCCTTCGGGCTGTCGCAGATCGCCCATGGCAGGGTTCTGGCGATGGACCTCGCCCCGGTGCGCGCCGCCCCCGGGGTGGTGGCGGTGCTTGGCCCGGACGATCTCTACCCGATGCCCGACTGTTCGCCCTCGGCCCATGACGAACCGCTGCTGGCCCCCGGAGAGATCCGCTATTGCGGCCAGCCGCTGTTTCTGGTGATCGCCGACAGCCATCTTGCCGCCCGCAAGGCCGCGCGACTTGCCGGCGTGACATGCGAGGACCGGCCCGCGATCCTGACGATCGACCAAGCGCTGGCCGCGAACAGCCGCTTCGAGGACGGGCCGCGGATCTGGGAACTGGGCGACGCGGCCGCGGCCATCGCGGGCGCTGCCCACCGCGTCGAGGGCGTGATCGAAATCGGCGGGCAGGAGCATTTCTACCTGGAAGGCCAGGCCGCACTGGCCCTGCCGCAGGAGGGCGGCGACATGGTCGTGCATGCCTCGACCCAGCATCCCTCCGAAATCCAGCACAAGGTCGCGGAGGCGCTCGGCCTGCCGATGCATGCGGTCCGGGTCGAGGTGCGGCGGATGGGCGGGGCCTTCGGCGGCAAGGAAAGCCAGGGCAATGCGCTGGCCATTGCCTGCGCGCTGGCCGCGCGCGCGACCGGGCGGCCCTGCCGGATGCGCTATGACCGCGACGACGACATGGTCATCACCGGCAAGCGCCACGATTTCCGCATTCGCTATCGGGCGGGCAGCGATGACCAGGGCCGGATCGCGGGGGTCGAGTTCTGGCAGTATACCCGCTGCGGCTGGGCCCAGGACCTCAGCCTGCCGGTGGCCGACCGGGCGATGCTGCATGCCGACAACGCCTATTTCCTGCCGGCCGTTCGGATCGAAAGCCACCGGCTGAAGACCCATACACAGTCCGCGACCGCCTTTCGCGGCTTTGGCGGGCCGCAGGGGATGGTGGGCATCGAGCGGGTGATGGACCATATCGCCCATGCGCTGGGCCGCGATCCGCTGGAGGTGCGGCGGATCAACTATTACGACAGCGCTCCGGCCGGGGCTGGGGGGCTGTCTGCCCCCCCGCCGATCCTCCGGATCGGCCCCCCCCGAGGGTATTTCGGCCAAGAAGAAGACGACCACGCCCTATGGGATGGAGGTCGAGGATTTCATCCTGCACGAGATGACGGCCGCACTGGCGGAGCGCGCCGACTATGCCGCGCGGCGGGCGGCGGTGGCCGAGTGGAATGCCCGGCATGCCGTGCTGAAGAAGGGGATCGCGCTGACGCCGGTGAAGTTCGGGATTTCCTTCACACTGAGCCATCTGAACCAGGCGGGCGCGCTGGTGCATGTCTATCAGGACGGGTCGGTCCATTTGAACCATGGCGGCACCGAGATGGGACAGGGGCTGTTCCAGAAGGTGGCGCAGGTCGCGGCCAGTGCCTTCGGGCTGCCGGTCGGGGCGGTGAAGATCACCGCGACCGATACCGGCAAGGTGCCCAATACCTCGGCCACCGCGGCCTCGTCGGGGTCCGACATGAACGGGATGGCGGTCAAGGCCGCCTGCGACGAGATCCGTGGCCGGATCGCCGCCCATCTGGCCGAGTTGCATCAGACCGAACCGGACGAGGTGCATTTCGCCGACGGCCGGGTGTTTGCGGGTGGCAACGAGATGAGCTTCGCCGCGGCCGCGAAAAGCGCCTATGAGGGCCGGGTGAGCCTCAGTGCCACCGGGTTCTACCGCACGCCCGGGCTGAGCTGGGACCGGATCGCGGGCACCGGCCGGCCGTTCTTCTATTTCGCCTATGGGGCGGCGGCGAGCGAGGTGGTGATCGACACGCTGACCGGCGAGAACCGGATCCTGAGGACCGATATCCTTCACGATGCGGGCGCGAGCCTGAACCCCGCGCTCGATATCGGTCAGATCGAGGGCGGTTTCGTGCAGGGCGCGGGCTGGCTGACCATGGAGGAACTGGTCTGGGACGCCAAGGGGCGGCTTTCGACCCATGCGCCCTCGACCTACAAGATCCCGGCCATCGGCGACCGGCCCGCGATATTCAACGTGGCGCTCTGGGACGCGCCGAACCCGGCCGAGACGATCTACCGCTCGAAGGCGGTAGGCGAGCCGCCCTTCATGCTGGGCATTTCGGTCCTGATGGCGCTGTCGGACGCGGTTGCGGCCTGCGGATCGGGCTATCCGGCGCTCGACGCCCCGGCGACGCCCGAACGCATCCTCGCCGCCATCGACAGGGTCCGGGCATGAGCCTCGATCGGGACGCACTGGCACGGGCGGTGGCGGCCGAGGGCCGCGTCGTCCGGGTCGTTGTGGCCGAAATCCGCGGGTCGGCCCCGCGCGAAGCGGGAACGGCGATGCTGGTCTGGGCGGAGGGCCAAAGCGGCACCATCGGCGGCGGCGCGCTGGAATTCGAGGCCGCGGCCGAGGCCCGCCGCCTGCTGCGGGACCGGGGCAGCGCGCGGGTCGCGCGGGTAGCCTTGGGCCCCGGGCTCGGACAATGCTGCGGGGGGGCGGTGACGCTGGTCAGCGAGGTTTTCGACGCCGAAGCCGTCGCGGCCCTGACCGGCGAGGTCCATGCCCGCCGGGTCGAGGGCGACAGACCGATGCCGCTGGCGCTGCGCCGGGCACTGGCGGGGGTCCGGGGCGGGCTGGGTGCGCCGCCGGTCCTGCTGAAGGAGGGCTGGTTTCTGGAACCCCTGGCGCTGCCCGCCCGGGCGCTCTGGATCTGGGGGGCGGGCCATGTCGGCCGCGCGCTGGTGGGGGTGCTGGCGCCGCTGCCGGGGCTGGCCATCACCTGGGTCGATACGGCGGCCGCACGGTTTCCCGATGTGCTTCCCGACGGCGTCGTGCCGAGGATCGCAATTGACCCGGCCGCACTGGTGCCCGAGGCCCCGGCCGGGGCGCATCACCTGATCCTGACCTATTCGCACGCGCTCGATCTGGCGCTCTGTCATGCGCTTCTGGTCCGGGGCTTCGGGTCGGCCGGGCTGATCGGGTCGGACAGCAAATGGGCGCGGTTCCGGACCCGGCTTGGGCAGCTTGGTCACAGCCCTGCCGAAATCGCGCGCATCTGCTGCCCGATTGGGCAGAAGACCCTGGGAAAACACCCTCAAGCCATTGCGATTGGCGTCGCCGCCGCGCTACTAAGCGAGGGCGTAGACCGGATCGCAGCGAGGGACATCGCGGGGTGACAGCGCTTCTGAAAGTCGAGGGCCTTACCAAGGCCTATCCGGGCGTGGTCGCCAATGACCATGTGAGCTTCGAGATCGCCGAGGGCGAGGTGCATGCGCTTCTGGGCGAGAACGGCGCCGGGAAATCCACCCTCGTCAAGATGATCTACGGGCTGGTGCAGCCCGACAGCGGGCGGATGACCCTGCGCGCCGCGCCTTATGCGCCGCCCGAGCCCAGCGCCGCGCGGCGCGCCGGGGTGGCGATGGTGTTTCAGCATTTCTCGCTGTTCGACGCGCTGAGCGTGGCCGAGAACATCGCGCTGGGCATGGAGACGCCGCCGCCGATGCGCCGCCTTGCGGGCCAGATCCGCGAGGTCAGCGAGACTTACGGGCTGCCGCTGAACCCCGACCGGCTGGTCGGCGATCTTTCGGCGGGCGAGCGCCAGCGGGTCGAGATCATCCGCTGTCTGCTGCAGGACCCGCGCGTGCTGATCATGGACGAGCCGACCAGCGTTCTGACGCCCCAGGAAGTCGAGATCCTGTTCGCCACGCTTCGCAAGCTGGCGGCCGAAGGCACCGCCATCCTTTATATTTCGCACAAGCTCGAAGAGATCCGGACGCTCTGCGACCGGGCGACGGTGCTGCGGCTGGGGCGGGTCGTCGAAAGCTGCAACCCGCGCGAAAAGACCGCCGCCGAACTGGCCGAGATGATGGTGGGCGCCAAGCTTGCCACCCCGTCGCGGGCGGGCAGCGCGCCGGGCGCGCCGGTTCTGGAGGTCTCGGGTCTCAGCCTGCCTTCGCCCAACCCGTTCGGCACCAGCCTGCGCGACATTTCCTTCACCGTCCGCGCGGGCGAAATCCTCGGCATCGGCGGGGTCGCGGGCAACGGGCAGGACGAATTGCTGGACGCGATTTCGGGCGAGGCGCCGGTCGCGCCCGACACGGTGCGGCTGCACGGCCAGGCCATCGGTGCGCTGGGGCCGAGCCTGAGGCGCCGGATCGCCGTGCTGGCCGCGCCGGAAGAACGGCTTGGCCATGCCGCGGCGCCCGACATGAGCCTGACCGAGAACGCGATGCTGACCGCCGCCATCCGCCAGGGTCTGGCAACGCGCGGCTTTCTGAAATGGCCCGCTGCCCGCGCCTTCGCCGAGAAGGTGATCGACACCTTCGACGTGCGCACCCCCGGCCCCGGCAATGCCGCGCGGTCGCTGTCGGGCGGCAACCTGCAGAAATTCGTCATCGGGCGCGAGGTGCTGCAACGCCCCGAGGTGCTGGTGGTGAACCAGCCGACCTGGGGCGTCGATGCCTCGGCCGCTGCCGCGATCCGGCAGTCGCTGCTGGATCTGGCCGAGGCCGGCACCGCCGTCGTCGTCATCAGTCAGGACCTGGACGAGCTGATGGAAATATCCGACCGCTTCGCCGCGCTGAACGAGGGCCGGTTGTCGGCCCCCCGCCCGGCCAAGGGGCTGAGCCTCGAAGAGATCGGCCTGATGATGGGCGGCGCCCACGGGATGGAGGTGGCTCATGTGGCCGAGTGAGGAGACGGCCCTGTGATCCGTCTGGAAAAACGCCCCTCGCCGTCGCGCGCCTGGACCGCGGCGACCCCGGTGCTTGCGGTCGCGCTGACCATGGTGGCGGGCGGCGTGCTGTTCGCGATGCTGGGCAAGGACCCGGTCGCGGCGATCCGCATCATCTTCTGGGACCCGCTGTTCAACGAGCAGTTCGCCAGCTATTCGCGCCCGCAGCTTCTGGTCAAGGCCGGGCCGCTGATCCTGATCGCCATCGGGCTGAGCCTCGGGTTTCGGGCGGGCATCTGGAATATCGGCGCCGAGGGCCAATACATCATCGGCGCGCTGTCGGGCGCGGGTGTGGCGCTGGCCCTTTATCCGCTGGAGGCCTGGTTCGTCTTTCCCCTGATGGTGATCGCGGGCGGGCTTGGCGGCTGGGCCTGGGCGATGATCCCGGCGATCCTCAAGACCCGGTTCCGCACGAACGAGATCCTGGTGTCGCTTTTGCTCGTCTATGTGGCCGAGCAGATCCTGGCCGCGATGGCGCTGGGACTCATGCGCAACCCCGAGGGCGGCGGCTTTCCGGGCAGCCGGAACCTGCAGCAATACCCCGCCGCCGCGAATACCGAGCTGATCGCCAATAGCGGCATGCATTGGGGCGTGGTCGCGGCCTTCGTCGCGGTGATCGCGGCCTATGTCCTGCTGAACCGGCACATGCTGGGCTTTCAGATCCGGCTGACCGGGCAATCGCCCCGGGCCGCGCGCTTTGCGGGCGTCAATCCGAACGGGCTGGTGCTGTTCTGCCTGGGCGCGTCGGGCGCGCTGGCCGGGCTGGCCGGGCTTTTCGAGGTCTCGGGGCCCGCCGGTCAGGTCTCGATCGACTTCAACCAGGGCTATGGCTTTACCGCGATCATCGTGGCCTTCCTCGGGCGGCTGAACCCGGTGGGCATCCTGCTGGCGGGGCTGCTGATGGCGCTGACCTATATCGGGGGCGAGCTTGCGCAATTCATGCTGAACCTGCCCGCCGCCGCGATCCAGGCGTTTCAGGGGATGCTTTTGTTCTTCCTTCTGGGGCTCGACGTGCTGACCAATTACCGGCTCCGCTGGGGCAAGAGGGAGATCGCCTGATGGACCTGTCCGCCATCGACCCCGTCATCCTGATCGCCTCGCTGATGGTGGCCTCGACCCCGATCCTGCTGGCCGCGACCGGCGAGCTGATCGTCGAGAAATCGGGCGTGCTGAACCTGGGCGTCGAAGGGATGATGATCACCGGCGCGATCTGCGGCTTTGCCGCTTCGGTGCAGACCAGCAGCCCCGCGCTGGGCTTTCTGGCCGCCATGATCGGCGGCGCGGCGCTGTCGATGATCTTTGGGTTGCTGACCCAGGTGCTGATGTCGAACCAGGTCGCGACGGGGCTGGCGCTGACGCTGTTCGGGCTGGGGCTGTCGGCGCTGATCGGTCAGGGCTATGCCGGGATGAAACCGCCGCCGACCCGGCCGCTCGACCTTGGGGTCCTGTCGGATCTGCCGGTGATCGGAAAGATCGTCTTTTCCCATGACGCGATGGTCTATGTCAGCCTCGCCCTCGTGGCGCTGGTCTGGGCCTTCCTGCGCTATACCCGCGCGGGCCTGATCCTGCGCGCGGTCGGCGAAAGTCACGAGGCCGCCCATGCGCTGGGCTACAAGGTGGTGCGCATCCGCCTGATGGCGATCGGCTTCGGCGGTGCGATGGCGGGCCTGGGGGGCGCCTATCTGAGCCTCATCCGCGTGCCGCAATGGACCGAGGGCATGACCGCGGGCGCAGGCTGGATCGCGCTGGCGCTGGTGGTCTTCGCCTCCTGGCGGCCCTGGCGACTGCTGCTTGGGGCCTACCTGTTCGGCGGCATCACCGTGCTGCAGCTGAACCTGCAGGCCGCCGGTGTCGCGGTTCCGGCAGAGTTCTTGTCGGCCACACCCTATCTGATAACCATTCTGGTACTCGTGCTGATGTCGGCCGACCGCAGCCGGGCCGCCCTGCATGCCCCGGCCGATCTGGGCAAGACTTTCCACGCCTCGAGCTAGAGGCGCGCGCAACCGACGGGGCCGCCACGCGCCCCGGACACGTATCGGAGACAGAGACCCCATGAAACGCAGAACATTCCTTGCCACCAGTGCTCTGGCCCTGGGCCTTGCCGGAACCGCTTTCGCCCAGGACAAGGTCAAGGTCGGCTTCATCTATGTCGGCCCCGTCAACGATGGCGGCTGGAGCCAGCACCACCACGAATCCGCGATGGTGATGAAAGAGCATTTCGGCGATGCCATCGAGTTGGTGGAACAGGAAAGCGTGCCCGAGGGCGCCGATACCGAACGCGCGCTGACCCAGATGGCGCTGTCGGGCTGCGACATCGTCTTTGCGACCTCCTTCGGCTTCATGGACCCGACGATCAACGTGGCCAAGAAGTTTCCGAAGGTGAAATTCGAGCACGCCACCGGCTACAAGCGCGCCGAGAACGTGTCGACCTATTCGGCCCGCTTCTATGAAGGCCGCGCGGTGCAGGGCCTGCTGGCGGGCCGGATGACCCAGTCGAACGTGATCGGATATATCGGGTCCTTCCCGATCCCCGAGGTGATCCGGGGCATCGACTCGGCCTTCATCCACGCCCGCAAGGTCAACCCCGACGTGCAGTTCAAGGTGGTCTGGGCCAATACCTGGTTCGACCCGGCCAAGGAGGCCGACGCGGCCACCGCGCTGATCAACCAGGGCGCCGACGTGATCCTGCAGCACACCGACTCGACCGCGCCCCATGCCGCCGCCGAGAAGGCGGGCAATGTCTACACCTTCGGTCAGGCCGCCGACATGGCCGAATATGCGCCGAAGCCCCGGATCTCGTCGATCATCGACAACTGGGCGCCCTATTACATCGAGCGCGTGCAGGCGGTGATGGACGGCACCTGGGAAAGCAAGGACACCTGGGGCGGCATCGCCTCGGGGATGGTCAAGATCGGCGAGATTTCGGACGCGGTCCCGGCCGAGATCCGCGACGAGGCGATCGCGCTGGAAGAGTCGATTTCCAGCGGCGCCTACCACCCCTTCACCGGGCCGCTGAACAAGCAGGACGGCAGCGTCTGGCTGGCCGAGGGCGAAGTGGCCGATGACGGCACGCTGGCCGGTCTCAACTTCTACGTCGAAGGGCTGAGCGGCGAAGTCCCGAAATAACCCGGTCGACCCGCAGCCGGACGACGCAAGGGCCCGCGCGCGGGCCCTTCGCATGTCGAGGCACCCGCGCACCTGCGCCCAAACCGGGCCTCTGGCCGTGCCGTCCGGGCCCAATCCGGCCCTACGGCAGCTTCGTGCGAAAGGCGTCGCATATTGTTTCAAAACCGCAGCCGAATCTGCTAGTTTCCGCAACGTAAGCTATTTGTGGGGCCAGTCGCCCGGGGCTTTTGCTCCGGCGCGACGGGTGGGATCGTCCCCCGACTGCCCTCACCGCGAAAAAGGATATTCCCTGCGGGCACAGCTCCGCAGAGATGTCCGCTCTGTCCACGGACCGGAACCGCGGGCAACCGACCGAACTCTGAGGCGGCACTGCCTCCTGCGGCGCCGGTCCTCTGGCGGCCCGGAAGGGTGGTACCTGCCGGGCAGTCCGAGAGACATGCGCCCGCGCGCGATTGCTGCATGATCGCGTGCACCCGCCGCCTCCGGAGCGGCGCGCGGCGGGGGTTTCCCTCTGCCGCGCGCTTGTGCTTATCTCGCGCCATGGATACGGATTTCATCGTCATCGGCGGCGGCATCGCCGGGGTATCGGTCGGGGCGCGGCTCGCGCCTCTGGGCCGGGTCGCGCTGTTCGAAACCGAAAAGGCGCTTGGCTATCACACCTCGGGCCGCTCGGCGGCGCTGTTCGACGAATGCCTGGGCGCACCCCCGATCGTCGCGCTGAACCGGGCCGGGCACAGCTATCACCAGACCGCCGATGGCGGCGTGCTGTCGCCCCGGGGCCTGATGGTCGTCGGCCGGGCGGGTGACGGTGCCGCCTTCGAGGCCGACCGCCGCCACATGGACCTGCGCGCGCTGACGCCCGAAGAAGCACAAGAGATCGTCCCGATCCTCGATCCTGCCCGCGTCGCCTTCGCCGGGATCACCGAGCGTGCCTGGGACATCGACACCGACCGGCTGCTGCAAGGCTTCGCCCGCCAGATCCGCAGCCATGGCGGCCGGATCGAGACCGGGCGCAAGGTCACCGCCATCGCGCGGGTCGAGACCGGCTGGCAGATCACCGCAGGCGGCGAGACTGTCGAAGGCCGCATCCTAATCAATGCCGCCGGCGCCTGGGTCGACGAGGTGGCCCGGATGGCCGGGCTGGCGCCCCTGGGCTTTACCCCGATGCGCCGGTCCATGGCCCAGTTGCCCGCCCCCGCCGGTCAGGACCCGCGCCGATGGCCGATGATCCTCGGCGCGGGCGAACGCTGGTACTGCAAGCCCGAGGCCGGCAAGCTTCTGGTCTCGCCCGCCGAGGAAGACCCGATGGCGCCCCATGATGCCTTCGCCGACGACATGGTGCTGGCCGAGGGGCTGGCGCGTTACGAAGAGATGGTGACCGCGCCGGTGACCCGGGTCGAAACCAGCTGGGCGGGCCTGCGCACCTTCGCGCCCGACCGCCTGCTGGTGATCGGCTTCGATCCGCGCGATCCGGCCTTCTTCTGGCATGCGGGTCAGGGCGGGGTCGGGATGCAGACCTCGCCCGCCGCCAGCGAACTGGCCGCCGACATCCTGGGCGGCCGCGCCTCGGAGCTTCGGCGCATGCTCGAGGCGACCTTCAGCCCGGCCCGGTTCTGCTGATGCCCCGGCGGCTGGACCTGCCCGACAGCGCCTCGGTCGCGACGCCGGGCATGGGCGGGCGGCTCAGCGCGCCCTCGGCCTTGCGCAACGCAGACGCAATCTGCGCGGTTCTGGAAACCCTGGCCCCGCCTCGCGGGCGTGTGCTGGAACTGGCCTCGGGCACCGGCGAACATGCCGTGCGTTTTGCCGCCCGCCTGCCCGGCCTCATCTGGCAGCCGACCGAGATCGACCCGGCGCGCCGCGCCTCGATCGACGCCTGGGCGGCCGAGGCGGCCCTGCCGAACCTGCGCCCGGCGATCGCGCTTGATGCCTGCCGGCCGGGCTGGGGCGCGGCCCATGCCGGGCAGGACCTGATCTTCGTCAGCAACATCCTGCATCTTGTCAGCGCGGCCGAGGCTGAAACCCTGATCGCCGAGGCGGCCCGGGCGCTAACCCCCGGCGGCGTTCTGGCGATCTACGGGCCCTTCCTGCGCGCGACCGGCTTCGCCAGCCCCGGGGATGCCGCCTTCCATGCCAGCCTGACCGCCCAGGACGCCGAGATCGGCTACAAGACGGTGGCCGACGTGACCGGCTGGGGCGCCGCCGCCGGACTGCAACCTGAGGCACAAATTTCCATGCCGGCCAATAATCTGACGATAATTTTCCGCCAGCCCCTGTGAACGCGCAACGAAACCTATAATTAGGGCAAGGTAAAACGCATCTCCGACTCAGCTTCGGACCAAAGGAGACCGATATGGACTGGACCGCCAAACGCGATGGAACCAAGGACCAGCTGCGCCGCCTGAACAAGGCCCTTCCCGAGCAGACCAAGGCCTTCGGGGCGCTCGGCAAGGCCGTCAAGGAAGGCGGCGAGCTTGACTTCAAGACCAAGGAATTCATCGCGCTCGGCATCGCGGTCACCCAGCGCTGTCAGGCCTGCATCGTGCTGCACATGGAGGCCCTGGTGCGCGTTGGTGCCACCCGCGAAGAGGTCGGCGACGTGCTGGCGATGGCGATCCAGATGGGCGGCGGCCCGGCCATGATGTACGCGGCCGAAGCGATGGAATGCTACGACCAGCTGACCGAGGAAAAGGCAGCCGCCGCCGAATAGGCCGAGGGGCATCGGGCGCCTCCGGGCGCCCTGCCCCGGTTGCAGTTGCCGCAGGCCGCGGATGCGACTACCTCTGGGATACCGCGATCCAAGGAGTCCTCCGATGCGCCGCCCCATCCGTTCCGCCCTTGCCCTTTCGGGCTTCGCCCTTGCCCTTGCCGCCGGGTCCGCTGGCGCGGACACCCAGCGCGCGCCCATACTCTACGAGAAATGGGACGCCGACCGCAGCGGCACCATCAACCGCCATGAGCTGCAAAGCCAGGCCCGCCGCATCTTCGCGGCCTTCGATACCAATGGCGACGGCCATCTCGACGCGACCGAAGCCGCGGCCTTCGACCGTGCCCGCGGTCCGCTGGCCTATTTCCGCGGCGAAGAGGCCTATGAGCGCAAGGTCGTCGTCAAGGGCCAGAAGCTGATGCGCAACGATATCGACGGCAACGGAGTCATCGACCTGTCGGAATTCCGCATGGCGGCCAATGAATGGCTTGCAATGCACGACCGCGATGGCGACGGGCGGCTCACGCTTTGGGACGTGTCCGCCCGCTGACCGGTGGGGAAGGCGGGCGGCTCAGCCGTCCGCCCGGATCCGCGCATTGGTCGGGTCGTGGGGGCTGTCCTCGACGACCTCGACCGCCCAGAGTGCATCGAACATCCTGACGCTCAGCCGGGTGCCCGGCACCGCCAGGTCGGGCCGCACATAGCCCATGCCGATGGACTTGCCGAAGGCGACCGACCAGCCGCCCGAGGTCAGCCGCCCGACCCGGGTCTCGCCGTCATAAAGCGCCTCGCGGCCCCAGGGATCGGCATCCTCCGGCCCGTCGATCAGCAGCGTGACGCATTTCGAGCGGAGGCCCGTCGCCTCCATAGCCGCCTTGCCGTGGAAGTCCTTCGACAGATCGACGAAACGGTCGAGCCCGGCCTCGAGCGGTGTGGCATCGCGCCCGAGCTCGGTGCCGAAGGCGCGATAGCTCTTCTCTTGCCGAAGCCAGTTCTGCGCCCGCGCGCCCACGGGTTTCAGCCCCTGCGCGGCGCCTGCCTCCATCAGCCGGTCGAACAGGTGGTTCTGCATCTCGATCGGATGATGCAGCTCCCAGCCCAGCTCGCCCGTATAGGCCACGCGCAGGGCGTTGACCGGGACCATGCCCAGTTCGATCTGCCGCGCCGACAGCCAGGGGAAGCGCTTGTTCGACAGTGCCGTCGCCGGGTCGGCGTCGCGGATCAGCCCGGCCAGGATCGCCCGCGCATTGGGTCCCGCCAGCGCAAAGACCCCATAGCGCGTGGTCACGTCCTCGACGATCACCGGGCCGAACTCGGCCGCCTTGTCCTCGGCCGCCTTCAGCAGGAAATCCTCGTCATAGGCGTGCCAGGCCCCGGCCGAGACCAGGTAATAGACGTCCTCGGCCTGACGGACGATGGTGTATTCGGTTCGGACGGTGCCCGCGCTGCTCAGCGCATAGGTCAGGTTGACACGGCCGATCTTGGGCAGCTTGTTGCAGGTGAACCAGTCCAGGAACGCCGTCGCCCCGGGCCCGCGCACGATATGCTTGGCAAAGGCCGTGGCGTCGATCAGCCCGGCCGTCTCGCGGATCGCCCGCGCCTCGGCCTCGGCATATTGCCACCAGCCGCCCCGGCGGAAGCTGCGCGCGGCATGATCGTCAAAGCCTTCGGGGGCGAAGTAGTTGGGCCGTTCCCAGCCCTGCACCTGCCCGAACTGCGCGCCCAGCGCCTTCATCCGGTCGTAACAGGGCGCGGTCCTCAGCGGCCGCGCGGCCGGGCGTTCCTCGTCGGGATGGTGCAGGATATAGACATGCTCATACGCCTCCTCGTTCTTGGCGACGGCATAGTCCGTGGTCATCCAGGACCCGTAGCGCTTGGGATCGAGCGAGCCCATGTCGATCTCGGCCTCGCCCTCGGTCATCAGCTGGGCGAGGTAATGGCCCGACCCGCCCGCGGCGGTGATCCCGAAGGAAAAGCCCTCGGCCAGCCACATGTTGCGAAGGCCCGGCGCCGGCCCCAGCAGCGGGTTGCCGTCGGGGGTATAGCAGATCGGGCCGTTGAAATCGTCCTTCAGCCCCACCGTTTCCGAGCTTGGCAGCCGGTGGATCATCGACATGTATTCCTCCTCGATCCGTTCCAGATCGAGCGGGAAAAGATCGGCGCGGAAGCTGTCGGGGCAGCCATAGGCGAACCGCGCAGGCGCGTTGCGCTCATAGGGGCCGAGGATCCAGCCGCCGCGTTCCTCGCGCACGTACCATTTGGCATCGGCATCGCGCAGAACCGGGTGTTCGGGGTTGCCGGCCTTGCGCCACGCGACCAGCGCCGGGTCGGGCTCGGTCACGATATACTGGTGCTCGACCGGAATCGCCGGGATCTTGAGGCCCAGAAGCCGCGCCGTCCGCTGCGCATGGTTGCCGGTGGCGGTGACCACATGTTCGGCGGTGATGACCGTCTGTTCCTCGGTCGGCACGAGGTTGCCGCCCTTTTCGGCCATCTTCGTGACCGTCACCCGCCATTCGGACCCGGTCCAGTCGTAGGCGTCGACCTGCCATTTCCGCTCGATCACCGCGCCGAGCTGCCGCGCGCCCTTGGCCATGGCCTGGGTCACGTCGGCCGGATTGATGTAGCCGTCGGTTGGATGGTAGATCGCGCCGATCAGATCGTCGCAGCGCATCAGCGGCCAACGCTCTTTCAGCTGCGCCGGGCTCAGCCATTCATAGGGCACGCCACAGGTCTCGGCGGTGGTGGCGTAAAGCCTGTATTCGTCCATCCGCGCCTGGGTCTGCGCCATGCGCAGGTTGCCCACCACGCTGAAGCCGGGGTTCAGCCCGGTCTCGGCCTCGAGCGTCTTGTAGAACTTGATCGAGTAGTCGTGGATATGGGTCGTCGCGAAGGACATGTTGAAATAGGGCAAAAGCCCGGCCGCATGCCAGGTCGAGCCCGAGGTCAGCTCGTCCCGTTCCAGAAGCATGGTATCCCAGCCCGCCCTGGCCAGATGATATGCAATCGAGGTGCCGACAGCGCCGCCGCCGACGACCAGGGCTTTGACATGAGTCTTCATCGGCCGAGTCTCCTGCTTGCCGCTCGTTTCCCTCAGTTAGGCAGGATTCTGGCGGCGCGGCGGGGGCCATCCGACCCGAAATGGACGGAAACCGACGCCGGGCTGCGCGAGTTCACTCTTACGCGGGGCCAAAGTCGAAAAGGGTCACCACCATCTCGCGCGGCGTCCCATCGTCGAAGCGGTAGGGCACGAGGATGTCGCGAGTCAGCACCGGCTCGGGCAGCGTCTCTTCGGGATAGCCCTGCTCCTGCAGCAGGCCCAGAATGCCCGGCACGCCCTTGCGGTCGACGACCACCAGCACCCGACCCCGCGGCTCGGCCAGACGCCGCGTCGGGAAGGGTGGGAAGGCCTCCCAGTCCGGCAGGTGCAGCAGGAGGTTTCCGGTATAGTAGTGCGGCCCCAGCAGGACCGGCCGGTCCGGCATCGTCTCGGCGATGGTCCCGGCAAGCAGATCGACCCGAAGCGAGTCGCTTCCGGCGCCGCGCAGGCGGGTATCGGCAATGGCCGCGAGGATCAGCAGCGCAAGGCCCGCCATGGCGCGCAGGAAATTGCGCCAGACACGGGCCGGGGCATTGCCGAAAACCGTCATCATCAGGGGCGGCAGCCCGAGGATGAACAGCGGCATCAGCCAGCGCGACCGCACGAAGCCGGTATCGGTCGCCACCACGCCGATCGCGGTCAGCGCAAGACCGATCAGCGCCGCCCGGGCCAGAAGCTGTGCCTCGGGCGGGGTTTTCAGGCTGCGCCGCGCCGCGGTCCCGCCCAGCCCCAGCGCAAGCCCGACGGCCAGCAGGGCCGGGATCGACTCGATCAGCACCGACCGCCCCAGATAGCCTAGACCTGCGGGCCACATCGCCTGTTCGGGCCCGCCGGCGCCCGCGCGGAACTCCCACAGGTCGGAGAAGGCTGCCAGCGGATCGGCCAGCATCGCGGCATAGGGCAGACTGGCCACGGCCAGCGCCACCGCCGCCGTCAGCCAGAGCCGCCGGTCCCTCAGCACCGGACGGACCGCCGCCATGCTGAACCCCGCCAGGATCAACGCGGGCGGCACGATCCAGAAATTGGGCTTGGCAAGCCCGCCCAGCCCGACGGCGAGGCCGAACAGCAGAAAGCCACGCGTGCCCGGGCGGCGTAGCAGCCACAGAAAGGTCGCGACCGTCAGAACCGTGGTGAAAGCCAGCGCGATGCTGTGCGATCCGGTCCGCTGCGACCACCAGGCAAGGTTCGGGATCAGACCGAGCGCAAGCGCGCCCGCCATCGCGGCGCGCGTGCCCCCGACCGGACGCAGCGCGAGGAAAGCCGTCGCATAAGTGCCGAACAGCAGAAGGTTCTTTGCCAGCACCAGACCCAGCGTGTTCACGCCGAACAGGTCGAAGAAGACGGTCTGGTACCAGTTATAAAGCGGCGGTTGCGAGCCGTAGGCAAAGTGCCAGTCCCGCGACAGCACGACCATCTCGGCCTCGTCACCCTCGAAACTGCCCCCCAGCCACAGGCGCAGCCCAACCTGCGCTGCGAAATAGGCGGCAAGCGCCAGCAGGAACAGCGTGGCGGTCCGGGTGTCAGTCGCGGGGGCGGCGGTCATGGCAGGTCGGGCGTTCTGGCAAGGACATAGCGGAAGGGCATTTCGGCTTCGGAATGGCGATACGGCAACGTGAAGTCGCCCTCGGCCAGCACCTCCGGTTCGGTACCCGGCGGCCATCCGGCCTGGGCCAGCCCGGCCGCAAGGTCGCGCGGCACGGTCTCGCGCATCAGAAACAGCACCGGTCCGCCCGCAAAGCGGTGCGCCGCGACGGGCAGGTAAGGCGCGATGCGCCGGTCCGGCTCGGCGGCGGCAAGGTTTCCGGCGGTGTAGAATTCGGCGATGACCGGCACGCCCTCGGCGCCCTCGATCGCGGCCAGATGCGCAGGCAGGCCAGTGAAATCGACGTCGCGCCGCGCGCCCTCCTTGAAGCGGTCATAGGTCAGGCCCGCGCAGACCAGAACGGCAAAGACCGCCGCGGCAGCGAATATGCCCCGCCGCGCGGCCGGGCCGATCCGGGGCGCAAGCGCCAGAAAGAGGCCCGGCGCGGCGAGGAAGGCCAGAGGCAGCAGCCAGCGCGCCGTGACCGTGCCCGCCTGCGCAAGCCAGACGCCCAAGGCCATCAACACGGCCACGACGGCGCCCGCCCGCAGCAACAGCGCAGGCAGCGGCCCGACCGGGTCCGGCTCGGCCCGCCGACGCCCGAAGGCCCAGGCCAGCGCCGCCACCAGAAGCGGCAGGGCCAGAAGCGACAGCATGCCGCCCGGAAGCATCACCAGCCCGTCGGGCAGCGCCGCGCGGGCGCCGTCGGTTTCAAGCCGCAGCTTGCCGACCGAGGAAAACGCAAGGTCGCGATTCTGCACCATCCAGCCATAGGGCCCGGCCAGAATGGCCGCGGCGATGGCGGGCACGATCAGGGCCCGGCGGGTCAGGATCCGGGCGCGAAACGGGGCCAGCGTGAG
This sequence comes from Rhodovulum viride, assembly GCF_003265965.1. Lineage (NCBI taxonomy): Bacteria > Pseudomonadati > Pseudomonadota > Alphaproteobacteria > Rhodobacterales > Paracoccaceae > Rhodovulum > Rhodovulum viride. The sequence continues at coordinate 123,014 of NZ_MUAV01000011.1, read as the reverse complement.
GCCCGCCACCAGAAGGCCGACCGGGACCAGGAAGAAGTTGTATTTCGACAGCCCCCCAAGCCCCACGGCAAGGCCCAGCGCGATCCAGGCGGGCCAGCCGCCGCTCCGCATCGCCCAGAGAAAGGCCGCCAGCGTCGCAGCCGAGGTCGCGATCAGCATGTTGGAATGGGTGGTCGCCCGCTGCGCCTCCCAGGCGATGTCGGGCACGAGAAACAGCGACAGCGCGCCCAACGCGGCGACGCCGGCCGGCCGCCACAGCCGGACCCCGAGGAAGACCAGAAGAAAGGTCAGCCAGAGAAGCCCGTTCTTGAGCAGGGACAGCGCTGCCAGGGACCGGCCCAGAAGGTCGAAAAGGCCAAGCTGCAACCAGTTGTACAAGGGCAGCTGCGGCCCGTAGCCCAGGCGCAGACCGGGCGTCATGACCAGCATTTCCGCCTCGTCGGTCTCGTAGGCGCCGCCCAGCACCAGACGCAGCACGACTTGCAGCGCGAAATAGGCGGTAATCGCGAAAAGGAAAATCGCGGTCGCGGTCCTGCCAGCGGTCCCGGACATCGCGTGCGCCTAGAGCATGCTCGGCACGACCAGATCCGGCGGCCGGTGCCCATCGGCGAAGGTCTTGATATTGATGATGACCTTTTCGCCCATCTCACTGCGCCCCTCGATCGTGGCGGACCCCATATGCGGCAGAAGAACCACATTGGGCAGCTCGCGCAGGCGCGGGTTGATCTCGTGCCCATGTTCGAAAACATCAAGTCCGGCGCCCGCGATCTCGCCCGCGCGCAGCATCCGGGTCAGCGCGTTCTCGTCGATGACCTCGCCCCGCGAGGTGTTCACGATCACCGCGTCCTTCTTCATCAGCTTGAGCCGTCGCGCATTCATCAGATGGAAGGTCGAGGGCGTATGCGGACAATTCACACTGATCACGTCCATCCGGCTGACCATCTGGTCGAGGCTGTCCCAATAGGTCGCCTCGAATTCCTGCTCGATCTCGGGGCGCAGGCGCTTGCGGTTGTGATAGTGGATCTGCATGCCGAAGGCGCGGGCGCGTCGCGCGACCGCCTGCCCGATCCGCCCCATCCCGAGAATCCCCAGCCGCCGGCCGCCGATCCGCCCGCCCATGAAGGCCGTGGGTGCCCACCCGTGCCAGTCGCCCGCCTGCATCACATGCAGCCCCTCGGGGATTCGGCGCGTGACCGCCAGCATCAGCGCCAGCGTCATGTCCGCGGTATCCTCGGTCACCACGCCGGGCGTGTTCGACACCAGAATCCCGCGCTGGCGGGCGGTCTGTACATCCAGATGGTCTACCCCGGCGCCGTAATTCGCGATCAGTTTCAGCCGGTCCCCGGCCTGGGCCAGCATCGACTGGTCGATCACGTCGGTCACGCAGGGCACCAGCACATCGGCGCGGCGCATCGCATCGACCAGCTGTTCGCGGGTGAGCTTGACATCGGCCTCGTTCAGCTCGACGTCGAAAAGCTCCTTCATCCGGGTCTCGACCGCCTCGGGCAACCGTCGCGTCACAACCACACTGAGACGTTGTGCGGGCATCCCAGAGCCTCCCTGCTTTTCATCCCTTGGCGTCAGTGGCAAACTGTCCGAGATCGGGGCGCGGCACAAGACCCCGAAACCAGCTGGCAGGACGTTATGCGGGCACGACTGCGCGGACGCGCATTTCTGGCGATTTCCCTTTTGTTTCTGATCGGCGCGCTCACCTCGACGGGTCCCGTCCTGGCCGAAGAGCGCGGGCGGGTGACCAATCTGCCGCTGCCGCGCTATGTCTCGCTGAAGGCGGCCGAGGGCAATGTGCGGCGCGGCCCGAGCCTCAGCCACCGGATCGACTGGGTTTACACAAGACGCGGCGTGCCCTTGCAGATCACGGCGGAATTCGGCCATTGGCGGCAGGTGCGCGACCGCGACGGCGCGGGCGGCTGGGTGCATTATTCGCTGCTGTCGGGCGTCCGCACGGTGATCGTCGATCAGGACATGCTGCCGCTTCTGCGCGCGCCCCGCCCGGAGGCCGAAGTGCTGGCGAAGGCCGAAGCCGGGGTGATCGCCCGGCTGGGAGAATGCAGTATCGACTGGTGCCGGATCAGCGCCGACGGCGCGTCGGGCTGGGTGCCCAAGACCGCGATCTGGGGCGTGGACGCCGACGAGATCCGCGAGTGACCTTGCCCCGCCGGGCGCTCTGCTGATAAGCGGGGGCCGCACCCTGTCGAGCCCGCCGCCATGCCCAAGACCTCCCGCCTGAACCTCTCTGCCGGGGTCGCCTCTGTCGCGACCGCGATCACGCTTGTCGCGCTGAAGCTCTGGGCGCTGGGCCAGACCGGGGCGCTGTCGATCGCGGCCTCGCTCGCGGACAGCGCGCTCGATCTGATGGTGTCGCTGGGCGCGCTGGCCGCGATCTTCTATGCCGCGCGGCCGCCGGACGACGATCATGCCTTCGGCCACAGCGCAGCCGAGGATCTGGCTGCGCTGGGACAGGCGGTGTTCGTCCTGGCCTCGGCCAGCATCATTGCCTTTGCCGCCATGACCCGGCTTCTCGATGCCGATCCCGAACCGCTGTCGCAGGAAGGACCCGGGATCGTCGTGATGGCGCTGTCGATCGCGCTGACGGCGATGCTGGTGCTGTACCAGCGCTGGGTCGCGCGGCGGACCGGAAACCGAGTGGTGGCTGCCGACTCGCTGCATTATCTGGGCGATCTGCTGCCGAATATCGGGGCGATCTTCGCGCTTTGGGCCTCGGCCAACCTGGGGCTGGTGCGCATCGACGCGGTGGTCGCGCTGGCCGCCGCGGGGATGCTGGCGGTCGGCGCGCTGGGGATCGGCAAGGGGGCGTGGGACGCGCTGATGGACCGCGCCGCGCCGCCCGAAACCATCGCGCGGATCGAGGCGCTGGCCAAGGCCTGCGCGGGCGTGCGGGGCTTTCACGACCTCAAGACCCGCCGGTCGGGCCCGCGCCTTTTCGTGAACCTGCATATCGAGCTTGATGGCGCGCAAAGCCTGAACGATGCCCATGCCATCGGCGCCCGGCTGAAACACGCGATCCTTGCAGAGTTTCCGGTCGCGGATGTGATCATCCACTTCGACCCGGTGCGCTGAGCTTTAAGGTGCGCCCTCAGGGACGGGGTGCGCCGCAGACCGGGCAGTCGGCGCGGCGGTGGAGCGCGATGGTCCGGGTCTCGCCGTAAAGCGCGTCATAGATCAGCATTCGCCCGCCAAGCCCCTCGCCCGCGCCGGTCACGAACTTGATCGCCTCGACAGCCATCATCGCACCCACGACCCCCGGAAGCGCCCCAACGACGCCCGCCTCGGCGCAGGTGGGGGCAAGACCGGGCGCAGGCGCCTCGGGGAAGATGCATTGATAGCAGGGCGTCCCGTGCGCCGGGTCGTAAAGGCTGATCTGGCCTTCCCACTGGGCGATGGCGCCGGCGATCAGCGGCTTGCCCAGACGCGCGGCCATCCGGTTGACCAGATAACGCGTTTCGAAATTGTCGGTGCCGTCGAGGATCAGATCGTAATCGGGAAAGAGCGCCGCAGCTGTCTCTTCGTCCAGACGCCGCTTGTAGGGACGCACGGTGACAAAGGGATTCTGAGCCAGAATGGCCTTTTGCGCGGAAAAGACCTTGGGCATGCCCAGCCGCGTATCGGTATGGATCACCTGACGCTGAAGGTTCGAAAGATCCACCTCGTCGGGATCGACAATGCCGATGGTCCCGACCCCGGCCGCCCCCAGATACAGCAGCGCGGGCGAGCCGAGCCCACCGGCGCCGATCACCAGAACCCGCGCCTCTTTCAGCTTGCGCTGGCCCGGCCCGCCGATTTCGCGCAGCATGATGTGACGGGCATAACGGTCCAGTTCGACCGGCCGCAGCGGGCCTTGGGGGGCCATCGGCACGACCTCGCGGGCCACACGCCGCTTGAGTGCACCCAGCACGCCGCGATAGGCCACGACCAAAAGCGCCAGGACCCCAAGCGCCGCCCATCCCTCGGGCGTGCCGCCGATGGCCTGGCGCAGCGGATGGCTCGCGGGCATGGCGAGTTGCAGGATCAGGACGCCCGCATACAGCCCCCCGATCATGCCCCAGCGCCCCTGGCGCGAGATGCGGAGGATCATCCCCAGCGACCAGAGCACCAGCGCAATTCCCAGCACCAGTCCCATCAGCCGCGCCCCGTCGACCCGAACCCGCCCTCGCCGCGAACGGTCTCGTCCAGCGCCTCGACCACCTCGAAGACCGCCTGCACCACCGGCGCCACGATCATCTGCGCAATCCGGTCGCCATGGCGGATGGTGTAGGGTTCGCCCCCGAAATTGACCAGCAGCACGCCAAGCGGCCCGCGATAGTCGCTGTCGATGGTGCCGGGCGTATTCGGAAGCGTGATCCCGTGCTTTAGCGCCAGCCCCGAGCGCGGGCGGATCTGCACCTCGAACCCGGCGGGAAAGGCCATCCGGAAGCCTGTGGGCACGATCCGGCGCTCCATCGGCGCCAGCGTCAGCCCGGCCTCGCGATCTTCGGGCGGCAGGTTCGCGCGAATGTCGGCCCCGGCCGAGCCCGCGGTCTGATAGGCAGGCAGCGGCAGGCTGCGGTCGGCCCAGTCTTCCCAGACGATCTCAAGACGCGGGCTCATGCCAGCGCCTCGGCGATCCGGCGGGCGAGCCGCTGGGCGACCTCGTCCTTCGACAGACGCGGCCAGGCCTCGGCGCCCGAGCCGGTAATCAGGGTCACCTCGTTCTCGGCGCCCCCCATGATGCCGGTCGCGGGCGAGACGTCATTGGCAACGATCCAGTCGCAGCCCTTGCGCGCGCGCTTGGCCTCGGCATGGGCCACGACATCATGGGTTTCAGCGGCAAAGCCCACCACGAGACGCGGCCGGTCTTCGGCCCGCCGGGCGATGCGGGCCAGAATGTCCGGGTTTTCGGCGAAATCCAGAACCGGCGCCCGGCCCGATCCGTCCTTCTTCATCTTCTGATCGGCGGCATTGGCGACATGCCAGTCGGCGACAGCGGCGGCGCAGACGGCGGCATCGGCCGGAAGTGCGGCTTCGACAGCGGCCAGCATCTCGCGCGCGGTCTCGACCCGAACGATCTCGACACCCTGGGGCGGCGGCACCGCGGCCGGGCCGGTCACGAAAACCACCTCGGCGCCCAGCGTCGCCAGCGCCCGGGCCAGCGCCGTGCCCTGCGCCCCCGAGGACCGGTTGGCGATATAGCGGACCGGATCAATCGGTTCATGCGTCGGTCCCGAAGTCACGACGATGCGGCGCCCGGCAAGCGGCCCCGCGCCCAGCGCGGCCTCGATCGCGGCGAGGATCTCGGGCACCTCGGCCATCCGCCCCGGCCCGTATTCGCCGCAGGCCATGTCGCCCTCATTGGGCCCGACGACGCGGATACCGTCCGATTGCAGCACCCCCAGATTGCGCCGGGTCGCGGGATGGGTCCACATCCGCACATTCATCGCGGGCGCGACCAAAACGGGCGTGTCGGTCGCCAGCAGCAGGGTCGAGGCCAGATCGTCAGCAAGCCCGCCCGCCATCTTCGCCATCAGGTTCGCGGTCGCCGGCGCCACCACCACCAGATCGGCCGAACGCGACAGCTGGATATGCCCCATCTCGGCCTCGCGGGTCAGATCGAAGAGGTCGCGATGCACCGCCTCGCCCGCCAGCGCCGAGACCGACAACGGCGTCACGAAGCGTTCGGCCGCCTGCGTCATCACCGGGGTGACCGCCGCGCCCCGTTCGCGCAGGCGGCGGATCAGATCGAGCGTCTTGTAGGCGGCGATGCCCCCCGCGACGATCAGTAGAATGCGTTTGCCGGAAACCATGCCGCCCGCCCGTCAACCTCTTGCCAGAACCCCTTGGAAAGACAGTCTTAGGCCCCGGACGGGGCCGAGACAAGCGCCGCTGCCAGCCCTAGCCGCCGGTCAGCGCGGTGCAGGGCTCGCCGCGTTCGGCCGCCCCCGTGACCAGCCAGTAGTCATAGGGCGGAGTGCCCGTCGCGGCCCCCTCGAGCTGACCGACAGAGATCAGCCGGGCGCCCTCGGCAACCCGGGCAAAGGCCGCGGGCAGGCCCCAGTCGATCCGGGCATGGCCGTTGCCCGCGATCACCGCGACCGGCCCGCCGGTGTCGTCCAGCGCCTGCCGCGCGGCCCGGGCCAGCGCGGCATCGCGCAGCCGCTGTGCCTCGACCATGCCGGGCAGAAGATGGTCGGGAAGCGCGTTGCAATGGGCCTCGCGCTGATCGTTGATCCGTTCTTCGCGCTCGGCCTCGGGCAGCGGGTCGGTCAGACCATAGGTCGCGGCATCGGCCCCGAAGACGGCGGCCGCCCCTTCGGTCACGGCCCGGCGGACCTCGTCGCGCGGCAATGCCGCGCCATAGACCCTTGCCTCGGGCGCGGCCGAGAAAATCGGGAAATACATCGCGAAATCGGGCCAGCCCGATGCTTCCCAACCCAGCGCCTGGCCCAGCGCCACGCCGTCGAGACGAAGCCCCGGCGTCACCTTCGCAGCCTGGTCCGGCGTCAGCATCTCGAAGACCAGAGCCTTCGGCGCCAGCGCCCTGACGGCCGCAGCCTGATTGGCATGCTGGTCGGGGTTGTCATGGGTCTCGCCCAGCACCACCACATCGGCGGCAGGCAGCGAGGACAAAGCCGCCGGGCCGATTTCCTCGGCTCCGGCGGCAGGGGCGGTCAGGGCCGCGGCCAGCGCGGCGATTCTTGCAACATGTCTCACGCGAGGAAGTGAAGCACCTCGGGCGACTGGGCTTCAAGGCTCTTGCGCATCTTGCCGAAGGCCGCGGCCTCTAGCTGACGCACCCGCTCTTTGGACAGGCCAAGCTCGTTGCCGAGGCTTTCCAGCGTGCGGGGGTCGTCGCGCAGCTTGCGTTCCTTGACGATGAAGCGTTCGCGGTCGTTCAGCTGGCCCATGGCATGCACCAGCCAGCCGCGCAGTTGCGCCCTGTCGCGCCCCTCCTCCACCAGTTCGGCCGCCTGTGCGCTGTCATCCTCGATGGTCTCGATCCATTCGCGCCCCTCTTCATCGGTCGATTGCGAGGCGTTCAGCGAGAAATCGGACCCCGACAGCCGCCCCTCCATCATCTCGACATCCTGCAAGGGCACGCCGACCTCGGAGGCGATCATCTGGCGCAACTGGTGCCGGTCGAGCGTCTCGCCCCGGCCCGCCGCCTCGCGTTCCAGCCGGGCCTGGACCCGGCGCATGTTGAAGAACAGCGATTTCTGGCTGGAGGTCGACCCGGTCCGGACCATCGACCAGTTCCGCATCACGTAGTCCTGGATCGAGGCCTTGATCCACCAGACCGCATAGGTCGAAAAGCGCACGCCCCGGTCAGGGTCGAACTTGTCGGCCGCCTTCATCAGGCCAAGGCTCGCCTCCTGGATCAGGTCGTTCATCGGCGCGCCGTAACGCTTGAATTTTGCCGCCATCGAGATCGCCAGCCGCATATAGGCCGTGATCAGGCGGTGAAGGGCTGCCTCGTCACGTTCGTCGCGCCAGGCATAGGCAAGCTTCAGTTCGGTCTCGGCGTCCAGAAGCTCCGCCTTCATCGCCTGACGCGACAGCGTGTTCGCATCGAATCCATCAAATGCCATGCCAAATTCCCGTCAGACAGAGTTTTATCGTTACCTAAACTATACTGCGCCGATCCGGTTCCGGATCACACAAGAGCTTGAACGAATCGAAATATTCGCGCGATGCATGTGTGCATATACGCACATATTCAGCGGTTCCGTCCTGACACCGCGCGCCGGTATCGGAACGATCACGAAAATGCGCTTTCTCCGGACGCGCACGGAGGCTAGCCTCAGTCCATGACATATACGCTTTTCATCGGCGACCGGACCTATTCCAGCTGGTCCCTGCGCGGCTGGCTGATGCTGGAGAAATTCGGCCTGCCCCACCGGATTGCCGAGGTCGGGCTTTACACCGGCACCATGCGCCGCGACCTGGCTCCGGCCGCGCCCGCGCATCTGGTGCCCGCGCTTCTGACCCCAGAGGGCGAGCCGCTGAGCGACACGATGGCCATCGCCGAGACCCTGGCCGAACGCCATCCCGGGGCCGGGCTCTGGCCCGAGGACGCGGCCGCGCGGATGCGCGCGCGCTGGCTGGCGGCCGAGATGCATTCGGGCTTTCCCGCGCTGCGGTCGCGCTGTCCGATGGTGCTGTCGCATTCCTATGACGGCTTCCTGGCCCCGCCCGAGGTGCTGGCCGAACTCGACCGCCTGCAGGCGATCTGGGCCGAGGCCCATGCCCGGTTCGGCGCCGGCGGACCCTGGCTTTTCGGGCGCTATTCGCTGGCCGATGCCTTCTACGCCCCGGTCGCGGCAAGGATCGCGGCCTATGGGCTGCCGGTGGGCGATGCCGCCGCCAATTACGTGGCGCAGCATCTGGCGGACCCGGCCTTCCGCCGCTGGCGCGCCGAGGGGATGACCGTCGGCTACGACCCCGAGCCCTATGCGATGGATCTGCCGCGCCTGCCCTGGCCCGGCCCCGAACCGGTCGCCGCCCGCGCCATTGCCTCCGGCCCCTCGGTCAACGCGGCCTGCCCGTTCTCGGGCCAGCCGCCGACTCATTTCCTCAAGACGCAAGGTGTGGTGATCGGCTTTTGCAACGCGCGCTGCCGCGACAAGGCCGCGAACGACCCCGAAGCCTTCCCCGAAGTCAGCGCCATTTACCATTCGGTAACCAAGCAGGCGTAGCCGTTTTCCGGTTCAGACCGGAGAACGCGAGATGGTGGCCCGGGCCTATACGGTGGCTTTCGACGGCATCGAGGCACAGATCGTCGAGGTGCAATGCGCGGTCGCCCCCGGGCTTCCCGCCTTTTCAGTGGTGGGCCTCCCCGACAAGGCGGTCAGCGAGGCCCGCGACCGGCTGCGCGCGGCGCTGACGGCAATGGGCGTGGCGCTGCCTTCGAAGCGGATCACGGTCAATCTCTCGCCCGCCGATCTGCCGAAAGTGGGGTCGCATTTCGACCTGCCCATCGCAGTGGCGCTGCTGGCCGCGCTCGAGGTCATCCCCCGCGACATGGCCGAAGGGGTGGTGGCCCTGGGCGAGCTGTCGCTCGACGGGCGGCTGGTGCCGGTGATCGGGGCGCTGCCCGCGGCGATGGCCGCCGCCGAAGCCGACCGGGCGCTTTTATGTCCGCGCGCCTGCGGCGCCGAGGCGGCCTGGGTCGGCGCGACCCAGGTGCTGGCCGCGCCCGACCTCGCCTCGGTGGTGCGCCACTTCACCGGCCAGGCCCCTCTGGCCCCGGCCGAACCGGGCGAGGTCCAGCCGGACGCGCCGACGCTCGATCTGGCCGAGGTCAAGGGCCAGGAACGCGCCAAGCGCGCGCTCGAGATCGCCGCGGCGGGCCGACATCACCTGCTTCTGGTCGGCGAACCCGGCTCGGGCAAGTCGATGCTGGCCGCGCGGATCCCGGGCCTTCTGCCGCCGCTGTCGCCGACAGAGGCGCTTGAAACCTCGATGATCCATTCGCTGGCGGGCCTGCTGGACGAGGGCGGCATCTCGCGCCAGCGCCCGTTTCGCGACCCGCATCACACCGCGTCAGTGGCCGCCATTGTGGGCGGCGGGCGCGGTGCCGGACCGGGTGAAATCAGTCTGGCCCATAACGGCGTGCTGTTCATGGACGAGTTTCCCGAATTTCCGCGTCAGGTGCTGGACACGCTGCGCCAGCCGATCGAGACCGGTGAGGTCGTGATCGCCCGCGCCAATGCCCATACGCGCTATCCCTGCCGCTTCCTGCTGGTCGCGGCGGCAAACCCCTGCAAATGCGGCTATCTCGCCGACCCGTCCCGAGCCTGCGCCCGCGTGCCCCAGTGCGGCGAGGACTACCTTGGCCGGATCTCGGGTCCGCTGATGGACCGGTTCGACCTGCGCGTCGAGGTGCCGCCGGTCGCGTTCCGCGACCTCGACCTGCCCGCTTCGGGCGAAAGCTCTGCCACCGTGGCGGCCCGGGTCGCCACCGCCCGCGCCCGGCAAACCGCGCGTTTCGAGGCGCATCCCCGGGTGCGAGTGAACGCCGAGGCAGAGGGAGCGCTGCTCGACGAGATCGCAACGCCCGATGCCGACGGGCGCGCGCTGCTTTTGCGGGCGGCAGAGCGGTTCCGGCTGACCGCGCGCGGCTATCATCGCGTGTTGCGCGTCGCCCGGACCATCGCCGATCTCGACGGCGCCCAGCAGGTTGCGCGGCCCCATGTCGCCGAGGCCGTCGGCTTTCGTCTGGCCGTCGGCGACAGCTAGAGGGCCGCCGATGCTTGCGCCAAGGGTCACGATCCCTTGATCGTGGCATTTGCAGGAACCCTGCGGCACCCGGGTTGTTGACTCGGTCGAACCTGCAAACATCGAAGGAAGGATGTCACGATGACCGACAGACATGGCCTCATGACCGACAACCCCACCCCGCTGTCGAGCCGGTTCGGCTGGCCGCTGCTGAGCAATCGCAAACCCGATGTCGAGCTGGACAAGGTCCGCGATCACCCGCTGTCAGACGCGCTGAACCTGCCATTGCTGAGCCAGAAACAGGGCTCGTCGACCGAGCTGATGACCGACAGCCCCACCCCGTTTTCCAGCCGGTTCGGCTGGCCGCTGCTCAGCGGGCGCCGCTCCGACCTCGAGCTGATGACCGACAATCCGACGCCGTTCTCGGCCGCCCTGGGGCTGCCGCTTCTCAGCAAAAGCGAAACCGATGTCGGGACCGACCCGAAAGGCGGCAGCACCTCGCACCGGCCCTGGACCGCACGCCAGGGCTCCGGCTCGGACGGTCCGGTCGCGAAATTCTTCCGGCAGATCGTCACCGGCGAAGTCCAGAAGTGAAAGGCAGGCGATGCGGGGTTCAGCCCCGCTTCGCCTCGATCGCCTCCCAGATCCGGGCGGCGATATTGACCTTGTCGAAGCGCTCCAGCTCCTGGATGCCGGTGGGCGAGGTCACGTTGATCTCGGTCAGATGATCGCCGATCACGTCAATACCCACGAAAACCTGACCGGCCTCCTTCAGCGTCGGGCCGATGGCGGCACAGATCTCCAGATCGCGGGGCGTCAGATCCGCCCGTTCGGCACGGCCCCCCACATGCATGTTCGACCGGGTCTCGCCCTCGGCCGGGACCCGGTTGATGGCTCCGACTGGCGCGCCGTCGACCAGAATGACGCGCTTGTCGCCCTTGCGAACCGCAGGCAGGAATTTCTGCGCGATCAGCGGCTCGCGGCTTAATCCCGAGAAAAGCTCATGCAACGAGGCCAGGTTGCGATCGTCGGGGTCGAGCCGGAAGATCCCGGCCCCGCCATTGCCATAAAGCGGCTTGAGGATGATGTCTCCGTGCAGGTCCTTGAAGGCCCGCAGCGTTGCCAGATCGCGGGCGATCACGGTCGGGGGGATAAGCTCTGGAAAACGAAGAACCAGAAGCTTTTCCGGAAAATTGCGCACCCAGAACGGGTCGTTCACGACGAGGGTGCCAGGCGCCAGATGTTCCAGAAGATGCGTTGTGGTGATGTAGCCCATATCGAAGGGCGGGTCCTGCCGCAGCCAGACGACATCATAGGCGCCAAGATCGACCTCCTGCTCCGGCCCCAGTGTGAAATGATCACCCCGCACCCGGCGGACCTCCAGCGGCCAGCCCCGCGCCATGACGCGCCCGTCATTCCAGAAAAGCCGGTCTGGAGTATAGTAGAACAGGCTGTGCCCGCGTGCCTGCGCCTCTTCGGCAATCCGGAACGTGCTGTCCGCGTCGATATTGACGGCCCCGATCGGGTCCATCTGAATGGCAACCTTCAACGGCATCTGGTGCTCCCTCGCCCGGCCTTCCCCACCGCCGCCCGTCGCGCGGGCGCCACGGCGCCCGCTCTGGATGGCCGAGCCGCCAAGGATTTGCAACCGCGCTTAGGCGCAGAACGCGTTCTCGAGAATATCGACCTCGCCGATCCCGTTCACCAAAGCGACATCAAAGCGAATATCGGTGAGTTGCCCCTTCGGCTCGTCGGCCAGAAATTCCTGCGCGGCCGTCATCACCCGAACCATCTGCCGCCGCGTGATCCGCTCCGCCGCGCGAGCGAAGCTTCGGCTGGCCTTGACCTCGACGAAGACGAGACCGTCGCCGTCGCGCGCGATCAGATCGATCTCGCCGCCGCCACCGCGCCAGCGGCGCGCCACGATCGCCATGCCGCGCCGTTCATAGCCGCGGGCAACGCAATCTTCGGCCGAGACCCCAGAATGATAAGACACAGTTCCGCTCACAATCCGCCCTCCAGAGCTACGCCTTGGCCTCCCGGTCGAGGGCTGCGCGATAGACCTGCCGCCGGGGCAGGTCCAGCGACGCGGAAACCTCGGCCACCGCATCCTTGACCGAGAGCCGCGCCAGAGCCTCGTCAAGCGCGGCCTCAAGATCTGCGGCCTCGGCCTGGCGTGGCAAAGCCCGCCCGACCACAAGCACGATCTCGCCCTTGACCTCGCGCCCGGCAAAGGCCTGGGCAAGGTCCGCGAGCGTGCCGCGCGAGATTTCCTCGAACCGCTTGGTCAGTTCCCGACAGACCGCAGCCTCGCGATCCGGGCCGAGGGATACCACCATTTCCTCTAACAGTCGGCTAATGCGCCTGGGCGATTCGTAGAACACCAGCGTCGCTGGCACCGAAGCGAGATCGTCCAGCATCCGGGCGCGCGCTCCGGCCTGGGCGGGAGGAAAACCGGCAAAAAGCACCCTGTCGCTCGGCAGCCCCGCCACCACCAGCGCCGCCAGCATCGCCGAGGGCCCGGGCGCGGCATGCACCGCAACCCCGGCCGCGATGGCGGCGCGCGCCAGCGGAAAGCCGGGGTCCGACACCATCGGCGTCCCCGCCTCGCTGACGCAGGCGACCGACTTGCCAGAGGCCGCCATTCCGACCAGGCCATCCCGAACCGACGGCGCCGAATGGTCGTGATAGGCGATCAGCGGCCGGTCGCCCAGCGCAATCCCGTGGATCTGCATCAGGTGCCGCGCCGTGCGTGTGTCTTCGGCAGCAAGAACATCGGCCGAAGCCAGAATATCCAGCGCTTTCAGCGTGATATCGCGCGCGGCACCGATCGGCGTAGCGACGAAATAAAGCCCCGGGGGCAACGGATTGCGCAGGATTTCCAAGGATTCTTTTACCTGTCTGACGTTTACTTGCCCCGCCGATCCGCATAGGGTCGCCGTCGAGACCGCCCCAGTGAAGGAGAGGGTCATGATCGCCGTTTTTCGCGCCTGCCGCAAGCGGTTGGCTCCCGTCCTGGAACCGGTCCTGGCGCCGATCCTGGGCTTGGCCACCCTTGCTCTGGTCGCGGCCTGCCAGCCGTCAGGACTGGGAGGCGGCCCCTCGATCAATGCCTCGAAACCGGTTCCTGTGGCGCTTCTGGTGCCCCACGGGTCGGGCACATCGGGCGATGAGGTGGTCGCGCGCAGCCTTGAGAATGCGGCGCGGCTTGCGATTTCCGACCTCAAGGGCGTACAGATCGACCTTCGCGTCTACAATACCGCGGGCAATCCCGAAATCGCCGCGAAGGTCGCGGCCGAGGCCGCCTCGGACGGGGCCAAGATCATCCTCGGTCCGCTTTATGCCCAGTCGGCCAATGCCGCAGGCCTGGCCGTCGCCCGGCGCGGGATCAACGTGCTGAGCTTTTCCAACAATACCCAGATCGCCGGTGGCAACGTCTTCGTGCTGGGACCCACCTTCGAGAATACCGCCGACCGGCTGGCCCGCTATGCCATGGCCCAGGGCCGAAGCCAGGTCATGATCGTGCACGACCCTGACGTGGCGGGCGAGGCCGGGCGGGCGGCCATCGCCTCGGCCGTTGCGCGAAGCGGCGGCACGGTCGCGGCAACCGGCAGCTACGAGCTGTCGCAGAACGGCGTCGTGCAGGCCGTGCCCGGTCTGGCCCGCAAGGCCCGCGACTCGGGCGCCTCGGCGATCTTCTTCACTGCCAGCACCGCGGGCGCGCTGCCCCTTCTGGCGCAGCTCCTGCCGGAGAACCGCGTCGATCCCGCCGAGGTCAAGTTCATCGGGCTGACGCGCTGGGATATTCCGCCCTCGACGCTCGCGCTGCCGGGCCTTCAGGGCGGCTGGTTCGCCCTGCCCGATCCGGGCGTTTCGGACCGGTTCGAACGGCGCTACATGGCCGCCTATGGCGAGCCTGCCCATCCCGCCGCCGGCCTTGCCTATGACGGCATCGCCGCGATCGGCGCCCTTGCCAGCCAGGGCCGCAGCGATGCGCTGACGGTCTCAGGGCTGACACAGCCTTCGGGCTTTGTCGGTGTGAACGGCGTGTTCCGCCTGCGCTCCGACGGCACGAACGAGCGGGCCTTGGCCGTGGCCGAGATCCGCGACAACCAGGTGACCGTGATTGACCCCGCTCCAAGAAGTTTCGGCGGCGCAGGCTTCTAGCCCGTCCAGATCCCGCCGCGCAGACCCGGCGCCGGACAGCCTGATCTGTCCGGCGTCCGACATTTTCGACATGGCCTCCTTCGAGGCCGAACTGACCCGCCTGACCGCCGAGGGGGTCGACCCCAAGGCGCTGCGCGGTGCCGTGGTGCAGTATCTGGCCGAGGCCCGGCAGAAAGGCCGCGAGGTCATCGCCGCGGGCTTCGCCGAACGGCCCTTCGACGCGGGCCCGACCGTGCGCGCCTATACCTGGCTGACCGACTGTCTGCTGCGCGCGACGATGAAAGTCTCTTGCGAGGTCCTGCACCCGCGCCCCAACCCGACCGAGGGCGAGCGCCTCGCCGTCTTCTCGGTCGGCGGCTACGGCCGGGGCGAGATGGCGCCCCATTCCGATGTCGACCTGCTGTTCCTGACCCCCTACAAGCTGACCGCCTGGGCCGAGAGCGTGATCGAATCCATGCTCTACATGCTGTGGGACCTGCGACTGAAGGTCGGCCATGCCTCGCGCACGGTGAAGGATTGCGTCCGGCTGGGCCGCGAGGATTACACGATCCGCACGGCCTTGCTGGAAAACCGCTTTCTCGGCGGCCACGAGCCGCTGGACAAGGCCCTGAACACCGCGCTCTGGGACGATCTCTTCAAGGGCACCGCCGCCGAATTCATCGAGGCCAAGCTGGCCGAACGGTCCGAACGGCTGCGCAAGCAGGGCGGTCAGCGCTACGTGCTGGAACCCAACGTGAAAGAGGGCAAGGGCGGGCTGCGCGATCTGCAATCGCTCTACTGGATCGCGAAATACGTCTATCGCGTCGACCGCGCCTCGCAACTGGTCAAGCTTGGCTTCTTCACCAGCGACGAGTTCAACGGCTTCGTCGAGGCCGAGCGGTTTCTCTGGGCCGTCCGCTGCCATCTGCACCTGATCGCCGACCGGGCGATCGACCAGCTGACCTTCGACATGCAGGTCGAGGTGGCGGCGCGGATGGGCTATGCCGACCATGGCGGGCGCCGCGCGGTCGAACATTTCATGCAGGACTATTTCCGCCACGCCACCACGGTTGGCGACCTGACCCGGATCTTCCTGACCAAGCTCGAGGCGGCCCATGTCAAGAAAGAGCCCGCGCTGATCGGGCTGTTCCGGCGGCGCCGCAAGGTGCCGAAGGGCTACGAGATCGTGCAGAACCGCATGAACGTCTCGGACCCCAAGGCGTTTCTGGCCGATAAGCTGAACCTTCTGAAGATCTTCGAAGAGGCGCTGCGGACCGGCACGCTGCTGCACCCCGACGCGATGCGGCTGATCCAGGCCAATCTGCGGCTGATCGACGACGAGGTGCGCAGCGACCCCGAGGCCCAGCGGATCTTCCTCGATCTGCTGCTGAAACACGGCAACCCCGAACGCTCGCTGCGGCGAATGAACGAGCTGGGCGTGCTGTCGGCGCTGATCCCGGAATTCGAGCCCATCGTGGCGATGATGCAATTCAACGTCTATCACAGCTACACGGTGGACGAGCATACCATCCAGTGCATCTCGACGCTGGCCCAGATCGAGCGCGGCGAACTGGTCGAGGAACTGCCCATCGCCAGCCGCATCCTGAAGGACGGCGTGAACCGGCGCATCCTGTATGTCGCGCTGCTGCTGCACGATATCGGCAAGGGCCGGCCCGAGGATCATTCGGTACTGGGGGCGCAAATCGCGCGCAAGGTGGCGCCGCGGCTGGGGCTGAAGGCCGAGGAATGCGAGACCGTCGAATGGCTGGTGCGCTATCACCTGCTGATGTCGGACATGGCGCAAAAGCGCGACCTGTCCGATCCTCGGACGGTGCGCGACTTCGCCAAGGCGGTGAAGACCCGCAAGCGGCTCGATCTGCTGACGGTGCTGACGGTCTGCGATATCATCGGGGTGGGCCCGGGCACCTGGAACAACTGGAAGGCCCAGCTGATCCGCAGCCTTTACCGTGAGACCGTGACCGCGCTGGAAGGCGGGCTGGAGGACATCAACCGCGAACGCCGCGAGGCTGAATCGAAACGCGCGCTGCGCGAGGCGCTGGCGGGCTGGGATGCCAAGGAGCTTCGGCAGGAGACCGGGCGCCATTACGGGCCCTACTGGCAGGGCCTGCCGAGCGGTACCCATGTGGTGATGGCCAACCTCCTGCGCGGCATCAGCAATGACGAGATCCGGATCGACCTGGCCGAGGATGCCGACCGCGACGCCACCCGCGTCTGCTTTGCGCTGTCGGACCATCCGGGGATCTTTTCGCGGCTGGCGGGGGCGCTGGCGCTGGTCGGCGCCAATGTCGTCGACGCGCGCACCTATACCACCAAGGACGGCTACGCCACAGCCGCCTTCTGGGTCCAGGACGCGGACGGGTCGCCCTACGACTCCTCGCGGCTGTCCCGGCTCAGCCAGATGATCGAAAAGACCCTGATGGGCGAGGTGCGCCCGCGCGAAAAGCTTGCCGACCGCGACAAGGTCAAGAAGCGCGAGCGCGGATTCAAGTTCCCGACCTCGATCACCTTCGACAATGACGGGTCCGAGATCTACACAATCATCGAGGTCGATACCCGCGACCGGCCGGGGCTGCTGTACGACCTGACCCGGATCTTCGCGACCTCCAACATCTACATCGCCTCGGCGATGATCGCGACCTATGGCGCGCAGGTGGTCGACAGTTTCTATGTGAAGGACAGTTTCGGGCTGAAGCTCTATTCGAAATCCCGGCAGGAGTCGCTGGAACGCAAGCTGCGCGAGGCCATCGAGAAGGGCACCGAGAGGGCCTATAACTGATGCAGCCGATCCGGCTGGTGTCGGGCTTTCTGACCGTCGGCGTCTGGACCCTGGCCAGCCGCATCCTCGGTTTTGCCCGCGATATCCTGATCGCGGCCTATCTGGGCACCGGACCGGTGGCCGAGGCCTTTCTGGTGGCCTTCTCGCTGCCCAACATGTTCCGCCGCTTCTTCGCCGAGGGCGCGTTCAACATGGCCTTCGTGCCGCTCTTCTCGAAGAAGCTGGAACGGGACGAGGGCGCGCTCGACTTCGCGCGCGACGCCTTCACCGGGCTGGCGACGGTGCTGATCGGCTTTACGCTGCTGGCGCAACTGGCGATGCCCGTGCTTGTGCTGGCCATGGCGGGGGGCTTCGCGGCCGATGAGCGGTTCGACATCGCGGTGGTCTATGGCCGCATCGCCTTTCCCTATATCCTCTTCATTTCGCTGGCGGCTCTTCTGTCGGGCGTGCTGAACGCGACCGGCCGCTTTGTCGCTGCGGCCGCGGCCCCCGTCCTGCTGAACGTCCTGCTGGTCGGCGCCATGCTGCTGGCGGCCACGATGGGCTGGCCGGTGGGCGACGCGCTGGTCTGGACGGTGCCGCTGGCCGGGATCGCGCAGATGGCGCTGGTCTGGACCGCCGCTGCGAAGGCCGGGTTCCGGCTGACCCTCCGCCGCCCCCGCCTGACGCCCGAGTTGCGGCGGCTGGCCATCATCGCGGCCCCGGCGGCGCTGGCGGGGGGCGTGGTGCAGGTCAACCTGCTGATCGGACGGCAGGTCGCCAGCTTCTTCGAGGGCGCGGTGGCGTGGCTATCCTATGCCGACCGGCTGTACCAGTTGCCGCTGGGCGTGGTCGGCATTGCCATCGGTGTCGTGCTCTTGCCCGATCTCTCGCGCCGTCTGGGCGCGGGCGACACGGCGGGCGGGCGCGACGCCTTCAACCGCGCGGGCGAATTCGCGCTGGCCTTGACCGTGCCCGCCGCCGTCGCGCTGGCCACGATCCCCGGCCCCATCGTGGGCGTGCTGTTCAGGCGCGGCGCCTTCGATCAGGCGGATGTCGCGGCCACCGCGCTGGCGGTCGCGGTCTATGGCGCGGGGCTCCCGGCCTTCGTGATCCAGAAGGTGCTGCAACCGCTCTTCTTCGCGCGGGAGGATACGCGGCGGCCGTTCTATTACGCGCTTGGCGCTCTGGCGGTGAATGCGGGCGTCGCGATTGGGCTGGCCCCGGTCTTCGGCTATATCGCGGCGGCCTGGGGCACCACGCTGGCCGGCTGGGCGATGGTCGCGCTGCTTTGGTACGGATCGCGCCGCTATGGTGCGGCGGCCGAAATCGACGCGCGGCTCAGGCGCCGGGCCGGGCGGATCATGCTGGCCTCGGGGCTGATGGGGGCGCTGCTTTGGGGCGCGGCCCGCGCCGCCCAGCCCTGGCTGGCCGAGGGCGGGCTGCGCTATCCGGCGCTGGCCGGTCTGGTGGCGCTGGGGATCGTTTCGTATTTCGGGCTGGGCCACGCTTTGGGCGCGTTCCGCCTGTCCGAATTCCGCCGGGCGATGCGCCGTCAGCGGTGACGGATCTTCGCCCGCACCCGGGCCCAGCCGCCGGGGCTGACCAGGAAAGACAGCACGAACCCGGTGCAGAACCCGGCCAGATCGGCAACCCAGTCCATCGACCCGCCGAAAAGCAGGCTGAAGAGAAGCTGGATGCCCAGCAGCACCCCGATCAGCGTGAAGGCCCGGTATTGCGTGGCCCCTGTCCCCGCCAGCCGCACCCACATCAGGAAGGTGAAGGCGCCGATCAGCCCGTAGACCGCAGGATAGCCGCCGATCAGCGGCACCGGGCTGTCGATCAGAAGCCCATAGACCGCCGCCCCGACGATGGCCGCGCCGAAAAAGACGAAAAGCACGGCCCAGGCGCGGAACACCTCGCCCACCATCTTGCCCAGCGCGAGAATGAAGACCACGACGAAGACCGCATGGGTCACGCTGCCATGGATGAAGGGATAGGTCACAAAGCGCATCAACTGGTCGGCCGGAAACTGGCCGGTCTTCAGCATCCAGTCGAAGACCTGCCCCGAGAAGCCGTAATCGCGGATCGCCTCCATCCGCCAGCCGACCGCGCCCGGCCCGCCCGCAAGCCCGCGCTCGCCGAGGCTCAGCACCGCCTCCATCGCGATCACCGGCAGGGTCAAAAGCCAGACCACGGCGGGCAACGGGTTGATCGGCGGAGCGTTGGGATCGGACTGCATGCGACACGGGCCTCGGTTGACGCTGTTCCCCTGCATCGGTAAGCGAGCGGGGCGTGAAATTCCAGACGGAGATGAACCGATGGCCGAGGTGGTCCACACACCGCGAGTCTTTTCCGGCATCCAGCCCTCGGGCGGGCTGACGCTGGGCAACTACCTGGGCGCGCTCAAGCGCTTTGGCGAGACTCAGGACCGGGGCGACATGCCCACGATCTATTGCATCGTCGACATGCATGCGATCACCGTCTGGCAAGATCCCGAAAAGCTGAACCGCGCCACGCGCGAGCTGACCGCGGGCTTCATCGCCAGCGGCATCGACCCGACCAAGTCGATCCTGTTCAACCAGTCGGCGGTGCCGGGCCACGCCCAGCTGGGCTGGATCTTCAACTGCGTCGCCCGGCTGGGCTGGATGCAGCGCATGACCCAGTTCAAGGACAAGGCCGGCAAGAATTCCGAAAACGTGTCGCTGGGGCTGTTCGCTTATCCCGCGCTGATGGCGGCCGACATCCTCGTCTATCATGCCACCCATGTGCCGGTCGGCGAGGACCAGAAGCAGCATGTGGAACTGACCCGCGACATCGCGATCAAGTTCAACAATGACTATGGCACCGATTTCTTCCCGGTGCCGGAGCCGGTGATCGAGGGGGCCGCGACCCGGGTCATGTCCCTGCGCGACGGCACCAAGAAGATGTCGAAATCGGACCCGTCCGACATGAGCCGGATCAACCTGACCGACGACGCCGATGCCATCGCCAAGAAGATCAAGAAGGCCAAGACCGACCCCGAGCCCCTGCCCGAGACCCTCGAGGGGCTGGAGGGTCGGCCCGAGGCCCGCAACCTCGTCAACATCTATGCCGCTCTTTCCGGCAAGACCGCGGACGAGGTGGTGGCCGAGTATGCCGGTCAGCAATTCGGCACCTTCAAGCCCGCGCTTGCCGATCTGGCGGTCGAGCGGCTGTCGCCGATCTCTTCCGAGATGAGCCGCCTGATGCAGGACCCGGCCGAAATCGACCGCATCCTCGCCCATGGCGCCGAGCAGGCCAACGCCATCGCCGAACCCATCGTGCGGCGCGCCTATCAGATCGTCGGCATGGTCGGCGCCTGAGGCATTGCAAAATCGCACATACCGCGTGAGTTTCCATGCGGTACGTGCGCACCATGCGGGATGCTACCTTTCGACCCGAAAGGAGACACCCCATGCCCCCCATTCCGCCTGAAACCCGCATCGGCCATATCCATCTGAAGGTGGCCGATCTGGACCGTGCCATGGCCTTCTATTCCGGCGTGCTGGGTTTCGAGCTGCAACAGCGCTACGGCTCCGGCGCCGCGTTTCTCTCGGCCGGCGGCTATCACCACCATATCGGCCTGAACACCTGGGACAGCCTTGGCGCGACGCCGCCGCCCCCGGGCCATACCGGACTTTATCACACCGCGATCCTCTATCCCGACCGCAAGAGCCTCGGCACCGCGCTGGCGCGCGTGCTGGCAGCAGGTATCCCGATCGACGGCGCGGCCGATCACGGTGTCAGCGAGGCCATCTACCTGACCGATCCGGACGGCAACGGAGTCGAGCTTTACCGCGACAAGCCCGAGGCCGACTGGCCGCGGGACGCTGCGGGCAACCTGCGGATGGTCAATGACCGGCTGGACCTGCAGGCGCTGCTGGACGAGGCCGACCCGGTCCCCGGCGGCGAATTCACAAAACGGACTCCGGCCTGACACAAAACGGAATCGCTCGCCGCACAGGGTTGGGCGGTCGGGTTCCGCTACGGTACCGTTTATCCGGGGGCCGCCTCGTCATCCCCAAGTCCGGCGCATCCGCCCGTTGCGCCAGTGCCCGCGGACTGCGAGACCCGATCCGCCCCCGGCCGCCCCGCCGGGGGCGCGTCTTTTCTGCCGGGGCGTCCGCTTGGATGGTGGCGATGTTCTGCGGTCTGGACGCTCCCGCGGCCCGGGTCTAGGGTGCGCGACGAATTTCCGAAGAGGTACGCCATGGCCACAGGCACGAATATTCGCACATATTACAACGGGACCTGGCACCGGGGCGACATTCCGGTGATGTGCGCCGCCGATCACGGGTCCTGGCTGGGCACCACGGTCTTCGACGGCGCGCGCTATTTCGAGGGCATCGCCCCCGATCTTCAGGCCCATTGCGACCGGATCAACCGCTCGGCCGAGGCGCTGATGATCACCCCCACTATCGCCGGCGACGAGATGGCCGAGATCGTTTGGGAAGGGCTGAAGACCTACCCGGCCGATGCCGCCGTCTATATCCGGCCGATGTACTGGGCGCTTGAGGGCGACTCGCTGGGCGTCGCGCCGAAGCCCGGCGCCACCGGCTTTGCGATCTGCCTTGAGGAAATCCCGATGGCCGCGCCGGGCAGCGCCACGACAATGACGACGACGCGCTTCCGCCGCCCGACGCTGGACTGCGCCGTGGTCAATGCCAAGGCGGGCTGTCTCTATCCCAACAACGCGCGGATGCTGGCCGAGGCACGCGCCAAAGGCTTCGGCAATGCGCTGGTCGCGGATGCCCTGGGCAATGTCGCCGAGACCGCGACCGCGAATGTCTTCATCGTCAAGGATGGCGAGTTCTTCACCCCCATCGCCAACGGCACCTTCCTGGCCGGGCTGACCCGCAAACGGCATATCTCGAACCTGACGGCGGCGGGCTACAAGGTTCATGAAACCGTGCTGAGCTTTGACGATGTACGCCAGGCCGACGAGGTGTTCCTGTCGGGCAACATGATGAAGGTGACGCCGGTCAAGGCCTTCGACGATGTCCAATACCAGCCCGGGCCGCTGACCGCGAAGGTGCGCGAGCTGTATTGGGACTGGGCCCATTCGGCCGCCTGATCCCGGCCCCGGCGACGGGGAATAATGGGTATTTAGGCCAAGAAGAAATCAGCAGGTCAGGCCCGTCTCCCGCGGACGGGCCTGCGGCAGGAGGGGGGAGTTGCCAGCGCGCGGCCGGTCGGTCATGCTGAGGCGCGGTTCCCGGAGGAGGCCCCGATGCGCAAGTTTCTGGTGGTGCTGGACGACAGCCGCGAATGTCTGAACGCGATGCGCTTTGCCGCGCTCCGGGCCGCGAAGACGGGCGGCGGGGTTCAGATCCTGTCGGTGATCGCGCCCGAGGAGTTCAACCACTGGATCGGCGTCGGCGATCTGATGCGCGAAGAAGCCCGCGAACGGATCGAGGCGCATTTCGAGGTCTTCGCCAAATGGATGCGCGACCGGCAGGGGATCGACCCCGAACTGGTGATCCGCGAGGGCGAGGCGGTGCCCGAGATCCTGGCGCAGATCCGGGAGGATTCCGAGATCGGCGTGCTGGTTCTGGGCGCGGGCACTGACAGCAAGGGGCCGGGGCCGCTTGTCACCCAGCTGACCCGCGGGGCGGGAAGCCTGCCGATCCCGGTGACGATCGTGCCCGGCGGGCTGTCGAAGGAACGGCTGGAAGCGGTGTGCTAGGCACGCCCTCCGAGGCGCTCCAGAGACCGCGCAAAGCGGCCCGCAGTTGCACAAAAGTTGACAAATCAGCCTGTCGGGCGCATATCCGAGCGCAAAGCTAAGGAATAGGCACATGTTTATCCAGACCGAATCCACTCCGAACCCCGCCACGCTGAAGTTCCTGCCCGGGCAGGCGGTGCTGGAGGCGGGAACGGCGGACTTTCCCTCGGCCGAGACCTCCGGAGCCTCGCCGCTTGCGACAAGGATCTTCAGTGTCGAGGGCGTGCGCGGGGTCTTCTTCGGCACCGATTTCGTGACCGTGACCAAGGCCGAAACGGTCGACTGGGATCATATCAAGCCCGCGATCCTCGGCGCGATCATGGAGCATTTCCAGTCCGGCCAGCCGGTCATGACCGGCGAGAACGCCGAGGCGGGGCACGCCGACCATGACGGGCCGGATGGCGATATCGTGCGGCAGATCAAGCAGTTGCTCGATACGCGCGTGCGTCCGGCCGTGGCTCAGGACGGCGGCGACATCACCTTCCACGGCTTCGACCGGGGCGTTGTCTATCTGCACATGCAGGGTGCCTGCGCGGGCTGCCCGTCCTCGACGCTGACCCTCAAGATGGGCATCGAGAACCTGCTGCGGCACTACATCCCCGAGGTTACCGAGGTCCGTCCGGTCGCCGACGCGATGTGATGGGCCGCGCCCTCGCACCGATCCTCGCCTTCGACACGTCCGGCCCCTATTGTACCGCGGCCCTGCTGCGGGACGGGGTGGTCTGCTTGTCGCGGCACCGGGACATGGCGCGCGGCCAAGCCGAGGCGCTGATGCCGCTTCTGTGCGAGATGCTGGCCGAGGCCGGGCTGGGCTGGTCCGATCTGGGCGGACTCGGCGTCGGTGTCGGCCCGGGCAATTTCACCGGCATCCGCATATCGGTCGCCGCGGCGCGGGGGCTGGCGCTGGCATCAGGCGTGCCGGCCGTGGGCGTCTCGATGTTCGAAGTGCTGCGGCGCACCCAGCCCGACCCGGCCCCCGATCTGCTGAGCCTCGAGGCGCCGCGCGGATTGGCCTATGTCCAGCCGCGATCGCGCGGCGTGCCGGGCCCCGCCCGGATGATCGCGCCCGACACCCCCGACGAGGCGGCGCTGCTGGACGCCGCGGGCGCCCGTCATGTCACGGGCTTTGCCGCCCGCCAGATCGGCACCGCACTCGGCATCGGCTGGACCGAGGCCGCGCCCACCGAGATTGCGCCCCGGATCGCCCGTGCGGCCGCCGAAATCCTCGCGACCGGTGCGATGCCGATGCGTCCGGCGCCGCTTTATGTCCGTCCCGCCGATGCCGCGCCGCCCGCCGATCCGCCGCCGGTGATCCTGCCGTGATGCCCGATGCAAGCCGGGGCCTGAGTTCCGGCGCCCTTGCCGATCTGCATGCGCGGTGCTTCACGACGCCCCGCCCCTGGAGTGCCGCGGAATTCGACGACCTGCTGGCAACACCTGGGACCTTTCTTTGCGGCGATGCGCAGGGCTTCTCGATGGGCCGCGTGGCCGCTGGCGAGGCCGAGCTTCTGACCATTGCGGTCGCCCCCGAATGCCGCCGGACCGGCCTCGGCCGCGCCAGGCTGGACGGATTCGAGGCCGAGGCGCGGGCCCGCGGCGCGCAGGAAGCCTTTCTTGAGGTGGCGGTCGACAATGCGGCGGCCTGCGCGCTTTACACGGGCGCGGGGTTTGTGCTGGCCGGGCGGCGGCCGCGCTATTACGGCACGCCCGACGGCCGCCGCATCGATGCTTTGGTGATGCGCAAGGCGCTGCCCGCGAATTCCTAAAATCCGGTTGACGCCCGCCCTGGCGGGCGGCCTTAATCGGGGCGGGCAAACGGCCTCCCCGGGCGCGCAGGATCGCCCCCGAGGCCGGCCAACCAACCGGGAGAAATCTGGATGACGAACACGCAGAAGGTTCTGGGCGCCGCGGCCGCTCTGGCGCTGACCGGAGGCACCGCGCTGGCCGACCCGGCCCTGATCTACGATCTGGGCGGCAAGTACGACAAATCCTTCAACGAGGCGGCCTTCAATGGCGCCGAACGCTGGAAGGCGGAGACCGGCGGCACCTATCGCGAGATCGAGCTGCAATCCGAAGCCCAGCGCGAACAGGCGCTGCGCCGCTTTGCCGAGGCCGGGCTGAACCCGATCGCGATGACCGGCTTTGCCTTCAAGTCGGTTCTGGAAGAGGTCGCGGCCGATTATCCCGACACGAAATTCGAGATCATCGACGATCTGGTCGATGCGCCAAACGTGCGCTCGATTGTCTTTGCCGAACATGAGGGCAGCTATCTGGTCGGAATGATGGCCGCCATGGCGTCAAAATCGAACACCGTGGGATTCGTCGGCGGCATGGACATCCCGCTGATCCGGAAATTCGCCTGCGGTTATGCCCAGGGCGCGAAGGCGGTCGACCCCGAGACGACGGTTCTGCAGAACATGACCGGCACCACGGCCGAAGCCTGGGCCGATCCGGTCAAGGGCAGCGAACTGGCTCGCGCCCAGATCGGCCAGGGAGCCGACGTGATCTTTGCCGCAGCGGGCACCACCGGGCTTGGCGTGTTGCAGGCCGCCGCCGATGAGGGGATCCTGTCGATCGGGGTCGACAGCAATCAGAACCACCTGCATCCGGGGCAGGTTCTGACCTCGATGGTCAAGGGCGTCGATGTCGCCGTCTACAGCGCCTTCAAGGCGGGCGATGCGCTGGAAACCGGCATGTTCCGGCTTGGGCTGGCCGAAGACGGCGTCGGCTATGCGATGGACGACAACAACAAGGACCTGGTCACGCCCGAAATGATCGACGCGGTCGAGGCCGCCAAGGCCAGGATCATCTCGGGCGAAATCGCGGTGCATGACTACATGTCTGACAACACCTGCCCGGTGAAGTAGCCCGCATGGCAGGGGCAGCGGACGCCGGGGCCGACACATCCTCGGCCCCGGCCATCGAATTGCGGGGCATTTCCAAGGCGTTCGGGCCGGTCCGGGCGAACCGCGACATCTCGCTTGTGGTGCAGCGGGGCACGATCCATGGCATCGTCGGCGAGAACGGCGCGGGCAAGTCGACGCTGATGTCGATCCTTTACGGCTTCTACAAGGCAGATGCCGGCGAGATCCTGATCGGCGGGCGTCCGGTCCAGATCGGCGACAGTCAGGACGCGATCCGCGCGGGCATCGGCATGGTGTTCCAGCATTTCAAGCTGGTCGAGCCCTTCACCGTGCTGGAAAACGTGATCCTGGGGACCGAGGACGGGGCGCTTCTGAAACCCTCGCTGGCCAAGGCGCGCGGCACACTCCGCCAGCTGGCCGCCGATTACGAGCTTGAGGTTGATCCCGACGCGCGGATCGAGGATCTGGGCGTCGGCATGCGCCAGCGGGTCGAGATCCTGAAGGCGCTGTATCGGCAGGCGGATATCCTGATCCTCGACGAACCGACCGGGGTGCTGACACCCGCCGAGGCCGATCACCTTTTCCGGATATTGGAAAACCTCAAGTCGCAGGGCAAGACGATCATCCTCATCACCCACAAGCTGCGCGAGATCATGGCCGCAACCGATACGGTTTCCGTCATGCGGCGTGGGGAGATGACTGCCACCTTGCGGACCGCCAGCACGAACCCCGCCGAGCTGGCCGAGCTGATGGTCGGGCGAAAGGTCTTGTTGCGAATAGACAAGTCTCCGGCTCGGCCGGGCCGCACGGTGCTGGAGATCGAAAAGCTCTGCGTCACCGATGCGCAGGGCATCGCCCGGCTGTCCGACGTGTCGCTCAGCGTCCGGGCGGGCGAAATCCTCGGCCTTGCCGGGGTGGCCGGAAACGGCCAGTCGCATCTTCTGGAGGTGCTGGGCGGCATGCGGCCCGCGACCGGGCATGTCCGGATCGACGGCAAAGAGCTTGATCTGTCGGGGCCGGGCTGCGACGGGCGCTCGCGCCGCGCGGTGGGCATCGCCCATGTGCCCGAGGACCGCCAGCGCGAGGGGCTGATCATGCCGTTCCATGCCTGGGAGGATTCAGTCTTCGGCTATCACACCGACCCCGCTCTGCAGAGCGCGCCGGGTCTGATGGACAATGCCCGCATCCGCAGCCATGCCGAGGACCAGATGGCGCGGTTCGACGTGCGGCCGCCCAATCCCGATCTGGCAGCGCAAAGCTTTTCCGGCGGGAACCAGCAAAAGCTGGTTCTGGCGCGCGAAATCGAACGCAATCCCGACCTGTTGCTGGTCGGTCAGCCGACCCGCGGCGTCGATATCGGCGCCATCGAGTTCATCCACCGCCGCATCCTCGAGTTGCGCGATGCGGGCAAGGCGGTTCTGCTGGTCAGCGTCGAGCTGGACGAGATCCTGGGCCTTTCGGACCGGATCGCGGTCATGTGCGGCGGGCGGATCATGGGCGAGCGGCTGACCTCGGAAACCGACGAGACCGAACTGGGCCTGATGATGGCCGGAATGAAGGGAAAGGCCGCCTGAGATGAGCGCGATGCCGAAATGGGCCGATCTGGTCCTCATTCCGCTGATCAGCCTGTCTCTGGCCGCGCTGCTGTCGGCGCTGGTGATCCTCGGCATCGGCGAGGACCCGGTCGCGGCCGTCAGGATGATGGTCACCGGCGCGCTCGGCTCGACCTATGCCTGGGGCTACACGCTTTACTACGCGACCAATTTCATCTTCACCGGGCTTGCGGTCTCGGTCGCCTTCCATGCGCGGCTGTTCAATATCGGCGGCGAAGGGCAGGCAACGCTGGGCGGGCTGGGCGTGGCGCTCGTTTGCCTTGCGCTGCCCTGGCCGCATTGGGCGCTGGCCTTGCCGGCGGCGGCCCTTGGCGCGGCGCTGTTCGGCGCGGCTTGGGCGGCCATTCCGGCCTGGCTGCAGGCCCGGCGCGGCAGCCATATCGTCATCACCACGATCATGTTCAATTTCATCGCGGCCTCGCTTCTGAACTATCTGCTGGTCAACGTGCTGCGCCCGGTGGGCTCGATGGACCCGTCGACCGCGCGGTTCGGCGAGGGCACCCATCTGCCCACGCTGCATGACCTGCTGGCTCCGCTTGGCATCGCCTTCTCGAAGGCCGCGCCCGCCAATATCAGCTTTCTGCTGGCGCTGGTGGCCTGCGCCGCGGTCTGGATGCTGATCTGGCGGAGCCGCCTTGGCTATGAAATCCGCGCGCTCGGCCATTCCGAACCGGCCGCGATCTATGCCGGCATCAGGCCCGTGCGCACGGTGATGTGGGCGATGCTGATCTCGGGCGCGCTGGCCGGGCTGATGGCCGTCAACACCGTGATGGGCGAGGCCGAACGGCTGGTGCTGAACTCGGTCGAGGGGGCGGGCTTCATCGGCATCGCCGTCGCGCTGATGGGACGAAACCATCCCGCGGGCGTCTTTCTCGCCGCCATCCTTTTCGGCTTTCTCTATCAGGGCGGGGCCGAGCTGGCGCTTTGGACCGACATCCCGCGCGAGCTGATCGTGGTGATCCAGGCACTGGTGATCCTGTTTACCGGCGCGCTCGACAACATGGTGCGGATGCCGCTGGAACGGCTGTTCCTTTCGCTCCGGAAAGGGCGCGCGTGATGGATTTTCCGACGCTGCTGCAAGTGCTCGATTCCACCGTCCGGCTGGCCACGCCGCTGTTGCTGGCCTGCCTCGCGGGGCTCTTTTCGGAACGCTCGGGCATCTACGATATCGGGCTCGAGGGCAAGATGCTGGCCGCGGCCTTCTGCTCGGCCGCGACGGCGGCGGTGACGGGCTCGGTCTGGCTGGGGCTGATGGCCGGGATCGGCGGGTCGATGGCCCTGGCCGGGCTGCACGGGCTGTCGGCCATCACCTTCCGGGGCAACCAGCTGATTTCGGGCGTCGCCATCAACTTTCTGGCAGCCGGGCTGACGGTGGTGCTGGCGCAGGACTGGTTTCATCAGGGCGGGCGCACGCCCTCGCTGCTGGGCGGCGCGCGATTCGAGGCCATCGCCCTGCCCTTCGCCGAGACGCTGCGCCCGGTGCCGGTGCTGGGCCCCGTCTATGCCGAGCTGATCTCGGGTCACACGCTGCTGGTCTATGTCGCCGCCCTGCTGGTTCCGGCCAGCTGGTGGGTGCTGTACCGGACGCGCTTCGGACTGCGGCTGCGCGCGGTCGGCGAAAACCCCGAGGCGGTCGATACCGCGGGCGTCTCGGTCCAGGCCACGCGCTATGCGGCGGTGGCGATCTGTGGGCTTCTTTGCGGGCTGGCGGGGGCCTATCTGGCGACCGCGCTGCAGGCGGGCTTTTCCAGGGACATGACCGCCGGGCGGGGTTATATCGCGCTGGCAGCTCTGATCTTTGCGAAATGGCGGCCGTGGCAGGCTCTGGGCGCGACGCTTCTGTTCGGGCTGCTGCAGGCCATTGCGCTGCGCTATCAGAACATCGAGCTTGGCGGGGTCGGCCTGCCGGTCCAGGTGATGGATGCGCTGCCCTATATCCTGACCGTGGTAATCCTCGCGGGCTTCGTCGGACGCGCAATCCCTCCCCGCGCAGGCGGCGAGCCCTATGTGAAAGAGCGGTAAAATCTGACCCCGCCGGGCCGCGCATCCTTGCCAGGACCGGGAGAGGCGCTTTAGGGACCGGTCATGCAGATCTACCTACCCATCGCCGAGGTTTCCGTGAACGCCTTCGTCCTGCTGGGACTGGGCGGGATCGTCGGCATCCTGTCGGGGATGTTCGGCGTCGGCGGAGGGTTCCTGCTGACGCCCCTGCTGTTCTTCATCGGCATCCCCCCGGCAGTCGCGGTGGCGACCCAGGCGGCGCAGATCGTCGCCTCGTCGATCTCGGGCGTGCTGGCGCATTTCCGGCGCAAGACGGTCGATCTGCGCATGGGAACGGTGCTGCTGGCGGGCGGCATGTGCGGCGCGGTGCTGGGGGTCTGGATCTTCAACCTGATGCGCGGCATCGGCCAGGTCGATCTGCTGGTCAAGCTCTGCTACGTGGTCTTCCTGGGCGTGATCGGCGCCCTGATGTTCGTCGAGAGCCTTGCCGCCATCAACCGCACGCGCAAGGGCGTCGTGCGCAAGCGCAAGCAGCGGACCTGGTTCGACGCCCTGCCCTTCAAGATGAAGTTCCGCACCTCGGGGCTGTATCTCTCGGCGATCCCGCCGCTGATCGTGGGTGCCTTCGTGGGCGTGCTGTCGGCGATCATGGGCGTCGGCGGCGGCTTCATCATGGTGCCTGCGATGATCTACCTCTTGGGCATGCCGACCAAGGTGGTGATCGGCACCTCGCTGTTCCAGATCATCTTCGTCAGCGGTTTCACGACGATCCTGCATGCCACGACCAACCACACCGTCGATCTGGGGCTGGCGCTTCTGTTGCTGATCGGGGGCGTGGTCGGGGCCCAGATCGGCACCGGCATCGGGCTGAAGATGAAGGCCGAACAGTTGCGCATCTGGCTCGCGATCCTGGTGCTGGCGGTCTGCGGCAAGCTCGCGCTCGATCTGCTGATCGAACCGGCCGAGCTTTATTCGATTGCCGAGAGGGTGCGCTGATGGTCTGGCGTCTGATCGTCGTGCTGCTGCTGACCGCCCTGCCCGCCCGGGCCGAGCAGGTGGTGGCAGGACTCAGCCAGACCCGGGTGTCGATCACCACCAATTTCGCGGGCTCCGAGATCCTGATCTTCGGTGCCGTCAAGCGCGACGCCCCCGCCCCCGAAGGTCCCCCACTCGAGGTGGTGGTAACGGTGGCCGGGCCCTCGACGCCCGCCACCGTCCGCAAGAAGGACCGCCGCGTCGGGATCTGGGTCAATACCGAATCCGTCCGGATCGCGGCGGCGCCCAGCTTCTATGCGGTGGCCACGACCGCGCCGTTGGATCAGGCCCTGTCCCAGACCGAGGACCTGCGCCACAAGGTGTCGATCCCGCGCGCGATCCGGTCGGTGGGCGCCACCGAAGAGACCGCCGAAGCGCAAAGCTTCATCGACGCGCTGATCCGCATCCGGTCCGAGACGGGGCTTTATCAGGAGCTGCCCGGAGCGGTCGAACTGGACGAACAGACCCTGTTCCGCACCTCGATCGCGCTGCCCTCGAACCTGACCGAGGGGGACTATGCCACCCGGATCTTCCTGACCCGGGGCGGCGATGTGGTGGACGCCTTCGAGACCACCATCGGCGTGCACAAGGTCGGGCTTGAACGCTGGACTTACCTGCTGGCCCACCAGCATCCGCTGGCCTATGCGATACTGTCGCTCGGCATCGCCATCGCCGCGGGTTGGGGGGCCTCGGCCGCGTTCCGGATGATGAAAAGCTGATCAGCCGCGCCCGATATAGGGCATCGTCGTCGCCATCACCGTCATGAACTGCACATTGGCCTCGGGCGGCAGGTCGGCCATGTGCAGGACCGCACGCGCGGCATGGGCGACATCCATGGTGGGCTGCACCGGCCGGCCCTCGGCCCGCGCGCGTTCCGTCAGGTCCTCGACCAGCGCGGTGCGGGCATTGCCGATGTCGATCTGCCCGCAGGCGATCCCGAAAGGCCGCCCGTCGAGGCTGAGCGTCTTGGTCAGCCCGGTCACCGCATGCTTGGTCGTCGTGTAGCAGACCGAGCCCTCGCGCGGGACATGGGCCGAGAGCGAGCCGTTATTGACGATCCGCCCGCCCTGTGGGTCCTGCGCCCGCATCCGCGCGAAAGCCGCGCGCGCGGCCAGGAACATGCCGCCGACATTGACCGCCAGCACCTGCGCCCAGGCAGCCGGATCGATTTCGTCGATCGAACCCGAGGGGCCGAAGGTGCCCGCGTTGTTGAAGAGAACGTCCAGCCGCCCGGCCCAGACCATGAAGGCGTCGAAGGCGGCCTCGACCTCCCCGGCATCGGTCACGTCGGCGGGCAGCGGCAGCGCACCCTCGTGCCCCGCCGCGATCTCGTCCAGCAGATCGGCGCGGCGGGCCAGAAGCCCGACCCGCCAGCCATTGGCCAGAAACAGCTCGGCCGTGGCGCGGCCGATGCCGCTGCTGGCGCCGGTGATCATAATCGTCCTTGCGGTCATGGGCGCGCCTCCTCGGCGGTCAGGGTCAGGGGCGCGGGCGCGGCCACCAGATCGTCGGCCGTCAGCGCGCGGGTCGGTCGCGCCAGCCGGTAGCGCGTGACCCAAAGCAGGCGCTCCTCGGCGCGGGTGATCGCGACATAGGCCAGCCGCTTCCAGAGCGGCTGGCCCGCCTCGACCCGGCCCGCCCGAGCGGCCGCGTAAAGATCGGGGGCAAAGACCTGCACCGCAGGCCATTGCGACCCCTGCGCCTTGTGGATCGTCACCGCCGCCCCGTGCAGGAAGGCCGCACCCATGGTGGCGGCATAGGGGATGAAGGGTTCCTCTTCGTCGGGCAGTTCGATCTTGACGATCGAAGCCACCGACAAGCGCGGGTCCTCGGCGCCGATCACATGCATGATCGAGAAGCCCGGCTTGCGCCCCGCCCCCACATAGATCACCTGCGCGCCCTTGATCAGCCCGCGCGCCTCGAGGTCGATCCGTTTCTTGCGGTGTTTCAGCGGCAGCTCGATCCCGTCGCAGATCAGCGGCTCGCCCGGCAACAGCGCGTCCTCGGGCGCGCCATGGGCCTGGCGGAAGGCGTTGATCAGCCGGATGCGGGTGGCGTTTCGCCAGACCAGCACCGGCGAGCGCGCCATCAGGTCGGAATCGACCCGGGGCGCCAGCTCGATCCGGGGGTCGCGGGCGGCGGCGTCTTCGACCATCCGTTCAAACCGCTCGAAATCGACCTCGGGGTCGGCCAGCGCATGGGCAAGATCGAGGATCGGGTTGTCGTCCTCCTGCCGGTGGATGCGGTGCAGCTCCAGCGTCTGCGGCCCGGCCAGCCGGTCGAAGACCATCTTGCCCGACTGGTTGACCGGGGCGAGCTGCGCGGGATCGCCAAAGAGAACCAGCGCGGGGAAAAGTTCGCGCAGATCGTCGAACTGGCGTTCGTCGAGCATCGAGGCCTCATCGACGAACCCAATATCCAGCGGGTCTTCGCGCCGCTTCCAGCCTTTGATGAAATCGCTGCCCTTAAGCCCCGCCGCCGCCAGCGCCCCGGGGATCGAGGGCACCGAGGCATAGAAGGCCTGCGCCCGGTCGAGCGCCGCATCCGTCAGTTCCTCGATCTCGGGGCGGTCGCCCTCGCCGGTCAGCCATTCGGCGATCTTCTCGTATTCGGGATCATAAACGGGTGTGTAGATGATGCGGTGGATCGTGGTCGCGGGCACGCCGCGCTGGCGCAGCACGCTGGCGGCCTTGTTGGTCGGCGCCAGAACCGCCAGCGTCCGGCGGTCCTTGCGGCGCTTGCCCTCGTAGTCGCCCGAGACGATCTCGACCCCCGCCTCGACCGCGGCGCGCACCAGTTCCGCCAAAAGCAGCGTCTTGCCCGATCCGGCCTTGCCGGTGACTGCCAGAACGCCGGTCTTGCCCTCGGTGCGGGCGCAGAGAGTCGCGTCATCCAGATCGACGCCAAAGCCGCGCAGCATTCCCGCCACGCGATCATGGGCTTCGGCCTGGTCCTCGGAAAAGCGCAGCGCGGGCACGGTCATGGGCGCAGCCTACAGGCCGCGCCCGTCCGGTGCCAGCGCGTTCAGGCGACGGCGAGTTCCCGTTGCGCCGGGGTCGGCGCCGAGAACGAGGCGCGGAACCAGTCGAGCGAGGTCTCGCGCCCGATGCCGAGGCGCGCCAGGGTGCGGGGCCAGGCGGCCTCCTGCATTTCCCACAGGCCCACGCCGATGCGGTCGCGGCCCTCGCCCGAGGTGCCGATGACATCCGGCTCGACCCCCATCAGGCGGTAGATCCGTTCCATCCGCGGGTCGAAGACAGCGACGAAGTGGTCGACCGCGAACTGGGCCATCACCTCGCCCGCGCCAAGCACCAGCCCGGCCGAAACCTCGCGTCCCGCATCGGGTGCCAGACAGAACCGGGTGCATTCCCAGATCAGCGGGCTTTCGATGCGCGCGCCGCCGGTCACATGCAGGAAGTGTTCGTTCACCATCGTCCGCCCGGTCGTGGGAAGAAACCGCATCGAGCCGCCATGCCGTCCGTCGGGTTGTTCCCAGATCACGTAAAGCGGGTTCAGGGCGTCATACTGGTCGCGCTCTTCGCCCTTGTCGTTGACGCTGACAGCCCAGCCGAGACGGTCATGGAACTGAAGCGCGCGGTCCCTGAACATGGTGTCGCGCAGAAGCGGGAACTTGTGAAGGTCGACACCGTAGATGTAACGCAGCATGATTGGTAGCCCTCTGCCGATCACTTGATGGGCTCAGGCTACGGAGAGCTTGGTTACCAGCGCGCTAACCAAGCGCCCCCTAACGTCACGTCAGGGGAATATTTCTTTTCCTAACAGATAGTTAAGCCTAGACGACGATCAGACCGGCACTCAGGGCACGGGCCACCGCATGGGTCGTGTTCAGGGCTCCGAGCTTGTGGCGGGCGGTCTCGACATAGACCCGCAGCGTGTGTTCGGAGATCGAAAGCTCCTGCGCGGCCTGAGCCCGGCTCATGCCCTTGGCCAGAAGCGTCATCGCGCTGAGTTCGCGCGGCGACAGCGCAGCCCGCGGCCCCTGATCGGCCGATTGCTCGAATTCCAGCGCCTTCTTGTTGAAGTCATGGGCGATCAGGATCAGGTCGCGAAGATTGAGCTGTTTGAACATGTCCCAGGATACATCGGAACAACTGTCGTTCACGGTAAAGAGCGCGAACTGCCCCTTGGGTCCATGCAACGGGATAGACACACCCTGATTGCCAAGTCCGTGGGCGATGGCGTCTTCGAAGAAAGCGCGCGAGGCCTTGCTGGACCAGTCGAGCTCTTTCCAGTCGACCGGATGGAAGCGGCTGTAGCAGCCAAAGATCACCGGATCGATCATCAGGTAGTCGCGGTCGAGATAGCGGTCGACCCATTCGGTCGAGTAGGTGCCGGCGCCGTAGCGTTCGCCGACGCTGTTCACCCAGTGATAGACGACGTGGAAGACGCCGTAGCGGTCGCGCAGGTCTTCGGTGGCACGATACAGGTCCTCAAGCGTCGTTGCCCGTTGCAACCGGTCGAGGAACGATTCTAAGCCGCCTTGCATCACATGAATCTGCATCGCCCCACGTCGTCACCGACGACGCTCTTTCCCCAACCTGAGCCCGCGCACGGCCTGCCTCGAGGGACGAGATCTCGACAGCTGCCAGAGCCTGGCAGGTGAGGAGCTCCTCGGACAGAGCGGTCAACCCATTCTTTCTCGCATAGTTCTTGAGGTCGCCGAGAATGTCGATCAGCCACTCGTGCTTCATGGTCGTTGTCCTGTCTTAGTGGTTAATGAAACGTTAAAATTAGTCTAGCACAGGACAAAATTCGTCGAAATTCGCGAATTCTCCCTCCCCAGAAATGGGGAGGGGCCGCAAATGCAAGCTCTTGATTTCCGGTCGGAGGAGAAGCGATTCGCATCTGGAGGACAGATTCGCGAAGGGCACACGCTATGCGTGTGCCCTGAAATAAACCACAACTTTAGGGTCGAATCAAGCGACGGGACCAGCGTCCAGAACGTCGGCGAAAGTCCGCAGACCGGTGCGCGGCGCCTGCACCAGAACCGCCATGTTGCCCGGCTTGTGCTCGTTGCGAAGCATCTTCAGATGCGCCTGCGGGATCTCGTCCCAGGGGAAGACCTCGGACATGCAGGGATCGATCCGGCGCTGGACCATCAGCCGGTTTGCGGCGGCGGCCTGCTTGAGATGGGCGAAGTGGCTGCCCTGGATGCGCTTCTGGTGCATCCAGACATAGCGGGCATCCATCGTCAGGTTGAAGCCGCTGGTGCCCGCGCAGATCACCACCATGCCGCCGCGCTTGACCACGAAGGTCGAGACCGGGAAGGTCGCCTCGCCGGGATGCTCGAACACCATGTCGACATTGACGCCCTTGCCGGTGATATCCCAGATCGCCTTGCCGAACTTGCGGACTTCGCCGAACCACTCCTTGTATTCGGGCGTGTTGACCTTGGGCAGCTGGCCCCAGCACTTGAAATCCTTGCGGTTGATCACGCCCTTGGCGCCCAGATCCATGACGAAGTCGCGCTTGGACTCCTCCGAGATCACGCCGATCGCATTCGCGCCCGCGGTGTTGATCAGCTGGATCGCGAAGGACCCGAGCCCCCCCGAGGCGCCCCAGACCAGCACGTTCTGGCCGGGTTTCAGTTCATGCGGATGGTGACCGAACAGCATCCGGTAGGCGGTGGCCAGGGTCAGCGTGTAGCAGGCCGACTCCTCCCAGGTCAGGTGCCGCGGCCGTTCCAGCAATTGCTGCGCCTGCACACGGGTGAACTGGGCAAACGACCCGTCCGGGGTCTCGTAGCCCCAGATCCGCTGGCTGGGCGAGAACATCGGATCGCCGCCATTGCATTCCTCGTCGTCGCCGTCGTCCTGATTGCAGTGGATCACGACCTCGTCGCCCACTTTCCAAGTCTTCACCGCCGAGCCGACCGCCCAGACGATGCCCGACGCGTCCGAGCCGGCGATGTGATAGGGCGCCTTGTGGCCGTCGAAGGGCGAGACCGGGATGCCAAGCCCCGCCCAGATGCCGTTGTAGTTGACGCCCGCCGCCATCACCAGGACCAGCACTTCGTGGCTGTCGATGGCGGGCGTATCGACCACCTCGACCTGGAACGACTTGTCGGGCTCGCCATGGCGGTCGCGCCGGATCGCCCAAGCGTACATCTTCGGCGGAACGTAGCCCAGCGGGGGCATTTCGCCGATTTCGTAAAGCTCCTTCTCGGGCGCCTCATAGGGCGCGATCCCGGGATTCTGATCAAGGGCCATGGGTGCCTCCTCAAGAAATGCTGCGCCGCAGAGTCGCGCTATTCCCGAGGAGATACGGTCAGCCGTGAAACATTGCAACCCGATGCGCGCCCATCTTGAAACTTTATGTCCGAGAGGGCTGGGCTCTAGTTATAGGTGAAGGTGCCGATCTCGCAGACATTCACGCGCGGTTCGACCAGTTCGTCGCCATCCTCGAAGACGGCACGGAAGTCGAACAGGCAATAGCCCGACCCGTCATGGAAATTGACCATCACCGACTGGCCCGAATAGAGGATGTCGGGGCCCAGGATGTCTTCTTCCCAGGTGCTGGCGCCCGTGTTCGACCCATAGAATTCGACCAGCGCAAAGCCGGTGTTGTTGACGATCCTGACATTGCGGTCGAGCGCCGCAGCGGGACTCGCGACAAACGCGGCGACGGCCACGGCGAGGAAGGGGGAAACAAGGGTACGAACTGACATTGGCGCCTCCACAAGGATACATGATCGCGCCGCATACCATCGCAGCGTGTGCCACACCGTCGCCGCGATTTTGGACCATTGAAGGGAGAAAACGGGGCAAAAGCCGCGATTGACGTCGATGCCGCGCTGCGGCGAATTGACAGGGACATATTCTTTCGCATATTTGCATTTGCGTCGCAACATTATTGCGGCCAAGGCAGTTCAGTCACCAGCCAAGGGAGGTCCGTATGCCCAACGACACTCAAACCCCGGTCCGCGATCGGCCCTGGCTGTTCCGCACCTATGCCGGCCATTCGACCGCCGAGGCCTCGAATGCGCTTTACCGCGCCAACCTCGCCAAGGGGCAGACCGGGCTTTCGGTCGCCTTCGACCTGCCGACCCAGACCGGCTATGACAGCGATCACGAACTGGCGCGCGGCGAGGTCGGCAAGGTCGGCGTGCCGATCGACCATCTGGGCGACATGCGGACCCTGTTCGACCAGATCCCGCTGGAACAGATGAACACCTCGATGACCATCAACGCGCCCGCGCCCTGGCTGCTGGCGCTTTATATTGCCGTGGCCGAGGAACAGGGCGCCGATGTCTCGAAGCTTCAGGGCACGGTGCAGAACGACCTGATCAAGGAATATCTGAGCCGCGGCACCTATATCTGCCCGCCGAAGCCCAGCCTTCGCATGATCACCGATGTCGCGGCCTATACCCGCGAGCATCTGCCGAAATGGAACCCGATGAACGTCTGTTCCTATCACCTGCAGGAAGCGGGGGCGACGCCGGAACAGGAGCTGTCCTATGCGCTGGCGACCGCGACCGCGGTGCTGGACGATCTGCGCGGGAAGGTGGCGCCCGAGGACTTCCCGGGCATGGTCGGGCGGATCTCGTTCTTCGTGAATGCGGGCATCCGCTTCGTCACCGAGATGTGCAAGATGCGCGCCTTCGTCGAGCTCTGGGACGAGATCTGCCAGGACCGCTACGGCGTCGAGGACCCCAAGCACCGGCGGTTCCGCTACGGGGTGCAGGTCAACAGCCTCGGCCTGACCGAGCAGCAGCCCGAGAACAACGTCTACCGCATCCTGATCGAGATGCTGGCGGTGACGCTGTCGAAATCCGCCCGCGCCCGCGCCGTGCAACTTCCGGCCTGGAACGAGGCGCTGGGTCTGCCGCGCCCCTTCGACCAGCAATGGTCGATCCGGATGCAGCAGATCCTGGCCTACGAGACCGACCTTCTGGAATACGAGGACCTGTTCGAGGGCAACCCGGCGGTCACCGCGAAAGTGGAGGAGCTGAAGCGGAACGCCCGGGCCGAACTGGCACAGATCGACGCGATGGGCGGCGCGGTGGCCGCGATCGAGCACATGAAATCGCGGCTCGTCGAAAGCAATTCCGACCGCATCGGCCGGGTCGAGACCGGCGCCACGGTGGTGGTCGGCGTGAACCGCTGGGTCGATGGGGAGCCCTCACCGCTGACCTCGGGCGAGGACGCGATCATGGTGGTCGATCCCAGCGTCGAGGCCGACCAGATCGCCCGGCTGACCGCCTGGCGCGAGAACCGCGACAACGCGGCTGTCGAAGCCGCTCTGGCCGCGCTGCGCGAGGCGGCGGCGACGGGGGCGAACATCATGCCGCCCTCGATCGCGGCGGCCAGGGCCGGGGCCACGACCGGCGAATGGGGCGATGTGATGCGCGCGGTCTTCGGCCAGTACCGGGGGCCGACGGGCGTGTCGAAAAGCCCCTCGAACCGGACCGAGGGGCTGGACGAGATTCGGGCCGAGGTCGATGCGCTGGCCGGACGGCTCGGGCGGCGACCGAAGTTTCTGGTCGGCAAGCCCGGGCTCGACGGCCATTCGAACGGCGCCGAGCAGATCGCCGCCCGCGCCCGCGATTGCGGCATGGATATCTCCTATGAGGGGATTCGGCTTACCCCATCGGAAATCGTGGCTGCGGCCAAGGCCGAGGGGGTCGACATCGTCGGACTCTCGATCCTGTCGGGCAGCCACATGCCCCTGATGGAAAGCCTGATGCGGCTGATGAAGGAGCACGAGCTGACCCATATCCCGGTCGTGGTGGGCGGCATCATCCCCGACGAAGATGCCCGGCGGCTGCGGGCGATGGGCGTGGCCAAGGTCTATACGCCCAAGGATTTCGAACTGAACCGGATCATGTTCGACGTGGTCGGCCTGATCTCGCCCGAACGGGTGGCGGCGGAATAGCCAGCGGCTATAACGGGGTTCTCAGCGGTTGAGGAGACCCCCATGAGCCTTCATATCGGCGCGAAGCCCGGCGAGATCGCCGAGACCGTCCTGCTGCCCGGCGACCCGCTGCGCGCGGAATGGGCGGCCAAGACATTTCTGGACGACCCGGTCTGCATCAACCGGGTGCGCGGCATGCTGGGCTTTACCGGGTTCTGGCGCGGCCACCGGGTCACGATCCATGGCAGCGGCATGGGCATGCCCTCGCTGTCGATCTATGCCAACGAGCTGATCCGCGAGCATGGCGCAAGGACGCTGATCCGGATCGGATCGGCCGGCGCGATGCAGGAGCATGTCGCGCTGCGCGACATCGTGCTGGCGATGACGAGTTCCACGCTGTCGACGCCCTCGCGCGGCACCTTCCGCGAGCTGAATTTCGCGCCTTGCGCCGATTTCGGGCTGCTGGCGGCGGCGCATCGGGCGGCGCAGGCCAAGGGCGCCCGGACCCATGTCGGCGGCATCTATTCGGCCGATGTCTTCTATGACGAACGTCCCGACCTGAACGCCGAGTTGACCCGGCACGGCGTTCTCGCAGTCGAGATGGAAGCGGCCGAGCTTTACATTCTGGCCGCCCGGCACCGGGCGCGGGCGCTGGCGGTGTTGACGGTGTCGGACCATCTGCTGACCGGGGCGGCGCTTTCGCCCGAGGAACGCCAGACAGGGTTCGCCGAGATGGTCGAGATCGCGCTGGAGGCCGCGTTTTCCTGACCCCGGGACGGGGCAACCGACGGGCGTTGCGGCTTGGGTATTTAGGCCAAGAAGAAGATCAGAGCCCGTGCGAGCGGTCGTAGGGCGCGGGCGTGGGCGGGGTCCAGCCGTCGAGCGCGCCTGGGGCCGGAGCGAAGATCTCGACGCCCAGCGGATGGCAGCGCGCTTGGTCCGTCGAATTGCCGCTGCAATCGCCCCAGGGGCAGGCGCTGAGCGCGCAAAGCAGGTCGATCTCGGCGAAGAGATCAAGGTGGTCGCCCGGCCGGACAGGGCTTGCCTTGGTGAAATAGCGGTGGGTGTCGCGGGTGAAGCCCGTGCACATGAAGACGTTCAGAACGTCATGGACAAGCGGCTCGGCCTTCGCCGAATCGAGGCCGGTTTCGGCGGCAAGCGCCCGGATCAGGTTCGAATGGCAGCAGCGGTGGAAGGGCGCGCCGCCGAGGCGGCCATTGGTATAGGGATCGCAGCGTGTGCCGATCACGTCATGGACGCCCGCACCGTCGGCATCGAAGCCGTACCAGCCCAGACTGTCGGCGATGACGGTGGCCATCGGGCGCAGATGCGGGAAGCTCGACCAGAGCCGGTCGCCGGTGCCGACATGCGTGCCATGCAGCGCGCGGGTCTTGCCGGAATAGAACCGCTCGGACAGGTCATGGGCGTTCCAGAGGTTCAGATCGCCGACCTGCGGCCCCTCGATGCAGGAAATCCGCAGCACATGGCCCGCCGGAACGCGGAAGGCGCGGGCGTCGCGGGCAGGGATCTCGAGTTGTGCGACCCCGGTCATGCCGGCACGGAGCCGGTCATAAAGTGCCATCGGCGGCGCGGGCAGGCTTTCGGGCGGATAGCAGACGACCGGGGCGGCGGCCCGGCGGTCGGCGGCATCGGCGGGTTCGGTCGGCATCAGGGGCTCCTTATTCAACCGGGCGGCCGAGAAGCGCGATGACAAGCCCCAGCACGGCAAGGGCCGCAAAGCCCGCGGCGCGGCCGCCCTGCCCCGCCCGGCGCGCGGCCAGCGTCGCGATTACGGCTTCCAGCGCGTAATAAAGCGCGAAAGCCCGCGAGGCATAGGAGATGATCGCAAAGACATCCGCCGTCCAGGTCAGTCCGATGCCCGCCGCAACCAGAACCGCATAGGCCGCGCGGTTGCCGACAAGCCCTTTCGAGCGTTCCGCGACCAGCCCGCCCGCGCCGGTCGTGTCGGCGACCGAGGCGCTGAACTGGGCGGCCAGCGCCGCCACCGTCAGCACCAGCGGCAGAAGCGGCGAGACCGTCGCGGTCAGGCCGATGATGGCGGTATCGTCGAGCGCGCCCGTGCCCGGTGCAAAGCACAGAACCAGGAGCGTGACATAGACGAGATAGATCGCGGTCGAGACATATTGCGCGCCCCGCATGGATCGGATCCTGAGATCGGCGTCATATTCGGCGCCAAGATAGCGCGAGGTCTCGAAGCCCTGCACTGTCACGATCAGGCCGAAGAACAGCGTCAGCGCGGCCCATGGGCTCACGCTGGCGGGCGTGAGCACCGGGCCGGTGGTGGCGGCCGTCTCGCCGAAGAAGAGCCCGAGCCCGACCAGAAGCCCGCAGATTGCCGCAAGGTTCAGGCTGACCGCGTATTTCTCGAGCCCTTCCAGCGCCTCGAACCCTCGGGTCACGCCAACCCCGAGGATCAGCAGGAAGACCGCGGTGGTCACGATCCGGGCGTTGAGGGGCGCGTCGAAGGGCGTCAGGCGGACCGCGAAGGCGCCCAGAAGGTTCAGGTAATAGGCAACCGAGATGACGTAGGAAAACGCCAGCGTCCAGCCCGCCGCGGTTTCCGCGAGGGCGCCGAGGCGGCCGGGCGGGTTGCCATGGGCCCCGGCCGCGATGCTGTAGCGGATCGCGCCGCCGAAGCCCAGGGCGATCAGCGCCAAGGCCGCCATCGCCGCGGGCGACCAGATCCCGAGGCTCTGGTTCAGGATCGGTCCCAGCACCAGGAAGCCCGAGCCGATGATCGAGGCAAGCGGCGTCACCATCGCCCGCCAGAACCGCCAGCGCCGCATCGGCGGCGACAGGACCAGAAGCAGGCCTGCCGCCGCCGTGCCGAGGATCAGGATATCGCGCAGCACCGGGCGCGCGTCAGACCGTCCGCTCGACCATCATCTTCTTGATCGAGGCGATGGCCTTGGCCGGGTTCAGCCCCTTAGGGCAGGTCTTGGTGCAGTTCATGATGGTGTGGCAGCGATAAAGCTTGAACGGATCTTCCAGCGAATCCAGACGCTCGCCCGTAGCCTCGTCGCGGCTGTCGATGATCCAGCGATAGGCGTGCAGCAAGGCTGCCGGCCCCAGATACTTGTCGCCATTCCACCAGTAGGACGGGCAGGAGGTCGAGCAGCTGGCGCACATGATGCATTCGTAAAGCCCGTCGAGCTTCTTGCGGTCCTCGATGGACTGGCGCCATTCCTTGGCGGGCGTGTTCGACTTGGTTTCGAGCCAGGGCATGACGCTTGCATGCTGGGCATAGAAATGGGTGAGGTCGGGCACGA
Source organism: Rhodovulum viride (assembly GCF_003265965.1). NCBI lineage: Bacteria > Pseudomonadati > Pseudomonadota > Alphaproteobacteria > Rhodobacterales > Paracoccaceae > Rhodovulum > Rhodovulum viride. Next base: position 80,439 of record NZ_MUAV01000011.1, on the reverse strand, counting down.
GGTCCTTGACCACCGGCATGTGCGGCAGCGGGTAGATCTTCACGTCGCCCGCGATTTCGTCCATGCCGCGGGTACAGGCCAGCGTGTTGACACCGTCAATATTCATCGCGCAGGACCCGCAGATGCCCTCGCGGCAGGACCGGCGGAAGGTCAGGGTCGGGTCGATCTCGTTCTTGATCTTGATCAGCGCGTCGAGAACCATCGGGCCGCAGGTGTCGAGATCGACGAAATAGGTGTCGACCCGCGGGTTCTCGCCGGTATCCGGGTCCCAGCGATAGATGCGGAAGGTGCGGATATTGGTGGCACCTTGCGGCTTCGGCCAGGTCTTGCCGGTCTTCACGACCGAATTCTTGGGAAGCGTGAGTTCAACCATGGGTTCAACCTTTCTTGGCTAGACGCACAGGCGTTCGGTCTGGGGACCGCCGCGCCGGGCAACGGGCGCAGGGCGGCCAACAAGGGGCATGGGGACCCGAGCCTTGGCCCCCGAACGCCGGATCGTGTCGGGCCGTACCGTCGGCGTAAGGCTCGGCCCGACCATCCCCCGGCTCAGTAGACGCGCGCCTTGGGCGCGATCTTCTTCAGGTCGATGCCGCCATCCTCGGTCCGGGTCAGCGGGTCCAGATGCACCGGCCGGTAGGTCAGATCGACCGACGCGCCGTCAACGCGCGACAGCGAGTGCTTGCGCCAGTTGGCATCGTCGCGATCGGGATAGTCCTCGTGGGCATGGGCGCCACGGCTTTCCTTGCGCGCCTCGGCCGCGACCACGGTGGCCAGCGCATTCGGCATCAGGTTGGTCAGCTCCAGCGTTTCCATCAGGTCCGAGTTCCAGATCATCGAGCGATCCGACACCTTGATGTCATCGAGCTTGCCCGCGACCGCGGTCATCTTCTCGACACCGTCGGCCAGCGACTTGTCGGTCCGGAAGACGGCCGCGTCGGCCTGCATCGTCTTCTGCATTTCCAGCCGCAGCTCGGCCGTCGTGACCGTGCCCTTCGCGTGGCGCAGCCCGTCCATCCGGCCCAGCGCCTTGTCGATCGAGGCCTTAGACGGCAGCGGCACCGCGGTCGAGGGATCGACGATCTGCCCCGCGCGGATCGCGGCCGCCCGGCCGAAGACCACGAGATCGATCAGCGAGTTCGACCCGAGCCGGTTCGCGCCATGGACAGAGGCGCAGCCCGCCTCGCCCACCGCCATCAGGCCCGGCGCCACGCGGTCGGGATCGCCCTCGACCGGGTTCAGCACCTCGCCCCAGTAGTTCGTGGGAATGCCGCCCATGTTGTAATGCACCGTCGGCAGAACCGGGATCGGCTCCTTGGTGACATCGACACCGGCGAAGATCTTGGCGCTTTCGGAGATGCCCGGCAGGCGCTCGGCAAGCGTCTCGGGCGGCAGGTGGCTGAGGTTCAGGTGGATATGATCCTTGTTCGCGCCCACACCCCGGCCCTCGCGGATCTCGATGGTCATGCAGCGCGACACGACATCACGCGAGGCCAGATCCTTGTAGGTCGGCGCGTAGCGTTCCATGAACCGCTCGCCTTCCGAGTTGGTCAGATAGCCGCCCTCGCCGCGCGCCCCCTCGGTGATGAGGCAGCCCGAACCGTAGATGCCGGTCGGGTGGAACTGCACGAACTCCATGTCCTGCAGCGGCAGACCGGCCCGCGCGACCATGCCGCCGCCATCGCCGGTGCAGGTATGCGCCGAGGTGGCCGAGAAATAGGCGCGCCCGTAGCCGCCGGTCGCCAACACCACCATCTTGGCGGCAAAGACATGCAGCGTGCCGTCATCGAGCTTCCAGGCCAGCACGCCCTGGCACTGCCCGTCCTCGGACATCAGAAGGTCGATGGCGAAGTATTCGATGAAGAACTCCGCCTTTTCCTTGAGGCTCTGGCCGTAAAGCGTGTGCAGGATCGCATGGCCGGTGCGGTCGGCCGCGGCACAGGTGCGCTGCACCGGCGGGCCTTCGCCGAATTCGGTGGTATGGCCGCCGAAGGGGCGCTGGTAGATCTTGCCCGCCTCGGTGCGCGAGAAGGGCACGCCGTAATGTTCCAGCTCGTAGACCGCCTTGGGCGCCTCGCGGACGAGATACTCCATCGCGTCGGTATCGCCCAGCCAGTCCGACCCCTTGACGGTGTCGTACATGTGCCATTGCCAGTTGTCGGGCCCCATGTTGCCCAGGCTTGCGGCGATGCCGCCCTGGGCTGCCACCGTATGCGACCGGGTCGGGAAGACCTTGGTCACGCAGGCGGTGCGGAGGCCCTGTTCGGCCATGCCCAGCGTGGCGCGCAGACCGGCGCCGCCGGCCCCAACAACCACCACGTCGTAGTCATGCGTCTCGTATTCGTAAGCGGCCATGAACCCTGCTCTCCGTTAGCTTCAGATCGCGATCCGGACGATCGCGTAAAGGCCCGCCGCCATCACCAGGTAGCTCAGGCAGATCACGGTCCACAGCATGACCTTGCGGGTCATGCCGCCCCAGTAGTCCTCGATCATCATCTGCGCGCCGCGGCGGAAATGCAGCATGCCGGCCGCGATGGTCAGACCCACGATCACCGCGGGGAACGGCTGCGACAGGGTGGCGACGACCTCTTCATAGGGCGCGCCCAGAGAGGTCCCGACGATGAAGACGAAGAACGGGATCAGAAGGGTCAGACCGACGCCGCTGACATTCATGTACCAGTGGTGTTCGGTGCCTGCCTTCGACGCGCCGAGCCCTTCGGCACGCTTTCGGTCGGTGAGATAGCGCATGTCGCGGGCCTCCTTCAGAAGATCCACAGGGTCAGGATGGTCAGGACGGTCAGCACGCCGGACCCGAAGATCACGATCCAGCCGAGCTTTTCGGCGGTTTCGAGTTCAAGCCCGTAGCCGTTGTCCCAGATGACGTGACGGATCCCGGCCAGCGTGTGATACCAGAGCGCCCAGAGCGAGCCGAACATCACCAGATTGCCCAGCCACGAGGTCAGCACCCAGTCCGCGCGGGCGAAGGCTTCGGGCCCGGTGCCGGCAGCGATCAGCCACCACACGATCAGCACCGCGCCGAGAATGAGCGCATTGCCGGTCACGCGGGTAAAGATCGACGTCACCGACGTGATCTGCGGACGGTAGATCTGAAGATGGGGGGAAAGCGGGCGGTTTCCCCGTTCGATGTCAGCCATGGGGTCCCTCTCGTGCTGGGGGTCTGCTGTGGGGCGATGTGATACCGTTTTTTGAGGCGGAGTCACGGTGTGAACGCCGAATTGCGCATGTTTTTCCGCTGCGACCGCGAAAAAATGATGTTTGTGATCACGGCTTGAGGGGTCGTGATCACGCTTTCAGATCGGTTCCTTGTGATCCGACAGGCGACGCCACCGAAAGCGGTACCCGACGCTTGGCACCTGCCGCACCAGCAGCAACCGGCAGATGTCGCCCCCGCTTTCGTAGCCGAGGAACTTGCCGCCCCCCAGCCGGTAGGCCTTTCCGTCGAAGACCAGGACGACATGCCCTGCCCCGTCGCTCTGGACCGCCGCTCTGGACCGTCAGCGGGATGGTCCGGCCGTCGCTGGCCTCGACCTCCCAGGTCTGAAGCGCGGGCAGGTCGAAGACGCCGAAACTCACATGGGCGATCACGGCGGTCGCGTCGTCCAGCGGCCGGGCCGCCACGGCCGCCACCCGCGTCGCCTCGGTCACGATGGCCGCCCGCGCCGCGGGGTCGGTCGTGTCGCCGACGATCCGGTCCATGCATTCGGCGATCCGGGTCAGCTGGGCCACGGCCTCTGCGGCGGTCCGGGGCACCGGGTCGTGCAGGACGTCGAAGCCCCCAAGCCCCAGAAGACCCATGCTCGCGGCACCGCCAACGAAGGTTCCGATCAATGCAAGCCTGTTCAACATCCGCGCAAAGCAAAACGAGGGCCAGAAGACCCTCGCAGCCTAGCACGAACCGGCGGTCTTCCCTAGACCGGCATCAGTGCCCAGTAATCGAGATCCAGCAGCACCTCGGGCCGGTACTTGCCATCCTCTCCGCGCAGCGCGCCCGGCACCCCGCCCGCCTTGACCGCCACCAGCCGCAACCGGATCGCGCCGACGCCCGGTGCCGACGTCTCGGCTTTGTCCAGCACCTCGGACCAGGCACGGACGGTATCGCCCGCGAAACAGGGGTTGGCGTGGGCCCCGCCGTTCAGCCCGACGATCATCTGCGCATTGGCCAGCCCGTTGAAGGACAGCGCACGCGCCAGGCTGATGACATGACCGCCATAGATCAGCCGCCTGCCATCCTCGCGGAACGTGGCGTCGAAATGCACCTTGGCGGTGTTCTGCCAGAGCCGGGTGGCCTGCATGTGTTCGGCCTCCTCGACGGTCACCCCGTCGACATGGTCGATGACCTCGCCGATCTCGTAATCGGCCAGCCGGTGCGGCTCGCCCGCCAGGGTGAAATCATAGCCGGTGAAATCGAGCCCCTCGGGCAGCACCAGATCGCTTGCCGCGACAACCTCGGCCAGGTCGGGCACGACGGTTTCGGGCGCCGGGGCGTCCGTGTCGCGCTTGCGCACCATCACCCAGCGCACATAGTCGAGCACCAGTTCGTCGCGCTGGTTCAGCCCCCGGGTCCTGACCCAGACCACGCCCGACTTGCCGTTCGAGTTCTGTTTGAGCCCGATCACCTCGGATTGCGACCGAAGCGTATCGCCCGCTCGCACGGGACGGTGCCAGCGCCCCTCGGCATAGCCCAGATTGGCCACCGCGTTCAGCGAGATATCGGGCACCGTCTTGCCAAAGACCGTATGAAACGCGATCAGATCGTCCAGCGGGGCCACGCCCAGACCGCAGGCGGCCGCGAAGGCATCCGAGGAATAAAGCGCATGCCGCGCCGGATACAGCGCGTGATACAGCGCGCGCTCGCCCCCCGACAGGGTGCGCGGCACGGCATGGGCGATCACTTGCCCCACCGCGTAATCCTCGAAGAAACGACCCGGATTGGTCTTGGCCATGGCTCAGAGCTCTCCCAGTTTCAGGTCGGGGGCGTAATCGCCCTCGACATCCTTCACCACCGCCTGGGCACAGCGCATCTTGCCGGTCGCGGGGTCGTGGGCATAGGCGGGCGAGCCGTAAAGCGCCCAGCCCTGCGCCAGAGCCGCTGTCACCTTGTGGCAAAAGGCCGAGGTATCCTCCTCGGTCAGCAGGCGGTAGGCTTGCATCACGACGCCATCGGCAGCGGCATCACGCCTGCCCAGATGTGCAGAAGGATGATGACGATATAAAGCGCGACCGCGATCCCCGCGAGCCGCAGGTCGCCTTTCAGCGTGCCGCCGGTATAGCGGGTGACACCCTTCTCGGTCTTGTTGATCAGCACGATCTCGGCCACCGCCCAGGCACCCAGACCGCCGAACAGGATGATCGAGGCAAGGTCCCAGTTGACCAGCAGATGCGCCACCGCCCAGGTGATGAAGCCATAGAGCATCGGATGGCGGAACCATTGCCGCGCGTGGCTTTTCGAACTGCCGACCCCGAAGAGCGCGACCGCACCCAGCATCAGCGTGTTGTTGACGTGGATCAGCCAGGACGGCCCGGCAAAGCGCTGCGGCAGCCCGGCGGACTGGTAGCCGATCACCATCAGCACGACCGAAACGACCAGCGGCACCGCGAACAGCGCCTTCGACGCCACGCCCAGCTTGTCGTCCAGCATCGCGCGGACGCCCGGGAAGAGCCGCTTGAAGAGATGCGCAAAGCTCCAGAGAGCCACGCCGAGAATAAGAAGAAACATCAGACCGCCTCCAGTTCTGCAATCGCGGCCGCCTTGGCCAGCGTCTCTCTGGCCGTAACGATATGCAGATTCTCGACAATGCGGCCATCCACCACGGCAACGCCCTGCCCGGCGCGCTCGGCCTCTTCGAAGGCGGCGATCTGGCGGCGGGCCAGGTCGATCTCGGACTCGGTGGGGGCGAAGGCGGCATTGGCGATGGCGACCTGCGCCGGGTGGATCAGGGTCTTGCCGTCGAAGCCCAGATCGCGGCCCTGATCGCATTCGGCCTGCAGCCCGGCCTCGTCCTTGAAGGCGTTGTAGACCCCGTCGACCGCGACGATGCCATGGGCGCGCGCGGCCAGCAGGCAGTGCGTCAGGCTGCCCATCAGCGCCAGCCGGTCGGGCCGGAACCGGCAGCCCAGCTCCTTGGCCAGATCGTTGGTGCCCATCACAAAGCCCTCGAGCCGCGGATGCGCGGCCAGCGCGGCGGCATTCAGGATGCCCTTGGGCGTCTCCATCATCGCCCAAAGCGGCACATCCGGGATCGCGGCGGCCAGATCGTCCAGCTGGGCCGTGGTCTCGACCTTGGGCAGCAGCACCGCATCGGCCCCGGCCCCCGCAATGGCGGCCACATCGTCCCGGCCCCAGGGCGTGTCGAAGCCATTCACTCGCACGATCTTGAACCGGCCGCCATAGCCGCCCGCCGTCAGCGTCTCGGCCAGCAGGGTCCGCGCCGCGGGTTTTTCCTCGACTGCGACGGCATCCTCGAGATCGAAGATGATCGCGTCGACCGGCAGGCCCCGCGCCTTCTCAAGCGCGCGGTCCTTGGAACCGGGAATATACAGCACCGAACGGAAGGGGCGGGCGCGCGGGTCCATTGATTCTCCTCCGGAGTCATTTTGTTGCGCAAACCAACACGCGAGAGTCAGAATGCGCAACCCCTTTTGCGCCGCACCGCAGAAAATGCAACGCGCGCCCCGCTAGGGCGGTCTTGGCGAAGCTCACGCAATCCTGTGCGCAAGCGAGTGTTTCCGTCCCAGCCCCAGCCCCAGCTTCCGCGAAAGGAGCCCGCCATGCGCGCCCCCCTGCCCCTTTGCCGTCCCCTGTCCGACCGCCCCGCACTTGCACTGGCGGCGGCACTGGTCGTCTGGCCCGTGCTTGCACTGCCCGTCCCGGCCGGGGCGCAAACCCAGGTTCAGTCCCAGGCCCAGCGCCAATGCGGCCCGCGCGAGGGCATCCTGTCCCAGCTGCGCGACCGCTATGGCGAGTCGCGTCAGGCGATAGGCCTGGCCGCCAACAATGCAGTGGTCGAGGTCTTCGCCAATACCCAGACCGGGACCTGGACCGTCACCGGCACCTTTGCCAACGGCCTGACCTGCCTGATCGCCAGCGGCGGGTCCTTCGAGGCGCTGGACGAGCCCTCGGGCCAGGGGCTTTAGATGCGGCGCCTCAGGTCAGTCCGTCCCACAGAAGCTTCGCCCCGGTCAGCGTCAGCGCGACATAGGTGATGCCGAAGAACCAGCGCTCCGGCACCAGCCGGTGCGCCCGGACCCCCAGCCAGACGCCCAGGATCGCGACCGGCGCCAGCAGCAGCACCGCGAGCCACGTATCGGCGGTGAAGATACCTAGAAAGGCGTAGGGCCCGAACTTCAGCAGGTTGATCGCCCAGAAGACCAGCACCGTGGTCGCCTGGAACGTGGTCTTGTCCAGCCGTTGCGACAGCAGGTAGACGGCGACCGGCGGCCCTCCGGCATGGCTGACGAAGCTGGTGAACCCGGCCACGGCACCTGAAATCGCCCCGGCAGGCCGCCCGAAGGGCTTTTCCCGCGCGGGGATCAGCTTCATCTTGACCGCCAGCTGGAACCCCACGAAGCCCAGCGCCACCAGCCCGATCAGCACCCGGAAGACATCCGGGTCGGTCAGGTGGAAGACCGCCGCCGCCAGCGCGATGCCCGGCACCGCGCCCAGGATCAGCACCCGCGCCGCCCCCCCGTCCCAGCGCCGCCAGTAGGGCCTCAGCGCGGTCACATCCATCAGCATCAAAAGCGGCAGCGTCACCCCCAGCGCCACCGCCGGGCCCAGAATCACGACCATCACCGCCGAACCGGCGAAAGCCACCCCGCCGCCGAAGCCGCCTTTCGAGAGGCCCGCGAACAGGATCGCCGGGATCGTCACGGCAAAGAAGAACGGATCGAACTCGATCACGGCAGGGACCTCCGGGCTTCGGAACAGGCAGGAACGGGTCTTGCCCGCCCTTCTTGCCCGCCGGTCTAGCCCATCGGCGCGCCCGGCGGAACCGTCTGGACAGGTCTGCTGCATTGCGGCAGCCTTGCGCCGAAGGCGCCAAAGGACTAGGCATCGCGCCGGAACCAACCAATCGGGGAACATTCAGACATGGCCAGACCCAAGATCGCTCTCATCGGCGCGGGGCAGATCGGCGGCACGCTCGCCCATCTCGCCGCGATCAAGGAACTGGGCGACGTCGTTCTTTTCGACATCGCCGATGGGGTGCCCCAGGGCAAGGCGCTCGACATCGCCGAATCCGGTCCCTCCGAAGGCTTCGATGCGGCGCTGAAGGGCACGACCGATTACGCCGACATCGCGGGCGCCGATGTCTGCATCGTGACCGCCGGCGTGCCGCGCAAGCCGGGCATGAGCCGCGACGACCTTCTGGGCATCAACCTCAAGGTCATGAAATCGGTCGGCGAAGGCATCCGTGACAACGCCCCGAACGCCTTCGTGATCTGCATCACCAACCCGCTCGACGCGATGGTCTGGGCGCTGCAGCAGTATTCGGGCCTTCCGGCCGAGAAGGTCGTCGGCATGGCCGGCGTTCTCGACAGCGCCCGTTTCCGCCACTTCCTCAGCCTCGAGTTCAATGTCTCGATGAAGGACGTGACCGCCTTCGTGCTGGGCGGCCATGGCGACACCATGGTGCCGCTGACCCGCTACTCGACCGTCGGCGGCGTCCCGCTGCCCGATCTGGTGCAGATGGGCTGGACCACCCAGGACAAGCTCGACGCGATCGTGCAGCGCACCCGTGACGGCGGCGCCGAAATCGTCGGCCTCCTGAAGACCGGGTCGGCCTATTACGCCCCCGCCACCTCGGCGATCGAGATGGCCGAGGCCTATCTGAAGGACCAGAAGCGCCTGCTGCCCTGCGCGGCCTGGGTCGACGGCGCCCTCGGGCTCAAGGGCCTTTACGTGGGCGTGCCGACCGTGATCGGTGCCGGCGGCATCGAACGCGTGGTCGACATCAAGCTCGACAAGCCCGAGCAGGAGATGTTCGATAAGTCGGTCGACGCCGTGCGCGGCCTGGTCGAGGCCTGCAAGGCCATCGATGACAGCCTCGCCTGAGCCTCTCGCCGCCGACTGGCGCACCGAGATCGACTACGCCGCAGATGACTGCGGCGTAGTTCTTTCTGCGTCGGGCGATGTCTATATCCGGCTTGCCGAACAGGCGGCGGCCTCGGTCCGGGCCACCAATCCCGGCCTGAGGGTCGATCTTTTCTGCGACGGCGAGGCCACGCCCGGCGTCTTCGACGAGGTGCATGTGCTCTCGCGGTCGTTCTTCCGGCCGAAATTCGAGGCAGCACTCAGGTCGCGGTTCCAGCGGACGCTGCTGATCGACGTCGACCTCGTGCTGACCGCCGATGTCAGCGACATGTTCTGGGTGCTGAACAAGTACGATCTGGCCGCCTGCCAGGTGCAGAACCGCAACCAGCGCTTTGCCAACCGGTTCTGGCGGCGCAGCTTTCCCAATGCTTTCCCGCAGATGAACGGCGGCGTCATCGCCTTCCGCCGCAACGAGAAGACCACGCGTTTCTTCGAGGACTGGCAATATCTGGTGGCCGAGGTCCGCAAGGGCGGCGCCGATCAGCCGGTGCTGCGCGAACTGCTGTGGGAAAGCGATCTGACGGTGCATGTGCTGCCCGAGGAATACAACCTCCGCAAGCACGAGCGGCTTTACACCAGCAACTGGACGGTCCCGGCGCCGCGTATCCTGCACAGCCAGCGCTTCGTGCGCAACGCCAAGGCGGGAAAGGATATTTCTCCGCGCGGCGTCTACGGCTGGCCGTTCATGGCGCTGCTGCGCAACCAGATCCGCGGCGACAAGCAGCTGACCTCGGACGGCGAGCGCGCCGAAACCCGCCTTGGCGCGGGCCTCCGCCGGCGTCTCTTCGGCGGGGCATCCCGTACGTCCTCCTGACCGGATCCGGCTCGCCGATCCGCGCACAGACCCTGTGAGCGGCTGCCGGATTACGGCGGCCGCCCCAGCCCCCATATCCCCGCCACAAATCCGCCGGAACACCTTCCTGCCGGCCTTTCCGGACCCACGAGCCAAGGGACAGCTCGGCGCAGGCCGCCCGCCCATGAGCCCCGGGATCCGTGCCCCGTTTGGCCGCTGTCCCCGAAGACCTGTAGCCGCCCGCACCGGTTCCTGACGCGCCCGGCCCCCTGCCATCGGTCCCGCGCCCCGTCGTCCGTTCCCAGACCATCCGTACAGAAAGGAGCCCCCGGATGCCGATCCTGATCCACGACAACATGAGCCGCGGCCGCACCCGGACGGGCTGGCTCGACGCCTTTCACAGCTTTTCCTTCGGCGGGTTCCGCGACCCGGCCCGGATGGGCTTCGGTCGGCTCCGCGTGGTGAACGAGGACCGGATCGTCCCCGGCGCGGGCTTCCCCCCCCATGACCATGCCGATATCGACATCCTGACGCTGGTGCTGTCGGGCCGGGTCCGCCATGCCGACAGCCTTGGCAACAGCTTCGAGATCGGACCGGGCGAGCTTCAGCTGATGCGCGCTGGCCGGGGCGTCACGCATTCCGAATCGAACCCCTCGCCCGACGATCCGGTCCATCTGCTGCAGATCTGGCTGATCCCCGACCGCACCGGCGGCACGCCTTCGTACCGGCGCATCGCATTGCCCGCGGCCGGGACCGAACCGGTGCTGCTGGCGGCGGGCCGCGATGGCGGGGCGCCGCTTGAGCTTGGGTCCGACAGCCGGGTGCTGTACGCCCGGCCGACGGCGGGGACCGGGACCCAAATCGCGGTCGAGCCGGGCCGCAAGGTCTTCGTGCAGCTGGTCGAAGGGCTCGCCGCCATCGACGGCGAAAGGCTCGTGGCCGGCGACGGGCTGCAACTTGAGGACACGCCGCCGCCGCTGACATGGCGGACCGACGGCGCGCTCCTGATCTTCGACATGGCCCCCTGAAAGGGGCAGGTCCGGGCGGCGCCTCGCTGGACGGCCCGAGATTCCACGGAATTTCGGAAACCTCGTCTTAAGTGTCGCAAGCTAAGACGGTCGCCGACAGCACCGCGGCAGAAACGCCGCGAGCGCCTCGCACCGCGAAGGACCGGAAATGACCTCGAACGCCGAAGCCGCGCAAGACGCCCCAGATTTCGCCACCGCCCTGTCCCAGGCTCTTGGCGCACAGATCCTCAACGATGCCTACGTGCTGAGCTTCGACATGGAGACGCGGTGCCTGGTCGCGGCCAGCGACGCCACGGTGTTCCTGCTGGAGCTGTCCGAGGACGCGCTTGAGGTGAACGATTTCGCCAGCCTCGTCGCCATCCCCGGTCAGACCTCGGACGATCTCTGGGACCGCGCCGTCGCCGGGACCGATCCGGTCTGGTCCGGCCGCTTCATCGGCAGCCGTTCGGGAAGCGCACATGCGATGCAGATGCGCAGCGTCGTCGTGGTCTGCGCCGATGGCAGCCTCCGGCTCTCGGTCATCGGTCATCCCACGCCCGAGGCGGCGGCGGACCCGGCCGGGCGCTGGTCGCCGCTCGAGGCCGCGGTCGGCCTCATTGCCTTCGATGCCGGCGGCACCGTGATCGAGGTCAACGACCGCGCCGCGGCGATTCTGGGCCAGACCGGCGCGGCGCTGGCCGGGCGGCCGCATCGCGACCTCTGGCCCGACGCCGCAACGGGCGCCCCCGGCTATGACGGCTTCTGGGCCCAGCTGCGCCAGGGCCAGATCGTCGAGGGGCGGTATCCGCATCGCACCGGAGCCGGCGGCACCGTCTGGCTGCGCTCGGCCTATGTGCCGGTCCGCGCTGCCGACGGGTCGATCGACCGGGTGCTGCAATGCCTGCTGGACGTCGATGCCGATGCCCGGACCGCCCGAGCCGAACGCGAAATCGCGACGCTGTGCGAAACCGGTCTCGCCACCGCGCGCTACGATGCCGAGGGACATCTGAAACAGGCTTCGGCCCCGATGTGCACGCTGCTGGGCCAGGAGGCCGAAGACCTTGTCGGCAAGCCTATGCGCCGTCTGGTCTCGAACGGCTTCTCACGCGGCAAGCCCTTTGCCGAAGCCTGGGCCGCGCTCGGCCGGGGCGAGCGCGTGGCGCTCGACATCCCGCGCCCCGTTCGCGGCCAGGACACGGTCTGGACGCGGTCGCAGCTGCTGCCCCTGACCGATTCCGAGGGCGGATTCGACGGAGCCTTCGAGATCGCAGTCGACATCACCCATGAAAAGCAGGATCTCGACCGGCTCGGCGCCCGTCAGGCTGCCCTCGACAGCCGCGTCGCCATCGCCGAATTTCGGTCCGACGGCAGGCTGATCGACGCCAGCAGCGGGTTCTGCAAGCTGCTGGGGATTGCGGCCTCCGATCTCGAATCGCGCAGCCACAAAAGCTTTGTGCCGTCCGACTGTGCCGACTCGCGCCGCCATGACGAATTCTGGGACCGTATCGTTCGCGGCGAGCCGGTTTCCGGCACCTTCCGGCGGCACGGTTCCGATGGACGCACGGTCTGGCTGTCATCCTGCTACTTGCCGCTGACCGACGCCGACGACGGCGAGGTGCAATCGGTGCTCTTCATCGGCCATGACGTGACCGACGCCCGCCAGGCCGAAGCAGAGGCCGAGGGAAAACTGCACGCGCTCGACCGCGCGATGATGGTCGTCGAATACGACCTGACCGGCCGCATCCTTGCCGCCAACGGCACCTTGCTCGACACGTTGGGCCACCGGATCGAGGATATCCGCGGCCGTGGCCTTGGCCTTTTCCTCGACCAGGACCGCGTGAAGGACGGCGCGGACAGCCGGTTCTGGGAGGATCTGCGCGAACGCGACGGGTTCACGGGCGAGGTTCTCTGGGTCGATGCCGACGGGCGCGAGGTCTGGCTGCAGACCGTTTTCCATACCGTGGCCGACCCCGACGGGCGCCCCGGGAGAGTGATCCAGATCGCCGTCGACATCACCGCGGCGAAACGCCGGATGCTTGATCTCGAGGGCAGATGGCAGGCTGCCCTGAACCACCAGGCGGTGGTCGAATTCGATCCCGAGGGCAAGATCCTTCAGGCCAACGAAGGATTCCTGCGGCTCGTCGGTCATTCGCTGCGCGAGGTGGCGGGCCAGTCGCACAGCTCGTTCTGCACAGGCGACTATATCCGTTCGCCCGCCTATACAGATTTCTGGATGGCGCTGCGCAAGGGCGAGCCGCAATCGGGCCGCTATCACCATATCGCGCGCTTCGACCGCGACCTCTTCCTGCTGGCCAATTACACACCGCTGAAGAACTGCCGGGGCGAGGTCGAGCGGATAGTCATGTGCGGCTACGACATCTCGGCCCAGGTCGCGCTGGAAACCGCGACCGCCGCCCAGGCCCGCGCCTTCGCCGACGAGATCGAAAGCCTGCGCAAGGTCAACGACACCCTGCGCGGCGATGCCGACCTGCTGACTCGCACCAACGAAAGGCTGCAGGACAGTGCCCAGAACGGCGACCGTCTGCTGGACAGCGCCCTGACCGAGATGCGCACCGCCCGCGAGGCCGCCGACAAGGTCACCGGCATCGTCGATCTGGTGGGCGACATCGCGGTCCAGACGAACCTGCTGGCCTTCAACGCAGCCATCGAGGCGGCGCGGGCCGGCGAACATGGGGCGGGGTTCTCGATCGTGGCCGACGAGGTGCGCAAGCTCGCCGAACGCAATGGCGAAGCTGCGCGCGAGATTTCCCGGCATATCGAACGCGCCAATGAAAGTATCCTGCGCTCGGCCGCCGGTACCGAACAGACGCTGGAACGGATCCGCGCCATCGGCAGCATGGCCGAAGAGGCCATCGGCGGGCTGACGCAGATGGTGGCTCATGCGGGGGCGGGCGAATCCGCCGCCGCCTCCCTGTCGCGCCTGGCCGGAGACCTCGGCCGGGCCACCGCAGAATGACCGAGCCCGCGCCCGTCACTGACAGCGCTCCCGACCGCGAGGCGACCTATGCGCTGATGGAGGTGGGCGGCGGGGTGATCGGCATCGACATCGCGCATCTGTCCGAGGTCTATCCGATCGACGCGCTTTCGCCGCTTCTGGTGGCGCATCCGGCGCTGATGGGCGCGATCCGCCTGCGCGGCCACATCATTCCGCTGGTCGATCCGCGGGCGGTCTCGGGGATCGGCCCGGTCGGCGGCCAGCCCGGTATTGCCGCGATCCTCACCCAAGGCGACCGCGTCGTCGCGCTGGCGGTGAACGCGATTACGGGCCTCGCACGGCTCCGCGGCGGCGACGTGCAGCGGCTAGCCTCGGGCGATGCCAACGCGCCCTTCTTCGTGGGCGGCTTCTTTCACGGCGGCAAGCTGGTGAATGTGGTCGACCCGGCGGCGATCTTTTCTTTGGCTGGCCTGCCCACCGCGACCCGGTTCCGCCGCGACGAACGCGACCGCGACGCGACCGGCGAAGGGCGTGCCTATCTGACCTTCCGGGCTGGGGGCGCCACCTTCGCCGCCCCGGCGGTCGAGGTGCATCGCACGCTTCCGCGCCAGGAGGTCGAACGCAACGCGCTGACCGGCGGCGACTGCCTCGGATCGGTCACCGTGAATGGCCTGCGCATCCCGGTGCTCGACGCCCCCGGCATTCTCGGGCTCGGCGCCGCGCGCGAACGGCCCAATCCGGAAATCGTCGTTTTCGGCTTCTCGGGCGACCGCCTGATCGGTCTCGCGGTCGATGTCATCAGCAATATCGCGACCTTCCGGCAGAAAGACCTGCAGGCCGCGCCTGCGCTTCTGGGCAGCGGCGCGGGCAGCGTCGCCGCCGTCGCCGTCGCCTCCGACGGGGCCCAGACCTACGTGGTCAGGGTCGAGCGTCTGCGCGAGATGAAAGGGCTGCAGGCCATTGCCGAGATGTCGGCGCCGGTGGCGCCGCAGGCCGTCCGGACAGCCTCGTCCGCCGCCGGCCCGGCCGCCGGCACGGAGCCCTCGGACCAGTCCGCCCCGCCCGAGGGCGAGGCAGAGACCGCGACCGTGGACGCAACCGGGATCGCGGCCGAAATCCTTCCGGAAACCGACGCGCCCCCCTCCCCCGACGCGCTGGTCCGGGACCGGCGCCGCTATCTGATCTTCCAGGCCGGAACCGCCCATGCCGCCCCGATCGAGTCGGTCGCGCGCATCATCGAGCCGCCCGCCGCGATCACGCCGATCGCCCATCCGTTCCCCGGGGTCCTCGGGTTCTTTTCGGTCGACGGGGCGACGACGACCCTGGTTTGCCTGTCGCGCTTTCTGGGCGCGGGCGCGCCGCGCAAGGGACAGCACCAAAGGGTGTTGCTGGTCGGATCGGGCGACCGCCGGATCGGCTTTCTGGTCCCCTCTGTCGAGGGGATCGAGGCCGCGACCTGGCGCGCGCTCAACACCGCCGCGGCGCCGTTCCGCGAACAGATGGTCAGCCTCGGCCGGGGCACCGATCTGCGGGTCCTGCCCTGCCTCGACATCTGCCGGCTGGCCGCCGACATCGCCGAGAGGTTCCACGACCACAACGTCTATGCCTGACCCGCACGCTCCCGGTGGGGTCGATCAGACCGGCCCGCGCGTCTCGATCCGGCTGCCGGCGGGGTCCTTGCGCACATAGAACCCGTTCGGGATCGCCTCCTGCACCAGCGGCACATGCGATATCAGCCCGACCGCGCGGGTGCGCCCGACCAGCGCGCCCAGCGCCTGCAGCACCCGGTCGAGCGTTCCGGCACCGTTCTCGGTATCGAGGCTGCCGAAGCCCTCGTCGATGAAGATCGTGTCGAGCCGAACCTTTCCGTTGGCGCTTTCCACCACGTCGGCCAACCCCAGCGCCAGAGCCAGCGCCGCGATGAAGGTTTCGCCCCCCGACAACGTGGCGGTCGGCCGTGCCTTGCCGGTGAACAGGTCGAAGACCTGCAGCCCCAGCCCGCGCCGCCCGCGCCCGCCGCCCTCGGTCTCGCGTTCCAGCCGGTAGCGCCCGGCGCTCATCGGCACCAACCGCCGGTTGGCCGCCGCCAGGACCCGGTCGAACATCGCGCCGATGGCGTAGGTCTCGAGGTCGAGCCCCTGCGGATTGCGCCCGTCAAACAGCGCGGCCAGCGACCGAAGCGGCCCCGAGGCGGTCTCTTCGGCCTCGAGCCGCCGCAGCGTGTCGGCCAGATCGTCCCGCAGCGCGGCAAGATGATCGCGGGCATGCCCTGCCCCGGACCGTTGCTCGGTCGCCGCCGACAGCCGCGCCTCGGCGGCCTCCAGTGCCGCGCGCAACGCCTCCAGATCCGGCCGGTCCCGGCCCGCGATCGCCTCGGCCGTGGCGCGGGCCCGTTCCTCGGCGACGGCCAGCGCGCGACCGTGGGCCTCGACCGCCGCGCGGTCTTCTTCGAGCCGGGCAATGGCGGGTTTCAGGTCCGCCAGATCCGCCGTCGACAACCCGCTTTCGGCCAGCCGCCCGGCAAAGGCCTGCCGCGCGGCCTCGTGCCGGGCGCGCGCCTCGGCCATCGCGCGCACCGCCGCCTCATGCGCGGCCCGCGCCGCCAACACCGCCTCGCGGCTGTCGGCTGCCGCCTGAACCGCCGAGGCGCGGGCCGCCTCGCGCGCCGCCAATGCCGCCTTCCGCGACCCAAGTGCCGCGGTCAGCGCCGGCTCGCTGCGCAGCGCCTGGGGGACCGGCGCCAGCATCGCCTCGATCCGCGCGGACTCGCGCAGCGCCACCGCCTCGCGCTCGGCGATGGCGTCGCGGCACCGGTCGCGCGCGGTTTCGGCCGCCGCCACCGCTGCATCGAGCCGCGCCAGCAGGCCCTCGGCCACGGCGATTTCGGTCTCGGCCCCAAGCGCGGCAAGCCCTTCATGCGTCGCCCTGATCCGGTCTTTCAGGGTGGCCGCATCGGTCCGGGGCCGGTCGAGCCCCGCCAGCCGGTCCTGCCGGTCGGCCAGCACGCCGCGTTCCGAGGCCAGCGCGCGCTCGGCCTCGCGCAGCACCCGGTCGGCCTCGTCCCAGGCGGCGCGCATGGCCTTCAGCACCGCCTCGGGTCCGGACGGATCGCCTGCCCCGGCAGCGGCGGGCGCCGGATGGTCGGTCGCGCCGCAAACCGGACAGGGCGCGCCGGGCCGCAGACCGGCGGCTAGCCGCATCGCCTGCGCCTGCGCCAGCCGGTGCTCGGCCCCGGTCAGGTCGTCGCGCGCGGCCCGGGCCCGGCGCGCCGCCGCCTCCTGCGCCGCCGCCAGCCGGGCTACGGTCTCGGTCGACTCGGCCACGTCGCGAAGCGCCGTCTCGAGCGCGCGGGCGGCCTTCATCTCGGCCTCGAGCGCCTGCAGCCGGGCCGACAGCAGCTCGCGATTGGCCGATGACTGCCGCGCCGCCTGCACCGCCTCGGCCGCCTTGCCGCGTTGCGCCATGCGCTGGGTCAGGGCGCCTTGCGCCGCGACAAGCTCGCCCTGCGCCGCCTCGGCCAGTGCACGCGCCTCCTGCGCTCGTCGTTGCAGGCCGGCCGCCGCGGACAGCGTCTCGGCATGGCGGGCCAGCGTTTCCACCTCGCGGCGGAGCGTCTCGGTCTCGGGCGCCCGGGCGGCTTCGGCCTCGGCCCGGACGGCGGCGCGCTTCGCGGCGGCTTCGGCGGTCTCGAGCCGCGCTTCGGCGGCGTCCCCCCGCGCGGTCGCCGACTGCGTGTCGCGCGCGGCCTCGGCCACCCGTGCCTCGATATCGACCAGCAGCCGCGCGCGGTCGGCGCGGCGGACCTGCTCGGCCAGGGCGGCCATCGCGGGCGCCGCCTCGCGGGCGTCGGCAAGGGCACGTTCGGCCGCTGCGGCAGCCTGAAAATGCGCCTCGGCCTGCTCGGCCGCGGCAAGCCCCGCGCGCGCCGCCGCCGCCTCGCCCAAAGCGGCCGCCTCGGCCGTCCGGGTTGCCGCAAGCCGCGCCTCGGCCTCGGCCAGACCCGCCTCCAGCGCCTCCATCCCGTCGAAGCCCTCGGCCGCGAGCCGCCCGTCGCAGACCGCGCGCGCCTCGCGAAGGGTGCGTTCCAGCATCTCGGCCTCGGCCTTCATCGCCTGCGCCAGCCGCCGGTACAGCGACACGTCGAACAGCTCGCGCAGGATCTCCAGCCGGTCGCGGGTGCGCGCGGCAAGGAAGGTCTCGAACCGGCCCTGGGGCAGCAGCACGATCTGGCGGAACTGCCCGGGCCCATAGCCCAGAAGCCCGGTCACCGCCGCCGCGACGGCGCCCACCTTCTTTTCGGCCAGCACCTTGCCGCGACCCGCAGGCCCGATCCGGTCGAGCGCGAGGCCGCTGGCGTCGAAAAGATAAGCCTCGTGCGGGTCGCGGGTGTCGCCGCTGCCGCGGGCCTTGGGGCGGGCCTGGTCGGGGCGGCGCAAGAGCACATAGCGTTTCTCGCCAAGATCGAAGACGAATTCGACCTCGGTCGGCATGTCGGGATCGGCATGATCGGCCCTCAGCGAGGGCGCGTCCTGTTCGGCCCGCGCCGCCTCGCCGAACAGCGCGAAGGTCATCGCGCTGAAGATCGTCGACTTGCCCGACCCGGTCTGGCCGTAGATCCCGAACAGCCCCGCCTCCACGGCGGCACGGAAATCGACCACCTCGCGGCCGGGAAACGGACCGAAGGCCTGCAGGGTCAGGCGAACCGGTCTCATGCCTCCTCCTCGCGGCCGCGAAGCCCGTCAAGCGTCGCGAGGATAGCCGCCAGTTCGGCCGCGTCCGGCCCCTCGCCGCGCAGCTGGGTCAGGAAATCGCCGATCACCGCCAGCGGATCGTCAAGCCCGCGCGGCGCCCCGCCCAGCGCCTTGACCTCGGGCGCCTGCATCTCGCGGGCGTAGGCCAGATCGCAGGCATTCGGAAAGACCGCGCGCAGCCGCCGCATCGCGTCGATCACCGGGGCGTCGTCGGTCAGGACCACGCGCAGGAAATCGGTCGACGGCGGCAGTTTCAGAAGATCGGCGTGGCGCCCCTCGATCACCCGCACGCCGCGGATCGGCCGGAACGGGATCGGCGCGATGCGGACCTCTCCGGCGCCGTCGATCTCGACCAGGCTCATGGATTTCTCTTCGCCCGCCTCGTCGAACCCGAAGGCCAGCGGCGCCCCGGCATAGCGGACCTCGGGGCGGCCCGCCGATTGCGGGCGGTGAAGATGGCCCAGCGCGACGTATTGGGCACCGTCGAAAAGCTCGGCCCCGACCGTCTCGACCCCGCCGATCCGTGCCAGCGGCCGTTCGGCCTCACTGACAGAGGCCCCCGCGACCGTGCCATGGGCTGCGATGACCCAGCGCGCGCCCTCGGGCAGCGCGGCCCGGGCGGCGGCGATCTGGGCGCGCATCACATCCTCGGGCGAAGCGAGGCTTTCGTCGCCGAAGGCCTCGCGCGCGGCATATTCCCAGGCGAAAGGCAGCGCCGAGATCGCGACCGGGCCATGCGCATCCTCAAGGATCAGCGGCGGTTCCTCGGCCGCGACCGTGCCCCGGATCAGCGCCCGCGCGGTGTCGGTCATCACCGACATGGCCTCGATCCGGTCGCCGGAATCGTGATTTCCCGCGATCATCACCACCGCCGCGCCGGTTTCGGCCCGGACCCGGGCGAGGAAGGCGTTGAATTGGCGCACGGCGCTGGCGGGCGGGGCCGCGCGGTCGAAGACGTCGCCCGCGATCACCAGCGCGTCGACCGCGTGCTCGGCCACCGCTGCCGCGATCTGGTCCAGCACGGCAGCATGGTCGGGCTCCAGCGAGATGCCGTTGAACTGGCGGCCAAGATGAAGGTCGGCGGTATGGAGAAGTCGCATGCCGGAAATCCGTTCCGCCAATCGGGACCGAAGTCTAGAAGCAGGGGCGAAGCCCGGTCAAGCGGGTGCGCCTCAGCGCATGAAGCGCGCGGCCTCGATCCAGTCGACCATGGCCATGTCGATCTGGTGCAGGATCTCGGCGGCGCGGTCGGGTTCGTTGCGGTTTTCCAGTGCATCCAGCGCCATATGCAGCGCTCGGTGCATCTGTTGCACCCCGTCGATCGCCTCGCGGCTGGCCACAGGTTTCATGCCCGCTCCTGTCTTGTCTCCGGTCCCGAAGGGCAGAGATGGACCGGAACCCCGGCCCGAGGCAAGACCCAAGCCAAGGGCTCAGCGCCAGATCGGGTTCGACCAGGCCCGCCGCCCCGCCGCGTCGATCACCGTCACCCGCAGCCAGGGCGAAGCCGCGCAGCGCCCCAGCGGCACCCGCGCGCGGGTCATCGCGGCGCCATGGCAGGCCACCGCCGCCGAGCCGCGCGCCTGCACGATCACCGTCGAGACCGCCGAACACGCGACCTCGACCGCGTCCCCGTCCAGCGCGATCCCGCGCAGCTCGGGTCCCTGGGTGGCATAGAACCGCCCGGCCTTCAGCGCGGCCAGCAACGCCTCGGGCGCGTTCTCTTCGGCCTTGACCATGACCCAGCCGCCGAAATGGTCGGGCTCGGTGAAATGCGCGTCGTCGGTCGCGATCAGGCTCAGCCGCCGGCCCTCGGTCAGTAGCAGATCGGCGATGCCGAACCCGTCGGCCCGGTCGCTGCCGACAGCGCAGCCGTGATTGTAGACCTCGACCGCATGGGCGGCCTCGATCCCGCGCGCATCGGCCAGCGTCAGCCCCGACCATTGCGGGTGGGCGATGGCCACGAACGCCCCGGCCGCAGCCGCCCGGGCAGCGATGGCGGCGCCGGTTTCCTGCCCCTCGACGGGGGCGAAATCGGGCGCATGGCCGGGCGCGAAATCGGCGGGCAGGCCCACGGCCAGGATATGCCACAGCTCGCCATTGGCCATCGCCCCCGAATGCAGTTCTGCCCCCAGAAGCGTGGTGAAGCCCGCGCCGCGATAGGGCCGGGTATCGGCCACCGGATAGCCGTAGAGCCCGATGAAATGGTCGGTCAGCGCGATGAAGTCGTAGCCCTGTGCGGCATAGCGGCGGCAGACCTCGGCCGGCGGCAGCACCCCGTCCGACAGGGTGGAATGGGTGTGCAGGTTGCCGCGAAAGAACCGCCCGGGCGCGGTAAAGGCATCGGTCATGTCGCTTGCTCCGCCGCGCGCCGCTCGCGCGCCTTCAGCGCGCCCCAGGCCAGCGCGAAAACGATTGTGGCCAGGATGAACAGGATCCCCAGCGCATTGATCGCGGGCGAAAGCCCGAAGCGCATGCGCGACCCGATCTCGGTCACCAGCGTATGCGCGCCGCCGATGGCGAACATCGTGGTGTTGTAGTTCTCGAAGCTCTGCAGAAAGGCGATGACGGCGGCGGTCAGGATCGTCGGGCGCAGGAACGGCAGGGTGATCCGGCGAAACGCCTGGAAGGGCGTCGCCCCGAGATCGAGCGCGGCCTCTTCCAGCGCGGTATCCTGGCGCTGCAGCCGGGCCATGAACATCAGCATGGTATAGGAGGCGATGAAGGTGGTCTGGGTGAGGATCGCGGTGAACAGCCCGGCCGAAACCTCGAGCCCGCGCCAGAAGATCACGGTCGAGATCCCGAGGATGATGCCGGGCGTCAGGAGCGGCGAGACCATGGCGGTGTAAAGCACCCCCGCCGCCCGGGTGCCGAGCCGCCCCAGCAAAAGCGCCCCGGCCAGCCCCATCGGCAGCGCCAGCGCGATCACCGCGCCCGCGATCAGCACCGAATTGGCCAGGCCCGACCACATCCGGTCGTCCTGCCAGAGCTCGACGAACCAGTGCAGGGTAAATCCCTTCCAGACCGTGACCGAGGGCGGCGAATAGGCGTTGAAGCCCGCCGCCACCATGATCCCGAGCGGCAGGAACATGTAGAGGAAGAAGACCCCCATATAGACCCGCAGAAGAAGGCCGCTGCCGGTCCGCGTCATTTCGCGATGTCCCTCAGCCGGACCTTCAGCAGGCGCATCATCAGGAAGACGAAGCCGGTGCAGACCGCCAGCAGGCTGACCGCATAGGCCGCGCCGACGTTCCAGTCCGACGCCTGAAAGAAGCGGTTATAGACAAGCTGCGCGAACCAGGGCGCCGCGGTGCCGCGGGTCATGATATAGGGCACCGAATAGGACCCGGCCGACAGCATGAAGGTCATGATGCAGCCGACCGCGATGCCGGGCCGGGCATGGGGCAGCACGATGCGGCGGTGGATTTGCCAGGTCTTCGCGCCCAGGTCGCGCGCCGCCTCGATCTGGTTCGTGTCGAGCGTTTCCAGCACGTTATAAAGCGGGAAGACCATGAACAGGATATAGGCATAGACCATCGCCACGAAGACGCCCGACCCGCTTTCCAGAAACGGCACCGGGCCGATCCCCAGCAACCCCAGCGCCGCGTTGAGCGGCCCGCCATAGTTCAGGATCATCTGCCAGGCGAAGACCCTGAGCAGCTCGTTGATGGCATAGGGGATGACGAGGGCCAGCATGATCAGCGCGGCCCGGCGCGGCGGTTCCAGCTTGGCGATGGCGAAGGCGATCGGATAGCAGACCGCGAAGGCGATGGCCGTGACCGCCAGCGAGGCAAGGATCGTCTTGGCGAAGATCCGCAGATGCGCCTGGCCCATCTGCGCATAGTTCGACAGGGTCCAGGTCTTGACCGGCGTGCGTTCGGCGGTTTCGAGATCGGCGATTTCAGCGGCAAGCGCCGCCCGCTCGGCGTCGATCTGCGCAAGTTTCGCCTCGGTCGCGGAAGGCGTGCTGAGCGTCCGCGCCGCCGCGCGATCGAGTGTCAGCATGTCCAGCCGGTTGTAAAGCCGGTCGATCTGCACCGACAGCTCGTCCGCGCCGGCCGGGCGGTCCATCTTCCACAGCGACTGCTCGATCATGATGACCTGCGGCGCGGCGATCAGGCCCAGCACCCAGATCCCGGTCAAAAGCACGATCAGCGCCGCCATCGGCGCGCCAAAGCTGCGCCTAAGCCGCGTCATCGGCGGTCTCGCCTGCGGGCAGGATCACGCCCGCGCTGTCGGCAAAGCCCAGCCGCAGCGGCCCGGCGGGCAGGCCGCCCGCCCCCGAATTGACCCGCTGCACGGTCAGCCGCCCGGCGCCGGTCTCGACGATCAGGGTCGAGAAGGCGCCCTCCATGTCGCGCCGCAGCAGATGGCCGTCGATCCCGTTGGCGGCGACCTCGCCCGGGCCCAGCAGATGCAGCCGCTCGGGGCGCAGGAACAGCACCGCCTCGGCGCCCGGGGCCAGCCCGCCCGGGTTCGGCGCCAGAAAGCTGCCGCCCGCGGTCGCGATCCGGGCGCGGTCTCCGGCAACGCTTTCGATCCGCCCGGGCAGGTGGTTCATCTCGCCGACGAAGGTGGCGACGAAGGCGGTGGCGGGGCGGTCATAGACGTCGTCGGCGCTGCCCACCTGCACGATCCGGCCCCGGTTCATCACCGCGACCCGGTCGGACATGGTCAGCGCCTCGCCCTGATCGTGGGTGATGTAGACGAAGGTGATCCCGGTCGCCTCCTGCAGCTGCTTCAGCTCGGCCCGCATATGCTGGCGCAGCTTCAGATCGAGCGCCGACAGCGGCTCGTCCAGCAACAGCACCGCCGGTTCAACGGCCAGCGCGCGGGCGATGGCGACCCGCTGGCGCTGTCCGCCCGAAAGCTCTGCCGGCAGCTTGTCGCCCTGCCCGTCCAGCGCCACCATCTCGAGTAACTCGAAGGCACGGGCGCGGCGCCGGGCCGTCTTCCAGCCGCGCATCTCAAGCCCGAAGGCCACGTTCTCCCAGACCGTCATCAGCGGAAACAGCGCGAGGTTCTGAAAGATCAGCGCGGTCGGCCGGTCGGACGGCCCGATCCCCGCCATCCGCTGCCCGCCGATCCGGACCTCGCCTTCGGACGGGTCGAGAAAGCCCGACAGAAGCCGCAGGATCGTGGTCTTGCCGCAGCCCGACGGCCCGAGGATCGAGAAGAACTCGCCCGCCTCGATGGTCAGGTCGGTGGGATGGACGGCCTGAAAGGTGCCAAAACGCACCGCAGCGCCCGAAAGCGCGATATCCATGCCGCTGGGGGTCGGGATCATGCCGGGTCGGTCCGTATGGAACGGGCGCGGGAGGATCGCCCCCCGCGCCTGGCCTGATGATCAGGCGTTGGTCAGCTTTTCGACATATTCCTCGCGCACCGCCGAGAACCACGGCGTGAACATCGGCCACCACCATAGATTGTCGATGGCATCGCCCGGATAGGCATAGGCGAAGGCTTCCTTGTTGGCGTCGCTCAGATGCTCGGCGGCGCCCATGGCGGCCGAATTGTAGCCGGTGGCGTTCGCAAACATGCCGCCCACTTCGGGCGTCAGCAGGAAGTTGAGGAATTCATAGGCCTGCTCGACGTTTTCGGCGCCCGACGGGATCGCGGCGGTGTCCATCCAGGCCAGCGCGCCTTCCTTCGGCGCGCCATAGCGCCATTTCGGATCGGTATCGGTATGCAGCTTGATGCCGGTCGTGTCCCAGGTCTGGCCGATGGTGCAGCCGCCATCGGTGAAGGCCGAGGTCGCCTCGGTCGCGTTGTTCCAGAAGGCACCGATATTGCCCTTGTGCGCCTTCACGAAGTCGATGCAGGCGTCGAAGATGCGGCGGTTGTCGGCCTCGGTCCTGTAGACATCCATGCCGCGGTTCGAGGGCAGCTCGCCTATGGCATCGAGATAGATCGCAAGGCTCGTCAGCACCGATTTCTGCCGCATCGCCACCTTGCCCGCCAGCCCGTCGGCCCAGAGATGGCCATAGGACAGCTCGCCCGGCGCGATGTCGATCGCGCTCGAATCCCAGGTGATGCCCTCGGTGCCCCAGTCGAAAGGCACCAGATAGCGCTTGCCGCGATGGGCCGCGCCCAGTTCCAGCGAGGACCGCCACAGCGCGGGCTGGATGCGTTCGACCTTCAGGCGGCTTTCGTCGATCTCGGCCAGCAGGCCGCCCTCGTCATAGTTCGGGCGGGTGTCGATCGACGGAAACAGGATGTCGAAGCCCTTGCCACCGGCGGCGCGCAGCTTCGAGGCGGCTTCCTCGTTCGACCCGTAGGTCGAGACGTTGACCTTGATGCCGGTGGCGTCGGTGAAGGCGGCCGGGATCTCGCCGTTCTGGAAGTAGTCGCCCCAGGCAAAGACATTGACCTCGCCCGACGAGGCCAGGGCGCGGCGCGCGACCAGGGGAGCGGCCAGCGCGGCAGCGCCGGTCGCCAGAACGACGCGGCGCGAGAGGGAAGGAACCGTCGATTTCATGTCGTATCTCCTGACAGGTCGCGGAAGGCGGCCGCGCAAACCGCAGCCGGTCGCGACGCCGTTAACCGCTGCATGTGACAGGCATATGTCGTCCGGCCCGGGGCGGCTGCGGCACCGGAACGCGGAAATTGCGCTCCGGTGCCGCCTTCTTCGCCCCTGGCGTGCGGCGTGGCGGAGGGGGGGGGACCGCCGCGCCGCGCTCAGTTCAGGGGCGCGCCGGATGCCCGCGCGCCAAGCGCGTCGAGCACCGTTTCCTGGGTCAGATCGAGCAGCGCATCGAGGTCGCGGCGAAAGCCGCGCATCGCCTCTTCGGTCGCGGCCCGGTCGAAGGGCTCGGCCGCGCCCCGCGCCACGACCTCGGCCCGCGCCGCCGCCACCGCGGCAAGCGCCGGGTCGATCCGGTCGCGCCGCGCCTCCAGCGCGCGGCGCAGGTCGCGGCGGATCTCGGCCGGGAAGACCACGCTTTGCGCGGCCCCGGCCTCGCCCAGCAATGCCGTCTTGACCCGCTGCAGTCTCAGCGCCCCGCCCAGCGCCACGGCATTGCCCAGAAGCGACAGCGCCAGCACCGCGACCAGCGCGACCCGTCCGGCGGACATGCCCCGAACTCTTGCCATCAGAACCCTCCGATCCCGGCCGAAAGATCCCCGAGCAGCGCCCAGAGGATCACCTCCTCGCCGCTGGCCCCGGGCAGCAGCGCATATCCCAGAGCCGCCGCCGCCAGCAGCAGCCCGCCGAAGCCCGCCGCCCAGGGCAGCGGCTCGGACAGCACCTCGCCCGCGCTCGACCCCAGTGCCGGGGGCGCGGCCAGCCGGCTCAGCACCGCGCGCGACAGCTCGGCGGTGTCCTCATCCTCCGGCCGGGCCAGCAGCCGGGCCAGATCGCTGTCGAACCGGGCGGGGTCCGGGCGGGCCGGTTCGGCCTCGGGGCGTTCGGGATCGCGGGTCATCTGTGGTCCTCCCTGTCGACTGTCGCCCGCAACGCGGCGCGGGCCCGTACCAGAAGCTGTTCGGCCGCCCCGGCGCTGATGCCGAGCGTCCGCGCGATTTCGGCGGTGCCGAGCCCGCCCGCGGCACGCAGCAGGATGGCCTGGCGCTGGCGCGCAGGCAGCCCCCGGATCGCGGTCCGAACCCGGGCCAGACGCTGGCGCGCCGCGACCGTGGCCTCGGCGCCTGGCGCCTCGTCCTCGGGTTCGGCGATGGCATCGATCCCGACGAACCGCCGGAACCGGCCGCGCCGGTTGCGGTCGATGCAGATCCGGACCGCGATCCGGTACAGCCAGGCCGCGACGCTGCCCCGGCCCGGATCGTACAGCCCAGCGCGGTGCCAGGCCCGCAGGAACACCTCCTGGGTCACGTCTTCCGCCTCCGATCCGACCGTCAGCGCCTGCGCGGCATAGCGCCGGAGCCCCGGTCCGAAAAGCGTCACCAGCCGGGCCAGCGCGCCGCGCTCGCCCCGGGTCAGCGCCGCCATCAGCGCCTCTGCCTCGTCCTGCCGCGGGTCCATGCCCGGCTGCCCCCGGCCCCCGATGCGGCGGATCGCGCCGCACCGGAGCGCCGCCCCTAGCGCGACACGGTCACGGTGCGAGACCGGTCGCGGGTCTGACCGTTCGACCCGGTCCGGTCGACCGTGGTGGTCGAGCTTCCAGGCTCGGAGGTCCGGAAGCGGGTCTTCGAGGCGGTTTGTCCGTTTGCCCCGGTCGCGGTTGTGGTGGTTTCGCAATTGGCCGCGCCATTGCCGCGCAGACAGGTGCGGTCCTTGCTGAGGGTACCGCCATTGGCGCCCGTCACGGTGACGCTCTGGCCAAGCGCGGGCAGCGCCACGCCAAGCGGCAGGGTCAGGGCAAGAACAAGGGTCAGGGATCTCATGGGATGTCTCCTTTCCGGTCAGTCGGGGATCAGCCGCGGCCGCGCGACAGCGCCCGGGCCAGGCGCGCCAGCTCGTCGCTGAACAGCACGCCGTCGCCATTGCGGTCGAGCTTGCCGAAGGCGCGGCCGGCGGCCACGAACTCGGCCTCGGTGACGACGCCATCGCCATTGGCGTCGCGGCTCATCGCCCGGCCGCCATCGCCACGGCCCTTGCCCGCGGCAGACAGCTCGGCCGCGTCGAGCCGGCCATCGCCATTGCCGTCGAGCCGGGCAAAGGCCTCTTTCTGCAGCGTTTCGAACTCGGTGCGCGACAGGGCGCCATCGCCGTTCCGGTCGTACGCGGCCAGCAGATCGGATTGCGCCAGCGCCGGGGCGGCAAGGCCTGCGGCACAGACCGCCGCCAAGGTCAGGGATCGCATCGGGGTCTCCTTCGATTGCGTCGTTCCCTTCCAATACGCAGGCCGCGCGCCCTTCCTACGCGGCGGTCCCGATTTTTTCCCAAGGCCGGGTCCCGGACCGGCACTCGGCGGGCTCTCGCCCGGCACGCCCGCTCCCGGCCAGGCGCCCTAGGCGCGGCCCTGCGGCCCGGCTATCCAGAGGCGAACAGGAACGCACCGCGCGGGAGGCCCGGACCATGACCATCGCAAGACGCCCGTTTTTGCTGGGCCTCGCCACCATGGCCCTGTCGGCCTGCAATGTCGGGCCCATTGCCGGAACGGCGCCGCGCGCGGTCGCCAATCCCGCCTTCGACGCCTGGCGCCGCAGCTTTCGGCCGCGCGCGGCAGCGGCGGGGATTTCGGCCGCCACGCTCGACCGGGCGCTGGGTCGCGCGGGCTATCTGCCCGAGGTCATCGAGAAAGACCGCAACCAGACCGAATTCACCCGCAGCCTCGAGGATTACCTGGCCATCGCCGCTTCGGACGAGCGGGCCTCGACCGGCCGGGCCATGCTGGCCCGCCATGCCCGGAGTCTTGCCGCGATCGAGGCGCGCTACGGCGTCGAGGCGCCGGTGGTGGCCGCCATCTGGGGGCTCGAAAGCCGCTATGGCGCGCGGCGCGGCGACATTCCCGTGGTGTCGGCGCTGGCGACGCTGGCCTTCGACGGGCGCCGGGGCCGGTTCTTCGAGGGTCAGCTGATCGCCGCGCTGAAGATCCTCGACCGGGGCGACGTCACCCCCGCCCGGATGACCGGAAGCTGGGCCGGCGCGATGGGTCATACGCAATTCATCCCGACCTCCTATCTGGCCTATGCGGTCGATTTCGACGGCGACGGGCGGCGCGACATCTGGTCGGAGGACCCGACCGACGCGCTGGCCTCGACCGCCGCCTATCTGCAGCGGTCGGGCTGGCGCCACGGCCAGCCCTGGGGGACCGAGGTCCGCCTGCCCGAAACGCTCGACCTGGCCCGAACCGGGCGTGGGCGCAAGCAGGAGGCCGGCGCCTGGTCGGCGCAGGGCGTGACGCGGGCCGATGGCCGACCGCTGCCCCGCGCGGGCGCCACCGCGATCCTGGCCCCGGCCGGGCGGCAGGGGCCGGCCTTTGCGCTGTTTCCCAATTTCGAGGTGATCCTGCGCTACAACAACGCGGTCAATTACGGCATCGGCATCGGCCATCTGTCAGACCGGCTGGCGGGCGGCCCGCCGCTGTCGCGGGCCTTCCCGCCCGATGCGACCGGCATGACGCTGGAAGACCGCAAGGATCTGCAACGGCGCCTGACCGCCGCCGGGTTCGACACCGAAGGCACCGACGGGGTGATCGGCCCGAAGACCGAGGAGGCGATCCGGGCCTATCAGGCGCGCAACGGGCTGCCGGTCACCGGCACCCCCTCGCCCGCGCTTCTGGCGCGGCTGCGCTAGGGACAGAAACGCCCGGCCAGAGGGCCGGGCGCCTCACTGTCGCGCCGGAACACCGGGCACTCGTCACGTCACTCCTTGCGGCGCTCGGTGATCTCGAGATCGGCGTTCAGGTCCATGTCGTACTGGCCATCGGCACAGAAAACGTCGTCAAGCTCGAAGCCTCCGTTGTCCTCGGCCTCGATATCGGCGGGGTCCATCTCGCATTGCATGTCGGCCAGCATCGCCGCGATCCGATCGGCGGTTTCGGCCGGGACGGCCTCGTCGGCCAGCGCCGGGGTCAGCGCGGCCGGGGCCAGCAGGGCGGCAAGAACAAGCGGTCTGATCATCGGGGTCTCCTCAGGGTCAACGGATGGCAAGGACGACGCGCTGGCTGTCGCCGCTGCTGCCGGGGATCTTCAGTTCGTAGCTGCCCGGCTTGATCGCGACGAAGGACAGCCGGACGGTTCCGGCGGCGTCGAATTCGAGGCTGTCGATGGCCATCGGACGCACCTCGATATCCTCGATGACGATCTCGTTCATCCAGATCGCGCGGAAGAAATCGGGGCCGTGCAAGGCCAGTTCGGCCGATCCGTCGGCGGTCACGTGCAACTCGTAATAGGCACCCGACTGCAACTCGACCGGGCCGTCGCCCGCGAAAAGCGGCTGGCCCGAAGCCAGCGTCAGCTCGATCGGCACGCCGCGGTTGCATTTGGCCAGAAGCCCGGCAAAGCCGAACTGGTCGCAAAGCGGCGCGGCAAAGCCGGGGGCCGCGGCCGGCGCCGCAGCCAGAACGGCCAGCGCGAAGGCGATGGGTCTCAAGTCTGTTCCTCCCTGTCTTGGTCTTCTTTCCTGTCAGTCCGGTGCGACCGCCACCCCCCAGGGTTGCTGGCCGACCTGAACCGACCGGATCACTTCCAGCGCGGCCACGTCAATGATCGAGACGTCGTTGGAATTGCCGTTGGTGGTGATCAGATGGCTCTGGTCGGGGGTGAAGGCCATCTGCCAGACGCGCTG
Organism: Rhodovulum viride; assembly: GCF_003265965.1. NCBI lineage: Bacteria > Pseudomonadati > Pseudomonadota > Alphaproteobacteria > Rhodobacterales > Paracoccaceae > Rhodovulum > Rhodovulum viride. The sequence goes on along the minus strand of NZ_MUAV01000011.1, from coordinate 50,635 downwards.
GCCGACCAGCAGATAATCGAGCACCTCGTCTGTCGCCCCGTCGATCACCGCGACCCGGTTGGCGGGGCCCAGCGCCACGAAGACCCGCGCGGCGTCCGAGGTGATGGCGATGCCCACCGGCTGCAGCCATTCGGGCAGGACGCCCGGCACCTCGAAGTCGATCTTGCGGACGATGGCGGGCGGCTCGGCGGTCATGTCGATCACGCTGACCGTGCCGCCGATCTCGGCGCTGACGTAAAGCTTGGTGCCGTCCTCGGTGAAGGCGGCAAAGCGCGGGCGCTGGTCGACCAGCACGTTATGGACGATCTCGTAGGTTTCTGCGTCGATGAAATGCGCCATGTTGGTGGTTTCCGAGGTGTTGATCACCACGCGGGCGTCGGGGCTGATCGCCATCCCCTCGGGCTCGACCCCCACCGGCACCTCGGCCAGCACGGCATGGGTCTCGGTATCGACCACGGTCACCAGGTTGTCGTCCTCGTTGGCGATGTAAAGCGGGTTGCCCGACGGGTGCAGCACGAACAGTTCGGGGTCGGGGCCCGATGGCAGGGTGTGCGTCTCCTCGAAGGTCCGGGGATCGAAGACCCGCACCAGATCGTCGTCCGAGGCGCAAACGTAAAGCTCGCTGCCATCGGGGGCGATGGTGATGCCGCGCGGACGGTTGCCCGCGGGAAACTCGGCGATCACCTCCCAGGTCGCGCTGTCGAGCACGCTGACGGTGTTGCCCTTCTCGTTGGTCACGAAGACGTTGCCCGCGGCGGCAGGCAGGGTGGCGGCCGCGACGGAACCGGCGGCCAGAAGAGCGGCGCGAAACATCGGTATCCTCATTCCTTGAAGGCGGTGCAGGCGGATTCGGGCCGGTCGAGCCCCAGCGTGTCGAGCGACGAGACCTGATGCAGGAAGCCTTCCTGCGGCGAGACGCTGACGGTCATCCGCCCGGTCGCCAGCAGGATCGGCTGGCGCAACTGGCCGTTCCAGGGCCGAAAACTCACCGGCTGGCCCTTGAAGGCCGCGAGCGCAAAGGCGTCGCCCAGCGCATAGGCCCGGATCTTGGCCGGATCGGCCGAGCCGGTGCGGGTCACGGCCTCGCCGATCACCCGAAGCGCCAGCCAGGCCTGGTAGTCTTCCTCGCGCATCGGTCGGCCCGCGAGCTTTTCGAACCGGGTCTGCAACTGGGTCGCGCCCCAGGATTCATGCGTCGGCGCCCAGGTCAGGGGCCGCAGCCCCGCCGAGCCCGCGACCGGCGCGGGCGACCAGAGGTTAAAGGGCAGGTAGTCCGCGAAGTAATCGGTCGCGTCAGCGGCCAGCACCACGTCATGGGCGGGCAGGTCCTGGGTGAAGACCGGCAATTGCCGCTGCACCAGCACATGGCCCGAATCGGACACCCGCGAGCCGCCGGTATCCTCGAAGACCTTTTCCGCGACGATCTCGGCCCCGAACTTGGCGGCAGAGGCGCGATAGGCCTCGGCCAGCGCCCGGTCGGCCGGGTTCGAGCCCTCGATCAGCGCCCAGTCGGTCCATTTCTTCCAGACGAGGAACTGGGTCAGCGCATCGGCCCGCATCGCGTCGCTGGGCGCCACGTGCAGCAGGTTCGCGCGGCAAGCTTCGCTGCGCAGTGCCCGGTCGCCGTCCGTCGCATTGAAAAGCAGCGCATCAGGCGGCGCCGCATCTGCCAGCGCCAGCAATTCGGGTGTGCGCGCCATCACCACGAACAGCCGGACGCCGCGATCCAGAAGCCCGCGAAACGCCTCGTCCGCGTCCTCGGGCGGCACGCTCAGCGCCACCGTGTCGTAGCTTTGTCCCAGAAATCCGCCGGTTGTGGTGTTGTCCATGGTCGCAAGCTGCGCGCCCGCGAGCCCCAGATCGGGCACCGGCAGGTCGATCCGGGACAGCGGGAGGAGAGAGGGGTACTCGATCCTCAGCACGGCGGTACGCACCTCCTGCGCGGCGGCAGGGAGTGTCGCCGCTGCGGTCAGCAGGGCGAAGACCACCCCCCGCCACCGCAGGCACAGGTTAAAGAGGCAAGACCAACCTCCTGGTACGACCGCCATCCGTTCCCCCCTCATCTCCTCCTCTGTCTGGCTAGCACGGCCCGGCGCCGCCGTTCCTCCCCTTTCTGGCCGGGAAGATTCGGCAATCCCGGGGTCCGGTTTTCCCGCTTCGACCTTTGGGCAATCGACCGGAGCCGCGCGAGTCGCTATGCTTGGCGGATCAGGGAGGAGTGCGGATGGTGGATCGGCTGCACCTGCGCTGGCAGGTCGTGCTTTGTGTGGGTCTGATGCAGCTGGCAGCACTTGGGCTGGCGGCAAGCGTGCTGCTTTACAATGCGCGCCGGGCCGTCGACCTGGAAATGTCGGCTGCGGAATCCGGGGCGCGGGCCCAGGTGATCGCGGCCGTCGGCGCGGCCCTGCGCAGCCTCCCGCCGGATCAGGTTCTGGCTGGGCTGTCCGAGACGCTGGTCGAGCCGCGCCATGTGCGGATCGCCCTCTTCGACGCCCGCACTGGCGCGCTTCCGGTCACCCGGGCCGAGGTCCGCGACCAGCGCGGCGCCGAACCGGGCGCGCGCGCGGCGCCGCAGTGGTTCAGCGACCTGGTGATGCCGGCAGAGCAGGAAACCCGGCTGCCGGTCCTGGTCAACGGCACCGATTATGGCTTCGTCTCGATCACCGCCGCGCCCAGGGACGAAATCGACGAGGTCTGGGAAGACGCGGCGGCCTTGCTCTGGGCGCTGGGGATCGGCTTCGGGGTGACGGTCGTCGCGCTGGTGGTGCTGATCCGCCGGGCGCTCGGCCCCCTCGACACGCTGAACCGGGGCCTCGGCGCGCTGAGGGGCGGCGCGCTGACGACCCGGATTTCGGGCGTGCCCAGTCCCGATTTTCAGCCGCTGGTGGGCGGCTTCAACGACCTTGCCCGCAGCCTGGAGACCAGCGAGGCCGACCGGGCCGCGCTGGCCCGCAAGATCGTCGCGCTGAGTGACGCCGAACGCCGTTCGATCGCGATGGAGCTGCATGACGAATTCGGCCCCTGCCTTTTCGGTCTCAAGGTCAAGGCGGGCGCCATTGCTCGCGCAGCGCTGAAAAGCGGCGACGATACGCTGCTGCGCGACGCCCAGACCGTGACCGCCATCGTGGACCAGATCCAGAGCGCGAATACCCGGCTTCTGACCACGCTCCGGCCGATGACGGTCGGCCAGTTGCCGCTGGTCGAGGCACTGGGCGACATGATCGACGGGTTCCAGAGCACCCATACCGGGATCAAGTGGGACATCGCCCTGCCCGACCGCCTGCCCGAGACCGAGGAAATCGTCGATCTGACCGCCTATCGCTTCGTGCAGGAGGGCGTCACCAACGCGCTGCGCCATGGCCGCCCGCGCCGCGTCCGGGTCGAGGTGCAGCCGCATGAACTTCCCGGCCGGGTCGAGGTGCTGTATCTGACCGTCGAGGACGATGGCCTCGGCCTGTCCGAGCGCGCGGTCGAGGGCCGCGGCCTGACCGCGATGCGCGACCGGGTGCGGGCGCTGGGCGGAACGCTCGATCTGGGACGCCGCCAGGCCGGAGGGACACGGCTTTCGGCGATCCTGCCGCTGACCCGGCACCTGGCCGCCCGCGTCGAACCCGAGCCCGCCCGATGACGCGCTCCGCACTGATCGTCGACGATCACCCCGTGACCCATATCGGCTGCGGCCAGTTGCTGCGCGATCTGGGCTATGACGAGATCCTCGAGGCCCTGAACGAGCGCATCGCTTACCGTCTGGCCGAAACCTGCCGCCCCGGTCTGATCGTGCTCGACCTCGGCATGCCCGGCCCCGGCGGGCTGAACATGATCGGCCCGCTGCTGTCCCGCGCACCGGACGCCGCCATCCTCGTCTTCACGATGAACGAGCAGGCGGTTTTCGCGGCCAAGGCTTTGGAGGCCGGCGCGCGGGGCTATCTGTCTAAGAACTCGGCACCCGAGGACTTTCTCGAGGCGGTGCGGACGCTTGAACGGGGCGACATCTTCCTGCCGCACAGGCTGGCCGTTTCGGTCGCCTCGATGAAGATCGGCGGCAAGTCCGATCCGCTGAGCGCCCTGACCGAGCGCGAGCATCAGGTGCTGCGGCTGCTGGGCCGGGGCGAGGATCTGCAGTCGATCGCCAATGCGCTGTGCATCAGCTACAAGACCGCGGCGAACACCAGCTCGCAGCTCAAGCGCAAGCTCGGCCTGCGCAACACCACCGAACTGATCCGGCTGGCCATTGAAACGGGGCTGAGCTGACCCCCGCCGTCATGCCAGCGTCACAGCACGGCGGCAGGACGGTCGCATCGCAAGGCGCGAAGGACCGGTGGCCATGAGCGATACGACAGCGCCGGGCCGGGGCAACGCCGCCGAGGTCTTCGCGGTCTTCCTGCGGCTCGGGCTGACCTCGTTCGGCGGCCCCATCGCGCATCTGGGCTATTTCCGCGATGAATTCGTGGCGCGGCGCGGCTGGCTGGGCGATGCGGCCTATGCCGATCTGGTTGCACTCTGCCAGTTCCTGCCCGGCCCCGCCTCCAGCCAGGTCGGCTTCGCGCTCGGGCTCATGCGGGCGGGCTGGGCCGGGGCGCTGGCGGCCTTCGCGGGGTTCACCCTGCCCTCGGCGCTGATCCTCTTCGGCTTCGCGATGACCGCGACGCATGTCACCGGCCCGCTTGGTCAGGGCGCGCTTGACGGACTGAAGACGGTGGCGGTCGCCATCGTCGCGCAGGCGGTCTGGGGCATGAGCCGGACCCTGTGCCCCGACCGGCCGCGCGCGGCCATCGCGCTGGGGGCGGTGGCGGTCCTCGCGGCCCTGCCCGGCGCGGGCGGCATGGTGGCGGCCATCGTCCTTGGCGCGCTGGCGGGGCTTGGACTTGGCCGGGGCGCCCCCGGCGCGGCCGCCCCGGTCTCCTGCCGGGTCACCCCACGCCAGGGGGCCGCCGCGCTTGGGCTATTTGCGGGCCTTCTTTGCGGCCTGCCGCTGCTGGCAGGCCTCGCCCAGCCGCTGGCGGTCGCCGACAGCTTCTACCGGGCCGGGGCGCTGGTGTTCGGCGGCGGCCATGTGGTGCTGCCGCTTCTCGAGGCGGGCACCGTCGCCCCGGGTTGGGTCGGCCATGACGCCTTTCTGGCGGGCTATGGCGCGGCACAGGCGGTGCCGGGGCCGCTTTTCACCTTCGCGGCCTATCTCGGCGCGGTGCTCGGCCCCGAGCCGAACGGCTCTGTCGGCGCCCTGCTGGCGCTGGCGGCGCTGTTCCTGCCGGGCTTCCTGATCCTGATCGGCGTTCTGCCCTTCTGGGACGCCCTCCGCCGCCGGGTCCGGGCGCAATCTGCGATGCAAGGGGCGAACGCGGCCGTCGTCGGCGTGCTGGGGGCCGCGCTTTACGATCCGCTCTTCACCGGCGGGATCACCGATCTGCGCCATTTCGCGCTCGGGCTGGCCGGTTTTCTGGCCCTGACGCTCTGGCGCGCGCCGTCCTGGGCAGTCGTCCTGCTGGGGGCGGCAGGCGGGGCCGCGCTGGCGCTGGCGGGCTGAGCCGAGACCCGGTTTTCGCTGGCATCCCGTCGCCCAAGAGCCTAGTGCTGTGGCAAAATTGCATAGGAGTCCTGCCCGATGCCCGGCTTGCGTCCCGATGTCGATCCCGACGGCCTGAGCGAGTTTTCCGTCGTTTTCACCGACCGCTCGCTGAACCACATGTCGGCCAAGTTCCAGACCGCCATGCGCGACATCTCGGCGATGCTGCGCGAGGTCTATGGCGCGGCCGAAGTGGCCCTGGTGCCCGGCGGCGGCACTTTCGCGATGGAATCCGTCGCGCGCCAGTTCGCCACCGGACGCCGCGCGCTGATCGTCCGGAACGGCTGGTTCTCCTACCGCTGGACCCAGATCTTCGAGGCGGGCGGATTTGCCGGGGAAACCGAGGTGCTGATGGCTCGTCCCGCGGGCAATGCCGCCAAGGCGCCCTTCGCGCCCGCGCCCATCGAGGACGTGACCGCCAAGATCCGCGAAACCCGCCCCGATGTGGTCTTCGCCCCCCATGTCGAGACTTCGGCCGGGATCATCCTGCCCGACGACTACATCGCCGCCATGGCCGCGGCCGCCCATGAGGTCGGCGCGCTGATGGTTCTGGACTGCATCGCCTCGGGCTGCATCTGGGTCGACATGCAGGCAACCGGGGTCGACGTGCTGATCTCGGCGCCGCAGAAGGGCTGGTCGGCCTCGCCCTCGGCCGGGATGGTGATGCTGTCGGCCCGCGCCGCCGAGCGGCTGGCCGACACGGCCTCGAACTCCTTCGCCATGGACCTGAAGAAATGGCGGGCGATCATGAAAGCCTATGAAGACGGCGGGCATGCCTATCACACCACCATGCCGACCGACGCGCTTCTGGGGCTGCGCGACGCCATGGCCGAGACCCGCGAGATGGGCTTTGCGGCCGCCAAGGCGGCGCAGGCCGAGCTGGGCCGCAAGGTGCGCGAGATGCTGGCCGCGCGCGGCTTCGCCTCGGTCGCGGCGCCGGGCTTTGCCGCGCCGGGCGTCGTGGTCTGCTATACCGACGATCCCCAGATCCAGTCGGGCGCCCGGTTCCGCGCCGAGGGCATGCAGATCGCCTCGGGCACGCCGCTGCAGGTTGGCGAGGGGTCCGACTTCCGCACCTTCCGGATCGGGCTCTTCGGGCTCGACAAGCTCGCGGATACCGACGCTACGCTCGCCCGGCTGCAGGCGGTCGTCGACCGCGTGACCGCGCAGGGCGCGGCGTAACAGCCGCTCAGATGCCACTAGGTCCGCCCGGCGACACTGCGTTCGCCGGGCCGGCGCGGCCCTGCCGAGTCGCGCGCCTGCGGGCGGCATTGGCGCACCCGGACCGGTCGGAACGCGATGTTCCCGCTTCGTCCCGAGGCGCGCACCCCCGCCCCCTCAAGTGACCCAACGTCACGAAAAGCCCGGAAAGTTTTCATTAAGATTCGACTGATAGCCCTGAGCTCACGACAAGAAAGTCCCGTGTTTGTATGAGTTTACGGAGGCGTCATGGCGCATCCCGGCGTCGGTCAGGGCGACCAGCCCGAGACGGGCGAAGTGCCGTTCGCACTACAGGAGATCTTCTACTCCCGTACTGACTCGCGGGGGGTCATTCGCGCTGGTAACGCGGTGTTCAAGAGGATCTCCGGCCATGACTGGCCGGGACTGATCGGGGCACCGCATCGGATCATCCGCCACCCGGACATGCCGCGCGCGGTCTTCTGGCTCTTTTGGCAGACGATCCAGTCGGGTCGACCGATCGGGGCCTATGTCAAGAACCTCGCCAAGGACGGACGCTACTACTGGGTCTTCGCCGTGGTCATGCCGATGGACGACGGGTATCTTTCGGTCCGGATCAAGCCGTCCGGACCGCTGTTTCCGGCCGTCCAGGCCGAATACCGCGCGCTGCGTGCCCGCGAACTGGCCGACAAGCTCAGCCCCGAAGACAGCGCCGCGCTGCTGCTCGAGCGGCTGACTGCGCTGGGTTTCCCGAGCTACGAGGACTTCATGGCCCAGGCGCTGGGGCAGGAGCTTGCCCAGCGCGCCTCTGTCGGCAGCGATGGCGGCACCCGCCTGGCGGCGCTTGACAAGGTGATTGCCAGCCTGACCGCCGCGACCCGGGAACAGGGCGCGCTGATCCAGACCTTCGAGGCGTTGCAGTCGATCCCCACCAACATGCGCATCTTCGCCGCCCGGCTGGAACCGGTCGGGGGGCCGATCACCGCGATTTCGGACAATTACAAGGTCGCGTCGGCCGAGATCATCGCGCAGCTGCACAGCTTTGCCGGTCAGGACGGCAATCTGTGCGACCGTCTGGCCCGGGTCGTGGGCGATGCCGTCTTCATGCTGGCCGCCGCCGAGGTCCAATCCGACCTGCTGCGCCAGTTCCGCAACGAGAAGGAACCGCTCGGCCCGGCCGACCGGGACGAGGAACTGGCACTGCTGGGCGCGATGCAGGCGCGCTGCACCGCCAAGGCGCGGGCCGATCTGCACGAGGCGCTGGCCGCCGCGGCGACCATGTCCCAGACCAGCCGCGACCTGCGCCGCGTGGTGCTGGGGCTCGATTCGATCCGGGTCATGGGCCGGGTCGAATGCGGGCGCCTCGCGGCTGGCGGCGAAGGGCTTGCGGCCACCATCGACCAGCTCGAGACCTTCCATGCCGACATCCGCGCACGGCTGGAGGCACTGATCGAACTCAGCGAACAGATCCGCGCCGGAGCGACCCGCTACGCCGCCTGAGCCCCGGGCCTAGGCCCCCGCGATCTCGGCCTTCCGTTCCAGCCGCCGGGCATGCAGCACCGGCTCGGTATAGCCCGAGGGCTGGATACGGCCCTTGAAGACCAGATCGCAGGCGGCGCGGAAGGCCACGCCGTCGAAGTCCGGCGCCACCGGCCGGTAGGCCGGGTCGCCCTCGTTCTGGCGGTCGACCACCTCGGCCATGCGGCGCATCACCTCGGCCACCTCATCCTCGGTCACCACGCCATGATGCAGCCAGTTGGCGATATGCTGGGCCGAAATCCGGCAGGTAGCGCGGTCTTCCATCAGACCGATATCGTTGATGTCGGGCACCTTGGAACAGCCCACGCCCTGGTCGATCCAGCGTACCACATAGCCGAGGATCCCCTGGGCGTTGTTCTCGACCTCGCGGACGATCTGGGGCCGCGACCATTTGCGGAAGGTGGCCAGCGGAATGTCGAGGATGCCGTCGACATGGGCCCGCCGCCCGCCCGCCTTCAGGCTCGCCTGCACCGCGAAGACATCGACCTGGTGATAATGCAGCGCATGCAGCGTCGCGGCCGTGGGCGACGGCACCCAGGCGCAGGTGGCGCCGGCCTTGGGGTGTTCGATCTTCGTGGACAGCATCGCCGCCATCTTGTCGGGCATCGCCCACATGCCCTTGCCGATCTGGGCCTTGCCCGACAGTCCGCATTCGAGCCCGATATCGACGTTGAGGTTCTCGTAGGCCGTGATCCAGGACTTGCGCTTGATGAAGTCCTTGCGGCTGAAGGGCCCGGCCTCCATCGAGGTATGGATCTCGTCTCCGGTGCGGTCGAGGAAGCCCGTATTGATGAAGGCCACCCGGTGCTTCGCCGCGCGGATGCACGCCTTGAGATTGACCGAGGTGCGGCGCTCCTCGTCCATGATGCCGAGCTTGACGGTATAGCGCGGCAGGCCCAGCATCGCCTCGACCCGGGTGAAGGTCTCGTCGGCGAAGGCGACCTCGTCGGGGCCGTGCATCTTGGGCTTGACGACGTAGATCGAGCCCGCGACCGAGTTCCGCGCGCCGTCGGTCTTCTTCAGGTCATGCATCGCGATCAGAGTGGTGATGGCCGCGTCCATCAGCCCCTCGAAGATCTCCTGGCCCGCGCCGTCGCGGATCGCGGGGTTGGTCATCAGATGGCCGACATTGCGCACCAGCATCAACGCCCGGCCCTTGACCGCAAGCGGGCTGCCATCGGGCGCGATGAAGTCAAGATCGGGCGACAGCGCCCGGGTCAGCCGCTCGCCGCCCTTCACGAAATCGGTCGACAGATCGCCCCGCATCAGCCCCAGCCAGTTGCGATAGGCAACGGTCTTGTCGACGGCATCGACGCAGGCGACCGAATCCTCGCAATCCATGATCGCCGAAACGGCGCTTTCCAGCCGCATGTCCGCAAGCCCCGCCTGATCGCGGGCGCCGACCGGATGGGTGCGGTCGAAGACCAGCTCGACATGCAGGTTGTTGTTCTTCAGCAAGACCGCGTCGGGTGCACGCGGATGGCCGCGATAGCCCACGAATTTGGCCGGGTCTTCCAGCGGATGGTCGTCGACCAGCAGCGCGCCGCCCTGAACATGGTAGCGCCGGGCATCGGCATGGCTGGTGCCCGAGACCGGAAACGCCTCGTCCAGAAAGACCCGCGCCCGGGCCACCACGCGCGCGCCCCGGCCGCGGTCGTAGCCGCCCGCAGGGATCGGACCGCCCATCGCGTCGGTGCCGTAAAGCGCGTCGTAGAGGCTGCCCCAACGCGCATTGGCCGCGTTCAGCGCATAGCGCGCATTGGTGATCGGCACCACCAGCTGCGGTCCCGGCACCGAGGCGATCTCGGGGTCGAGCCCCTCGGTCTCGATCTCGAAATCCCCGCCCTCGGGCAGCAGATAGCCGATCTCTTCCAGAAAGGCCTTGTAGGCCTCGTGATCGTGCGGCGCACCGCGCCGGGCCTGATGCCAGGCGTCGATCTGCACCTGCAGCTTGTCGCGCGTCTCCAGCAGCGCCCGGTTCCTCGGCGTCAGGTCGTGCACAAGCCCGGCCAGCCCCTCCCAGAACCGGTCGGGCGCGACCCCGGTGCCCGGCAGGGCCGCCTCTTCGATGAAGGCGGCCAGTTCGGCCGCGACCTCAAGTCCGGCCTTCGATACATAGCCTTCGCGCGCGTGTTTCCCGGTCACGGCGGTCTCCTGTCCTGATGGTTCCCGTTGCGGTCAGACCAAGTCCGGCCGACTTTGGCAAGTCCCGATGGACCGACCCTATCCGGCAGGCCGATTCTGCGGTATGATCCTTGGCAGGGGCCTGCCGCGATCGGTTCCTGTTCAGCTGCCGGGCGTCGTCTCTGCCGGTCGCGGCCTGCCCCATCGGTTCCGGATCGACCGACCCCGACGGGGTCCGCCTGTCTCTCCCTTCAGCCCCCTGCCCCTTTGTGCCAGGCCTTCCGCCGCGTCGCCGGTGCCGGGCACCTGTCCCGGACGGCCGATCTGCGCTAAGCCGATGGGCGGATCGCTTGGACCGGAGACGCCCCGATGCCCTATCGCCCCTGCCCCGAGCCCGCCGCCGCCGCCACCACGCGCGAGGGGCCGCTGACCGGGCTTCGCGTGGTCGAGATGACGGGGCTTGGCCCCGCCCCCTATGCCGCGATGATCCTGGCCGATCTGGGCGCGCAGGTGATCCGCATCGACCGGCCCGGCGGCTATCCCGCGCCCGATCCGGCGCTTGACCCGGCCGCGGCCGGGCGCGCTGCGGTGACCTATCGCTCGCGCCCCCATGTCCGGGTCGACCTCAAGACCGACGCCGGCCGGGGGCTGGTTCTGCGTCTGGTGACCGAGGCCGACGCACTGATCGAGGGGTTCCGCCCCGGCACGATGGAGCGGCTGGGCCTCGGCCCAGAGCCCTGCCTCGCCGCCAATCCGGCCCTGGCCTATGTGCGCATGACCGGCTGGGGGCAGAACGGGCCGATGGCCGGAATGGCCGGGCATGACATGAACTTCACCGGGCTTTCGGGCGCGCTGTCGCTTTTCGGGCAGGACGGGCGGGTGCCCAAGGGCATGCCGCCCCTGATGGGCGACATGGGCGGCGGCGCGCTTTTCGCCGTCGTGGGCTGTCTCGCGGCGGTGATGAACGCCTGGCGCTGCGGCGAGGGCCAGGTGGTCGATGCCAGCATCCTCGACGGGTCGGCCAGCCTTTATGCGATGGTGTCGGGGATGGCGGCCCTTGGCCTGCACGACGCGCCCCCGGGCGGCAACATGCTGGACGGCGGGCGGCATTGCTATCGCACCTATGTCTGTGCCGATGGCGGAGCCGTCGTCGTGGCGGCGATCGAGCCCGCCTTCCGCAAGGTCCTGCTGGATCGGCTGGGGCTGGCGGACGACCCGCAATTCCTGTCCGGCCGGGCCGAGGACGAGGCCGATTGCACGGCACGCCTGGAGGCGATCTTCGCCAGCCGGCCGCGCGATCACTGGGCCGCGCTTTTCGACGGAAGCGACGGTTGCGTGACGCCGGTTCTCGACCTTGCCGAGGCGCCGGGATCGGCCCAGGCGCGGGCGCGTGGCCTGTTCGAGACCGTCGACGGCGTGGTGCAACCGGCCCCCGCGCCCCGCTTCGGCCGCACCCCGGGCCGGATCGCGCTCGGCCCCGAAAGCGCCAGCCGCCCGGCCCCCCGCGCACTTTGCGACTGGGGCCTGACGGAGGCCGAGATCGATGCGCTGATCGGCGCGGGCGTCCTGTCCGACGCGGACTGAGATCGCCGCCCAGTGCCGATGATCGGGCGCCGCGCCGCGCGTCAGGCCGCCGCCCGGCGCGCGGCATAGAGCCGTCGCACGCCCATGGCGATGGCGCCCTCGATGGGCAGCCAGGCCAGGCAATAGGCCCAGACCAGAAGTGCCGCAGTCCAGCCGATGGGGGTGACGAGCACCCCATAGACCGCGATCAGCGTGCCGATCACCTGGGTCGCCTCGGTGGTCGCAAAAAGCTTCCAGTCGGGCCAGGGCCGGGTCCAGAACCAGTTCTGGTTGCGGGTGACGTACAGCGTCATGTGGCCGGACACGAGGAGCTTGAGGAAGATCAGCGTCTGGATCGTCTCGCGCGGCAGGTGCATCACGCTGTCGACATACCAGAACAGCAGGAAGGTCTCGACCACGCCCATCACCCCCAGCGTCGACGCGATGGTGATGACGCGGCGCATGTCCCAGCGGACAGGTTTGGGCGACACGGCCACGTTGTCGAAGGCGATCATCATGATCGGGAAGTCGTTGAGCACGGCCAGCAGCACGATCATGATCGCGGTGACCGGGTAGACGTCATAGGCCAGGATCGCCAGCGCCATGAACAGCAGCACCCGGATCGTCTCGGCGATGCGGAAGGTCGCGTAGCTGGTCATCCGCTCGAAGATGCGGCGGGCCTCGGCGATGGCCTCGGTGATGATCGACAGGCCCTTTTCAGTCAGCACCAGATCGGCGGCGGCGCGCGCGGCGTCGGTCGCCCCGCTGACCGCGATCCCGGCATCGGCACGCTTCAGCGCGGGGGCGTCATTCACCCCGTCGCCGGTCATCGCGACGATGCTGCCGCCCTGCTGCAGCACCTCGACGATACGGAACTTGTGTTCGGGCAGAACGCGCGCAAAGCCGTCGGCCGCGCGCACCCGCGCCTCGACCTCGGCCGGGTCGCCCTCCAGAAGCTGGCCCGCCGGGTACATCGCCTGCCCAAGACCCAGTTGCCCCGCGATCTGGCGTGCGATGGCCTCGTGATCGCCGGTGATCATCTTGACGGTGACCCCCATCTCGCCGGCCTTCGCGATGGTCTCGGCGGCATCGGGCCGGGGCGGATCGAAGATCGGGATCAGCCCGAGGAACTGCCAGGCGCCCTCGCCTTCGGCCCGGGCCGCACCGATGGCGCGGAACCCCTGGGCCGCCAGGGCATCGACCTCGGCCTCGAGCGCGGTCCGCGCCACACCTTCAAGCCCCGCGAGATCTAGGATCACCTGCGGCGCGCCCTTGGCAAAGCGCCAAGTTTCGTCGCCGCGCCGGGCCTCGGCCAGCGTCCGTTTCGAAACCGGATCGAAGGGCGTGAAGGTCGAAAGCTTGTAATCGCGCCGCGCCTCGATCCCGTCGGCGGCGGCCAGCACCGCCTGGTCGATGGCGTCAGGCGCATTGGCATTGCAGGCAAGCGCCGCGGCCAGCAGCAGATCGTCTGCCGTCGCGCCCGCCGCGGGGCGCGGGGTTTCGACGGTCAGCTGGTTCAGGGTCAGCGTGCCGGTCTTGTCGGAACAGAGCACATCGACGCCCGCCATCTCCTCGATCGAGACCAGCCGCGAGACGATGGCCTTCATCCGCGCGAGCCGCTCGGCGCCCACCGCCATCGTCACCGACAGCACCGTGGGCAAAGCCACCGGAATGGCGGCAACCGTCAGGATCAGGGCGAATTGCACGGTCTGCCACAGCGGATTCTGGCGCCAGATCGAAACAATCAGGATGATGGTGACCAGCACCAGCGCGGCGACGATCAGGAAATTCCCGATCCGCATCACCGCCTGCTGGAAATGCGAGGGCCGCTCGGGACCCTGCACCAGCGCCGCGGTGCGGCCGAAATAGGTCCTCATGCCGGTCGCGGTGACCTCGCCCACCATCTCGCCCAGCCGCACGACCGAGCCCGAATAGGCGGTGTCGCCGACCGCCTTGTCGACCGGCAGCGATTCGCCCGTCAGCGCCGCCTCGTCGGCCGAGAGATACTGCCCCTCGGTCAGGCGCAGATCGGCCGGGATGATGTTGCCGATCTCGAGCCGCACCAGATCGCCCGGCACCAGGTCCTTGGCGGCGATCTCCTGCCAGCGGCCGTCGCGCAGCACCCGGGCGGCGGGGGCAAGCTTCTGCTTGAGCAGGGCGATGGCCGAGTCGGCCTTGTTTTCCTCGAAAAAGCCGACGCCCGCATTGACCAGCAGCATGGCCAGGATCACGCCGAAATCGGCCCAGTCCGACAGGACCAGCGACAGGATCGCCGCGATCTCGATCAGCCAGGGGATCGGTCCCCAGAAATAGCCGAAGATCCGTTTCAGAAGGCTCCGATGCTCCTCGGCCAGCGTGTTCGGGCCGAACCGCGCCAGCCGGGCCGCGGCCTCGGCCGTGCTCAGCCCCTTTTGCGGGTCGGTGGGGGGCAGCGTCTTGCCCTCTGGCTGGTCCTGTGCGTCCATCACTTGCCTCCCTGTTCCGCGATCCACTCCGCGATGCCCGGCCAGACATCCGTCAAGGTGTGCCGCCCCATGAAGAGCCCGATATGCCCGCCCTTGGCCAGCAGCTTGCGAATCTGCGCCTTCGGCGTGCCCAAAAGATCCTCGGCAGCGAAGACCTGTTCGCGGGTGGTGATGTCATCGCTTTCGCCCGCCAGCAGGAAGGCCGGGCAGGTCACGTCCTTCAGCGACAGCCGCCGTCCGAGACCCACGAATTCGCCCTTGGCGAAGAGGTTCTGCTTGAACAGCAGGTCGATGGCCTGAAGGTAATAACGCCCCGGCAGGTCCAGCGGGTTTTCGTACCAGCGTTCGAAGGTCTCGGTCCGCTCGATATAGTTGCGGTCCTCGATATGGGCATACAGGTCGAGGAACTTGCCCAGATACTGCTTTTCCGCATGCATGTTCTTCCAGCCGGTCAGCATCAGGCTGCCCGACATCCGGCCATCATGGGCGGCCACCATCTTCTGATAGGCCGCAAGCGGCGTCTCATGTGCCATCCGGCGGATCGGCCCGTCGCCGGCATCGGTGTCGATGGGCGAGCCCGCCAGCACCAGCGCCGCCACCTTGGAGGGAAAGCGGGCGGCGACCATCGCCGACATCCAGCCGCCCTGACACAGACCGACCAAGATCGCGCGCCCACCGACCTCGTCGATCGCCACGTTGATCTCGGCCAGATACTTGTCGATGTCGAAATCGCGCATCTCGGGCGTGGCCGGTTTCCAGTCGGTGACCAGCACCCGGCCAAGCCCTGAGGCCAGAAGCGTCGCGGCCAGGCTTTGCCCCGGCGCGAAATCGGCGATGGTGGCGGAATGACCCGCATAGGGCGCATCGACGATCACCGGAAGCCCGGTGCCGCCGCCCCCGAAATCGCGCAGCCGCATGGTGTCGAGATCGAGCAGAACCTTGTTCGGACTGGCCCAGTCAGGCTCGGGCGGGGCCGAGATTTCGGCCGCTTCCTCCACGAAGCGCAGCCCGTCGGCCATCGCCTGATAGCCGGCCTCCTGCCAGCCGAGGACGGCGGCCATCGGCCAGAACCACGGCACGGATTGTTCGATATCCTGCGGTCTGTCGGTCATGGCGCGGCTCCTTCTGCGGACTGGACGTCGCCAGTCCCGCGGCCGCGTCGACCCCTGCGAAGGGGCGGGGCATCGAGGGCTTCGGGACGGCTCCGGAACGGATCTTGTCCCCGATATAGGGGGCCCGAATGTCCCCAGCGTTATGCCCGGCTTGCAAATATGTAAAGTGACAATGCTGCGATGCAGCGTGACGGGCGCCCAGCAGTCCGGAACGGCCGACAGGCCGGCGGGTGCCCGCCGCCGGCCGAAGGCTCACTTGGTCAGGATCAGCTTGCCCGAGCGGGTGATCCGCAGCGTGTAGGCCACGCCGTCGAGCACGATCACCGCAGTATTGCCGCCGCCGGTCAGAATCCGCGCATCGTGTTGATTGCTTTCGCCGCTGCTGTGGCGGATCGCCTGGACAAGGGTCATCGGGGCGCCCTCCCCGCCGGGCTGGCGGCTCTGGTCACCATGGTCGTGCGGGCGTTGGGTCGCTCCATTCTGTCCCTCCATTCCATTGCGGATTCTGCCGCGCAGCTCTGGCCTTCCCTCCCGTCCTGTGCCGCCGTCTCCGGCCCTGGTCCCGGACAGGGCAAGCGTCGTGCGCCCGGGTTCAGACGGGGACAGGTCCGGAAAAAACCGGCGTGGATGGGGGAAATCGGCTGGAAGAGTCATCGCGCGTTTCTGTCTTGATCGGGCAGGGGACCGGGCGACGAGCTGGGGCCTGACAAGTGACTGTGATGCGGCGCGCAAGCATGCGTCGCGTACCTGAGCATTTCTATCAACTTTCAACGGCGAGGAAAAGGGGCCTTTGCACCGCTCATGCGGAGCGTTGCCGAAACCGCGGGCGCTGCGCCGTAAACGCCCGAAAAAGAAACGGCCGCGGGGCGACCGCGGCCGGGACCGGACCTTTTACGGGACCGGACGGGGTCAGACCGGACCCTGGCGGCGCGCCTGCAGCGCGGCATGGACCAGCATCGCCAGATAGATCAGGTCGAGCGTGACCAGCAAAAGCCAGATGCGGGTGAACATCAGTCCGACCGCCGCCACCGTCGCGAACATCATCAGCCCGACCAGCGCGCGCGGAATGCGCATCGCCTTGGGCGAAAAGGTCTTGATCCGCGAAATCATCAGAAGACCCACCAGCCCGATCCAGAAGGCCACCAGATGCGGCGTCGCCCGCAGATCGACGATGCCTGACAGCGCCAGAAACAGCGGCAGCAGCCCCAGCATCGCCCCGGCCGGGGCCGGCACCCCGAGAAAGTGATGGCTGGTCTGCGCCTCGTTCTCGTCGCGCATGACGTTGAAGCGGGCCAGCCGAAGGCAACAGGCGGCGGCAAAGACCAGCACGAAGATCCAGCCGAAATTGTTCGAGGGCTCGAGGAAATAGCGATAGACCAGAAGGCCCGGCGCAACCCCGAAGCAGAGGAAATCCGACAGCGAATCGAGCTCGGCCCCGAAATTCGAGGTGGCGTTCAGGCGCCGCGCCAGAAGCCCGTCGAGCCCGTCCATCAGCGCTGCCAGCAGGATCAGCAGCGCCGCCCCGTCATAGCGCCCGTCCATCGCAAAGCGGATCGAAGTCAACCCCAGGCACATGCCCGACAGCGTCACCAGATTGGGCAGAAGCTGCAGGAACGGCACCTGGTCGCGGTGCTGCGGGTCGCGGCGGATGAACTTCTTCATCATCAGCCCTCCATGCGCTCAGGCGCCAAGATCTGCGATGACGGTTTCGCCCGCCACCATGGTCTGGCCGATGGCAACCCGCGGCTCCACGCCTTCGGGCAGGTAGATATCGAGCCGCGAGCCGAAACGGATCAGGCCGAAACGCTCGCCGGTCGCAAGACTCTGGCCCTCAGCGGTCCAGCACAGGATGCGCCGCGCGACCAGCCCTGCGATCTGCACCACGCCATAGCGGCGCCCGTCGGCCAGCTCGACCGCCAGCCCGTTGCGCTCGTTATCCTCGGACGCCTTGTCGAGCGAGGCGTTCAGGAACTTGCCGGGCCGGTAGGCGACCTTTGTCACCCGTCCCGCCGCGGGCAGCCGGTTCACATGGCAGTTGAAGACCGACATGAAGACCGAAACCCGGGTCATCGGCGCCGCCCCCAGGCCCAGCTCGGCCGGAGGCACAGCGGGTTCCAGCAGCGACACGATCCCGTCGGCAGGCGAGACCATCAGCCCCGGCCGGACGGGCGTTACCCGTTCGGGGTCGCGGAAGAAGTAATAGACCCAGACTGTCAGCCCGAGGCCGATCCAGCCCAGAGGCGTCCAGATCAGGAACAGAAGAACCGTCAGCCCCGCCGCGATGGCGACGAAACGGCGCCCTTCGGGATGCATCGGCTTGACGAAGGTGGACAGCATCGAAACGGTCATGAGCCCCGCCGGATTGATTGGTTTTCCCGTGAATAGTCCTTTGCGCAGGCGATGCAAACCGCAGATCGGCGCGGCGTCGGGCAGGCCGTGCCGAAGCATCCGGAAATTGACAGGAGGCGCCGCGTCGCGTTTTCGGCCCAAAGACCTGAGTGCCGCGCAGACCGAAGCGCCCGCGGGATTTGGCCCGGAACCAGCTCGGACCTCCCGGCGACCGGCCCCGCGCCGGCCCCGGACGGATCGGGCCTGGCGTCTGTGTCACTTGACGCAGAGGCTGAACGTATTCGCCGGGGACAATCCCGACGATGCAGATCTCAGCCTGGCCGGACCCGGCCGGACAGTGCTGCACCTCGGCTTCGGCGCAGAGCAGCAGAAGCTCTTGGCCCAGCGTGCGGGCCCTTTTCGCCCCCCCTGGCCCGGACCCGCCGGAGCCGGAGGACATCGCCTTTCTGAGCCGATGCGGGCGGTCGAGCCGATCTGGCGTCACCTCGATCATGACATCGCCGTCATGATCGAACCGGGACAGGATGAAATCATCGACGTCCGCAGTTCTGGCGAAGAACGCGTCGGCGGGTTTGACACGCTCCCGACGCGGCGGGGGCATCGATGCGCAGCAGATAGGGGCGATTGCATCTCCGGAATCCCCCAAGTCAAGGCCGAGCGCCCCGCTCGAATGCCCGGCTTTCAGCGCCTGCGCCGGGGCGCGGCCCTTCCGGACCGGATTGACCGCGTCCAGAATGCTTGTCCCCGCTGCATTGCAGCCTTTTCGCGAAACGGGATCTGCCAGGTCCTCAGCGGTGGCCGGACCATTTTCCGAAGCGCGACATATGGATCGAACGAGGAGGTGCGCCACGGGCTATCGAGAAATGTCGGGATGGTGAAACCTGGATGCTGGTAAAAGACCCGTCCGTGCGTCCGATGATCCATCTCGATTCGAAGCGGGCCTGATACGTGGGGCGGGTGCTCGAACGTGCCGTCATGCGCAGGAGATTTATCTCTGCCCGCATCATTCGGAACAGCAAAGCCGTGTCATTTATAGCATTTCGCGCCCTCCACGACATCGAGCGCACGATTGCCGCGATTCATCACGAAATTCTCCTGCTCAAAGCGCCCCGCTTCCGAAGCGCGAATTCGGGCGACATCGTCCCGGAGATCGAGGACCCGCCGCCTTGCCCGATCGTTTTCGCCCTTCAGACGCCCGGCCAGAATCGCACCGGCCGTCGGAATACGTCCCTTGGAAATGTCATTCCGCGTTTTCTGGTCCGCGCTCTCGCAGGCGAATATCTGGTCATGACCGTGATACCGGGATTCGGCAGATATGCAGGCAAGATCCGTCGCCGGGCCGCCATCCGGCCAGAAACTCTCTCGACCGACACATTCGCCGTCAGTCCGAAGGCGCGGGGGAAACCCATGCAATCCGATCCAAAATCGGGGATGTCGGTCTTCACCAACAGGCACTGCCCCGCGTCGGAATAGGGATTGATTTGACATTCCTGGACTTTCCGGCTTCTCTGCTTTGGCGCGCTTTTTCGCCCCTCCTGGGAGCCGACCCGGCCCTCTCCCGCTCCTCTCACGGCCAAGCCCGCCGCGGTTGCGACGCTCGCGGCACCTGTCAGGGCACTCCCGGAATATTCCAAAAACACGAATCTTCCCCGGAAAATGCGAAATTCGCACCTTCCCGCATTTCCCCCTTTTGCCTTTGAGGCGTGCCCGCCCATTGGCCCGCAATCGATCGCGAAGCCTTTCACCCAACCAACATCGCATTGACAGGTGTTTCTTCGCGTCCCTAAATTCGATTTCACAAATGCAATCCGAAACAAGGAGCAGCCCATGCGCGAAGAGGACGGTCCGCCGCCAGAGGTGGAAAGAGATACCGCCCTCTCTGCCAGGGCAGGCCCATCGACCGGCGGTGCGACAGCCAGAGCTGTCGGCGCCGCCTCGGGGCTGTCGGCGGTCGAGGATCTGGCCGAAAAGCTGCGCGCTCTGATCGCCGCCGAGGGCCTGCGCGTCGGCGACAGCCTGCCCACCGAGCGCGAACTTTGCGACCGGTTCCAGGCCAGCCGCAACACCGTGCGCGAGGCGATGCGCATTCTCAAGGCCTATGGCATCGTCACCGTCCGCCCCAAGGTCGGGGCCACCATCGTCGACGACCGGATGGAACGCGCGCTGGAGCTGTTTTCCTTCAACACGCTCGAGGTCTCGCGGAAGACCTTTTCGGACATCCAGGGCTTTCGCGGCCTGCTCGAGATCGCCAGCGTCGATCTGATCTTCGACCGGGTCGCCCGGGCCGACATCGCCGAGCTGCGTGACATCAACGAGGGGCTGCGCCGGGCGGGCAGCTGCGACGAGGCGGCCGAGATCGACTTTCGCCTGCATACGCGGCTGATCGCGGTGATGGGCAACAAGGCGATCCTCGACGTCTACAAGATCATGAAGCCGGTGATCCTGCGGATCATGGCCATCGGAAAGACCCAGCAGATCTATGCCACCGACACGTTTGGCGAACATGCCGGCATCCTCGACGCGCTGGAGGCCCGCGACCGGCTGGCTTACCAGTACCGCATGCGCGCACATCTGCAGGCGGGGGTGGGGAATTTCGACCGCTGATCGGGTCCTGCCAGGCCCCGACGGGGACGGCGCGGAAGGCGACCGGCAGCCCAAAGGGGGCGCCGGGCGAAAGGATCGACCGGGCCCAACAAGGCCCGGGCCAGAACCGCCCTTGACCTGCGCCGCGAGGAGGCGGCCCGGCAACAGGGGGCAAAAAGGAGTGCGAAAGAGCACCGAGGGAGGAAGACATGACGGCTGTTCGCCTGATCGCCCCCGCGCTGGCAGAGGTCGTGCTGTCATCGGGTCTGGCTCTGGCCGGTCCGCAAAGCGTGACCGGACCGGGCGCCGACCCGGCCTGCTTCGCGCCCTGGAGCGCCGAGACCGGCTATCTGCAATGGGCCCCGCGCGAGGGACCCTACCGGATCGCCATCGTCAACGGCTTTGTCGGCAACGGCTGGCGCATCCAGATGATCAAGACCGCCAAGGCCTTCGCCCAAGACCCCTCGATCCGCGACCGGATCGCCGAATTCAAGGTGGTCTCGACCGGCACCGACGCCGCCGTGCAGCTGGGCGCGATCGAGGATTTCATCAATCAGGGCTATGACGCCATCGTCACCATCGCGGTGGCGCCGGACGGCTTCGACCGGGTGATCCGGCTGGCCAGCCGCAACGACGTGGTGCTGGTGCCCTTCGACAATGTGCTCGGCACCGACAAGGAGCTCGGCACCGACAAGGTGATGCAGGTCAACGAGGACCAGCTGGCGATGGGCCGGACCTGGGCAGGCTTCGTGCTGGATCAGCTGAAGGCCGAGGGCAAGACCTCGGGTCGCATCCTCGAGTTGCGCGGGCTGCCCGGAAACTCGGTCGACCGCGACCGCTCGCTGGGCATCAACCGGGTGCTCGACGAGTCGGGCGGCGACTGGCAGAGGGTCTCGGTGGTGGGCAACTGGGATGACGGCACGGCGCAGAAGGTGGTGGCCGACGCCATCGCGGTGCATGGCCATTTCGACGCCATCCTCGCCCAGGGCGGAACCACCGGTGTTGTTCAGGCGATGCTCGATTCCGGCCATCCGATGGTGCCGGTCGCGGGCGAATCCGAAAACGGGTTTCGCAAGCTCGTCGCCCAGCATGCCGACGAGGGTCTGAAGGGCATCTCGATCGGCCAGTCGCCGGGTCTGGTGGCCATCGCGATGAAGGCCGCGATCTCGGCGCTCGAGGGCAATCCGATGCCGCAGCTGATTTCGGTCCCGCTTCCGGTTGCCACCTACGACCAGTTGCAGGACGGCGTGAACTACTGGAGCGACCTGCCCGACAGCTTCTCCACCGTGAACGCGTTTCCGCCCTGCGGCGTGAACATCACCGGACCTGCGATCATGGCACAGTCCGAGGCCGACACGAACTGACCGCCCGCCCCTGCCGCCCGCATGAAAGCGCGGCGGAGGGCCCCTGCCCTTGCCCCGGTCCCTGCCCCGGCCCGCCGCCTCGGAGTGCCCGCCCAATGCCCATCCCAGAGCCCGCGATCCGACTGTCCGGCGTCTCGAAGGCCTTTGCCGGGACGCAGGCGCTCGATGCGGTCGATTTCGCCTGCGAGGCGGGCTCGATCCATGCGATCCTCGGCGAGAACGGGGCGGGCAAGTCGACACTGATCAAGATCCTCGCCGGGGTGCTGCGGCCCGATAGCGGCGAGATCCGCCTGGCCGGCCGGCCCGTGCGCTTTGCCTCGCCCGCCGAGGCGGCCGCTGCGGGCATCGTCTGCGTCTTTCAGGAACTGTCGCTGATCCCCGACCTGACGGTGGCCGAGAACATCTCGGTGGCCGATCCGCCGCGCCGCTTCGGGCTGATCGACGGCCGCGCCCAGCGGCAGCGGGCCAAGGCGGTGCTGGCGCGGATCGGCTGCAACGGGTTCGACCCCGAAATGCCTGTTCGCGACCTGTCGCTGTCGCGCCGCCAGATGGTCGAGATCGCCAAGGCCCTGGCGCGCGACCCGAAGGTGCTGATCCTCGACGAGGCGACCTCGGCGCTTGGCGCGCAGGATGTCGAGACGGTCTACCGGCTGCTGGCCGATCTGCGCGCGCGGGGGGTCAGCTGTCTTTTCATCTCGCACCGGATGCACGAGGTCGACCGGCTGTGCGACCGGCTGTCGGTCTTTCGCAACGGTCGCCATGTCGAAACCTTCGCCCGTGGCACGCGCAGCGCGCCCGAGATCGAGCGGATGATGATCGGGCGCGACATCGTCGCGCATTTTCCGCCAAAGCCCGCCCCGGCCCCGCGCGCGCCGCATCTGAAGATCGACGACCTGCGCTGGCCGCCGCGGCTGACCGGGGTCGATCTGGCCCTTGGCCGGGGCGAGATCCTCGGTCTGGGCGGGCTTGACGGGCAGGGCCAGAAGGAATTGCTGCTGGCGCTTTTCGGGGTGTTGCGCGGGGGTTCGGGGCCGGTCACGCTGGGCGGGCGCACGGGGCTTCCGGGCTCGCCGGCCGCGGCGCGGCGCCCGCCCGCCCGGATCGCGCTGGTGCCCGAGGACCGCAAGACCGAGGGGCTGATGCTGCCGATGTCGATTGCCGACAACCTGCTGGCGGCCTCCTACGACCGGGTCTCGCGCGAGGGCATAGTTTCGCCCGCGCGCGAGGCCGCTGCGGTGCGCGAGGCCATCGCCCACCTGCGGATCAAGGCCGCCCGCCCCGGCGACGCGGTCGCCACCCTGTCGGGCGGCAACCAGCAGAAGGTGGTGATCGCCCGCTGGCTGATGACCGATCCCGATGTGATCCTGCTGAACGATCCGACCCGGGGCATCGACATGGGCACCAAGCAGGAAATCTACGCGCTGATGCGCGTGCTCGCCGACCGCGGCAAGGCGATCCTGTTCTATTCGACCGACTATGCCGAACTGATCGGCTGCGCCGACCGGGTGGCGGTGATGGTTGACGGCCGGATCGCGGCCGAGCTGTCGGGCACCGGTCTGACCGAAGAAGCGTTGCTGAGTGCGGCGCTGAATATCGGCCCGGCCCGCCCCCCCGCCGAGGTGCCGGCATGAGCCCGGGCCTTCGCAGGCTTGGGGCCAGGGCCGGCCGCAAGGCCGCACCGCTGGGGGCGCTGGCGCTCTTTCTGCTGCTGTATCTCGTCTACAACATGCTGCATCCGCGCGGGTTTTCGGGGGCCGTGCTGATCCAGAACGCCAATGAAAGCGTGGCGCTGGTGTTTCTGGCCATCGCCCAGACCCTGCCCGTACTGCTGGGCGGGCTCGACCTGTCGGTCGGCGCGGAGATGACGCTGGCCAATTGTCTCGCCTCCGAGCTGGTGACCGGGCCGCCCTTGCAGGTCGCGCTGGGCATGGCCGCGACGCTTCTGGCGGGAACCGCCTTCGGCGCACTGAACGGGCTTGTTGTGGTCTATGGGCGGCTGCAGCCGATCATCGCCACGCTGGCGACCGGCGCCATTGCCATCGGGCTGGCGCTGATCCTGAGGCCCCGCCCCGGTGGCCGGGTCGATGCCGATCTGAGCTGGGCGCTGACCAACGATCTGGCCGAGCTTGTCGCGACCTGGAACCTTGCCGACCCCGAGGCGGCCTGGCTGCGGCCGGTGGCCTGGATTCCGGTGCCGATCCTGATCGTGCTGGTCGTGGCGCTCGGGGTCTGGCTGCCGTTCCGGCGCAGCCTGACCGGGCGCACCGTCTATGCCATCGGCTCGGCCGAACCCGCAGCCGTCCTGTCGGGGCTGCCCGTCGCCCGGGCCCGGATCGCGGCCTTCACGCTGGCGGGCTTCTTCGCCGCTTGCGGCGGGCTTTGTCTTGCGATCCAGACCTCCTCGGGCAATGCCGATATCGCCCAGGCGGGAACCTACACGCTCAATTCCATCGCCGCGGTGGTGCTTGGCGGCACCTCGCTGATGGGGGGCGTCGACGGCGCGCTCGGGTCCATCGTGGGGGCGCTTTTGGTGCGCACCCTGTCTTTCTATTTCCGCATCCTCTCGGTCGACCCGCTGTTGCAGCCGCTGATCGAGGGCGCGGTGCTGCTGGCCGCAGTCAGCCTCGGCGCGCTGCGCACGCTGAGGGTGCGCAACCGTCTCGAGCTTTTCCGGTAGCAGGACCATGGCGATGACGTTTTCCCAGATTCCCCCCGAGACCCGGCCGGTCCTGATCGTCTCGGGCTTCGTTCTGGCGATCCTGGTGCTGGGCACGGCCTATACGCTGGCCACGGCGGGCACCGCGCCCTTGCTGATGCCGGGATACCTGTTGCAGCAATTGCAGACCGGTGCCTTTCTGGGGATCGTCGCGGCGGGGATGATGATGGTGATCCTGCTGGGGCATATCGACCTCTCGGTGCCCTGGACGATGACCGCCGCGGCGATGGTCGCGACCGCGGTCGGCGGCCCCTGGGCGATCCCGGCCGGGGTGGCGGTCTGGCTGGCCGCGGGGCTTTTCAACGGGCTCAGCGTCGCGGTGCTGCGGATCCCCCCGATGATCTTCACGCTTGGCGTCGATTCCGTGCTGCGCGGGCTGATGGTGACCCAGACGGGGGGCTTTGCGCCCCAGGACCGCGCCACCGGCACGATGCGCCTGCTGGCCGCCGGTAAGGTCGCGGACGTTCCGGCCGCGATCTTCGTCTGGCTGGCGGTGTCGGTCGCGATCGCCGTCCTGTTGCGCCGCACCGCCTTCGGCCGCGAGATCTATGCCACCGGCACCAGCGAGGCCGCGGCCTATCTGGCGGGCATCCGCACCCGCCGGGTGATCGTCGGCGCCTTCGCCGCGTCGGGGCTTTGCGCGGCGCTCGCGGGCGTGTTGCTGGCGGGCTATTCGGCCAGGGCCTATCAGGGCATGGCCACGCCGTTCCTGCTGCCGGCCATCGCGGCGGTGGTGATCGGCGGCACCCGTATCCTGGGCGGTCAGGGCCGCTATGCCGGGACCTTCGCCGGAGTGGTGCTGATCGTGCTTCTCAATTCCGTGCTGTCGATCATGCAGATGCCCGAGCCCGGGCGGCAGGTGATCTATGGCAGCTTCATCCTGTGCATGTTGCTGGTCCATGGCCGCAGTGCGCGTTTCCCCTCGTGAGGCCCCATGACCGAGACCGCCCCGCTTTATGACATCCGCGACGCCCGCTTCGCGCGGCTGATCCACACCCAAGCCCGGCTCGACCGGCTCTGGACCGGCGGGCGCTGGTGCGAGGGACCGGCCTGGTTTCCGGCCGGAAAATACGCGATCTGGTCCGACATCCCCAATGACCGGGTGATGCGCTGGGACGCGACCGACGGGTCGGTGTCGGTCTTCGAAAGCCCGGCGCTGAACCAGAACGGCCATGCGGTCGACCGCGAAGGCCGCCTGATCCGCTGCGAACATCGCGGCCGCGCCGTGACCAGGATCGAGCCCGACGGGACGCGGACCGTACTGGCCGACCGCTATCGCGGCAGGCGTCTGAACTCGCCCAATGACGTGACCGTGCGCGCGGACGGGTCGGTCTGGTTCTCGGACCCGACCTACGGCATCGACAGCGACTATGAGGGCGCCGCCGCCGAAAGCGAGATCGGGGCCCAGAACGTCTACCGGATCGGACCCGACGGTGCGCTTAAGGCCGTGGTCGAGGATCTGCGGCAACCGAACGGGCTGGCCTTTTCGCCCGATGGCAGCGTGCTTTACGTGTCGGATACCGGCATCACCCACGACCCCGCCTGCCCGCCCGAGATCCGCGCCTATCCGGTCTCGAACGATGGCATGAGGGTCGGCGAGGGCGTGCCCTTCTGCCGCTGCGAAACCGGCGTCTTCGACGGCTTCCGGCTGGACCGGGCCGGCAACCTCTGGAGCTCGGCCGGCGACGGCGTGCATTGCTTCGCCCCCGACGGCACGATGCTGGGCCGGATCGCGGTGCCCGAGACGGTGGCCAATCTCTGCTTCATCGGCCCCGCCCGGAACCGGCTGCTGATCTGCGCCACCAGCTCGGTCTATGCGATCTACGTCAACGCGACCGGGCTTTGAGCCGGTCCGGCCTTAGCCCTTCTCCCAGATCCGGCTGACCGCGCGGTCGAGCCAGGCCAGACCCGCAAGTGCCAGACCGAGCCCGACGAAGGACGCGACCCGCACCAACCCGGACAGCCCCGACATGTCGATCAGAAACACCTTGGCCACGGTCAGCCCGACCCCGGCCATGGCCAGCCGCCGCAGCACATGCGAGCGCGTCAGGACGGCCGCGACCAGACCCAGACCCGAGGCCAGCAGCAGCGCCAGCGTATAGCTGTAAAGCTCGCCATCGCTGGGCCCCGGCAGCGACAGATCCGGCCCGCGCCAGAGCCGCCGGATTTCAAGCCAGCCCCAGATGCCCAGCGCCCCCGCGGACAGCCCAGCCAGCCCCGGCCGCAACAGCCGCGCGCCCGGCCGCCCCGGCTCGCCCAGCCAGCGCGCCCCTCCCGCCAGCACGAAGGCCAGTGGCCAGAGCGCCAGCGCGAGACTGTCGAACACCGGCGGCCCGGCCACGCGGCGACTGGCAAGGCCGGGGTCGAGAAGCTGCGCCAGATCGCTCAGCAGCAGCACGCCCGCCGTCAGCGCCGAGAAGCTCAGGAGCGCCGCGAAGACGATCCGCAGCGGGCGCAGCAGGCCCGGATCGTGCGGCAGCCGCCAGAGTTGCGCCAAGGCGGCCAGCGTCCAGACCGTGGCGGTCAGGCCCATGCCCCAATGGGTCTCGAAACCCTCGGGTCCGGCCCAGCGCCGCAGCGCCACGGTGGCGGCGATGGCCGCCGTCGTCACCAGCGCGGAGTCGGCCAGCGCCCGCACCGCGCCCCGGTCGGGCCGCGCCAGCACCCGCATCGCGGCAAAGGCCGCAAGCGGCCCCAGATGGGCCAGCGCCGCATCGAGCGGCCCCGCGATGTCGATGGCCCAGTCGACGCCCGGGTCGATCACCAGCCGGTAGCCGATCACCGCCGCCCCCAGCTGCGCAAGCCAGCCCAGTGGCTGCATCGGATGCCGCCGGTCGATGGCGACCGCCGCGACCATCATTGCCGACAGCGCCAGGGTCAGCGCGGTCTTGGTCAGCACGAGGAACAGCGCCAGCCCGATCAGGATCAGCGCCGAGGCCGCGAAAAGCCCCGTCTCGAAGGCCCGGCCCTCACCGCCCAGCGCCGAGCGCCGCTCGGCCAGCAGCACCATCAGCGCCGCCCCGGCCATCACCGCCAGCGCCCAGGGATAGGCGCCCGTCACCGCGGCCGGGGCCCAGAAGACCTCGAGGATCAGCAGCGTCGCCGGAAGCAGCACCGCCGCCCCCAGCGCCCAGAACCCGCGATGGTCCGGGCCGCCGGGCTTGGCCTGGCGGAGCCGCTGGAAGGCGATGACCGACAGGGCCGCGCCACCTGCCGCCAGCCACCAGACGGTCGTGGGCGCCGAGCTTTCGGGCAAACGGTCGATCCCGGCTCGGAAGGCGCCGTAAAGCGGGCCGTCGCCTGCCGCATGCAGCGCAAGCGCCAGAAGCGCCGCGCCCCCGGGCAGGATCGCCAGATCCTCGAAGGCGGGCGCCCGGGGCAGCCCCAACACCGCCCCCGCGAAGAGCACCAGAAGCAGCGCAAAGCCGATGGCGGCCTCGGTCGGGCGCAGGGCGTCCAGCACCAGCAAAAGCCCCGCCCCGGAGGCCAGCGCCAGCCCGGCCGCCGCCAGCCAGGTCGGGAAGGCGGGCCGCGCGCCGCCAAGGCCCTCGGTCACGGTCGGGCCATCGGCGGCGGGCCGCAGGCTGCGCGCCGGGATCAGCGCCGTGCCGGCCGCCAGTGCCAGCGCGGCCAGCGCCAGCCCGCGCGCGTCGGGCGCATGGAGCCATAACAGCCCCAGCGCCCCCGCGGGCAGCGCCAGCGCCAGAACCGACACCCAGGCCCAGCGCCGGAAGGTGTCGATGCCCAGCCCGGCAAGCCCCACCATCGCGAAATAGGGGTAAAGCAGAACCGCCTTGTCCGAGGACCCGCCGACGAAGAAGGGCGCCGCCGTGGCCCCCAGAAGCCCGATGGCCGACAGCACCGGCCCGTAAAGCCAGCCCAGCAGCATCGCCACCACCGAGACCGCCGCCATGCCCGCGAGCGCCGGAACCGATCCGATCAGCCCGTAAAGCGCATGCGCCGAGAGAATCGCGATGAACAGAACGACCGTGCCCGCGCCCGAGAAGGTCGAGGGCAGGTGGCGCAGGTTCGGCGCCGCGGTGTCGCCGTGGCGCCGCCGGATCGCCTCGCCGGCCGCAATCAGCGCGGCCCCCAACACCAGCGCCCCCAGCACCCGGAGCGGCGGGGTCAGCAGACCCTGCTCGACCCCGTATTGCACCATGAAGAGCCCGCCAAGGATCAGCGACAGCGCGGCCAGCGCCAGCGTCCAGTTTTCCCGCAGCCAGGTGCCAACACGGTCGGCGACCGCAGGCGTCGCGGGCAGGGTCCGGGCGGCGGCCGCCTCGGTCTCGGGCGCGGCCGGGAGCGGCATCGCTGGCGGCGCGGCGGGCTCGGGCGGCACTGCGGCCGGTTCGGGCAGGTCGCGCGCCGCGACCGGCGGCGGGACCGCCGGGGTTTCCGTCGCAGGCGCCTGTTGCGCCCCGTCGCGGCGCAGCACCGCGATGTCTTCGGCCAGGGCCGCGACCCGGGCTTCGAGCGCGCCGGTGGTCTGCCGCAGCCCCAGATAGGCCAGCAACAGCGCCGGCAGGCCGATCAGGACCAGAAGGCCGTAGACCACCCCGAACAAAACCCACAAGACTTCCATGGCACCCCTTCCCGCTTGCCCGGCGCGCAGTCTCGCCCCGAGCCCCGCCCGGCGCAAGGTCCCGCGCGAGAACCCGTGCGGCCGGATTCCGCCGCTTGGCTGCGGCCGCCCGACAGGCTAGGGTGTCGCCCCCTGACCCAGACTTCGGACCGCCATGACCGCCGATCTTGCCCCCCGCATCGCCCGCACCATCGCAACCGAAATCGGCGCCCAGCCGCATCAGGTCACCGCCGCGGTCGAACTGCTTGACGGCGGCGCCACGGTGCCCTTCGTCGCCCGCTATCGGAAAGAGGCGACCGGCGGGCTCGACGATACCCAATTGCGCGATCTGGCCGAACGGCTGGCCTATCTGCGCGAACTCGAGGCGCGGCGGGCGACGATCCTCGAGTCGGTGCGCGAGCAGGGCAAGCTGACCGAGACGCTTGAGGCCGAGATCCGGAAGGCCGAGACCAAGGCGGTGCTGGAGGACCTGTACCTGCCCTACAAGCCCAAGCGCCGGACCCGCGCGATGATCGCCCGCGAAAACGGGCTCGGCCCGCTGGCCGAGGCGATCCTTGGCGACCGCGGCGGCGCCCCCGAGGCGCTGGCCGAGGGCTATCTTTCCGAGGCCGTGCCCGACGTGAAGGCGGCGCTGGCGGGCGCGCGCGACATCCTTGCCGAGGGGCTTGCGGAAAATGCCGACCTGATCGGGCGGCTGCGCAGCTTCCTGCAGGACAGCGCGCTGGTCACGGCCAAGGTGGTCGAGGGGCAGGAACAGGCCGGCGCCAAGTTTTCGGACTATTTCGACCATTGCGAGCCCTGGGCCACGATGCCGAGCCATCGGGCGCTGGCGATCATGCGCGGGTCGAAAGAGGGCGTGCTGACGGTCGATATCGGCCCCGAACCCGAAGAGGGGCTGCCCCGGGTGCAGGCCATGGTGGCGGGCGCGCTCGACGTACGGGGCGACGGTCCCGGCGACCGCTGGCTGCGCGACGCGGCGGGCTGGACCTGGCGCACCAAGCTGAGCCTGTCGATGATGCTGGACCTGATGGGCGATCTCAGGACCCGCGCACAGGACGAGGCGATCCGGGTCTTTGCCCGAAATCTCAAGGACCTGCTGCTGGCAGCACCTGCGGGCGCAAAGGTCACGATGGGGATCGACCCCGGCATCCGCACGGGCTGCAAGGTGGCGGTGGTCGATGCGACCGGCAAGCTGCTGGACACCGCCACGATCTATCCCTTCCAGCCGAAGAACGACCTTCGGGGCGCACAGGCGACGCTGGCCACGCTGATCCGCACGCATGGGGTCGATCTGATCGCCATCGGCAACGGCACCGCGAGCCGCGAAAGCGAACGGATGGTGGCCGAGCTGCTGGGCGACCTGCCCGCGCCGAAACCGAAGAAGGTGATCGTCAGCGAGGCGGGCGCCTCGGTCTATTCGGCCTCGGAACTGGCGGCGAAGGAATTTCCCGGGCTCGACGTGTCGCTGCGGGGGGCCGTCTCGATCGCGCGGCGGCTGCAGGACCCGCTGGCGGAACTGGTCAAGATCGAGCCAAAGGCCATCGGCGTCGGCCAGTACCAGCACGATGTCGATCAGCACCGGCTGGCCCGGGCGCTGGACGGTGTGGTCGAGGATGCGGTGAACGCCGTCGGCGTCGATCTGAACATGGCCTCGCCCTCGCTACTCGCGCGGGTTTCGGGGCTGGGCGGGTCGCTGGCCGAGGCCATCGTCGCCCATCGCGACGCGAACGGCGCCTTTTCGAAACGCAAGGACCTGCTGAAGGTCGCGCGTCTCGGGCCCCGCGCCTTCGAGCAATGCGCGGGCTTCCTCAGGATCACCGGCGGCGACGAACCTCTCGATGCCTCGGCGGTCCACCCCGAGGCCTATGACGTCGCGCGCCGGATCGTGGCCAGCTGCGGGCGCGACCTGCGCGCGGTGATGGGCGACGAGGCCCGGCTGGGCGCGCTCGACCCGATGGAATTCGTCGATGACCGGTTCGGCCTGCCGACCGTCAGGGACATCCTGTCGGAACTGGCCAAACCCGGGCGCGACCCGCGGCCCGAATTCGTGACGGCAAGCTTCGCCGACGGCGTCGAGGACATCACCGACCTGCGCCCGGGGATGCTGCTGGAAGGCACGGTGACCAACGTCGCGGCCTTCGGTGCCTTCGTCGATATCGGCGTGCATCAGGACGGTCTGGTCCATGTCTCGCAACTGGCCGAACGGTTCGTGAAGGACCCCCACGAAGTCGTGAAGGCGGGCGACGTGGTGAAGGTCCGCGTGGTCGAGGTCGATGTGCCGCGCAAGCGGATCGGGCTGTCGATGCGCAAGGAGGGCGGGACCGAGGCGGCCCCCCGCGACGTCGCGCGCGGTGCGGCGGGCAAGGGGCCGGGACGCGGGCCGGGTCCGAAAGGATCGGGCAAGGGACCGGGGAAAGGCCCCCGAAACGGCCCGTCGCGGCACAGTTCGGGGCCTGGCGGCAAAGCCTCGGACGCCGCGCCCGGGGCCCTTGGCGCGGCGTTGCTGGACGCGATGAAGCGCCGCTAGGCCAGCGCCGCACCGGTCCGGGCGCGCCGCGTGCGGACGGCGGTCTTCTTCCGTCCGTCGCCAGATCGTCCCCCCGTCGCCGCACAGCGCATGGCCGGGCGAAACGCGCCTGCGCGAAAGCTCCGGCAGGCGGGCGGGCGGGAGGAGGCAGGCGGGCGGGAGAGCGCCCAGACCCCCGCCGCGACGCCGGTTCGATTGACGCGGCAGGGCCGATCTGCCATGCCGCCAGCGCTTGGGCTGCGAGGGCAAGATGCAAGACAAACCGCTCGAATCCATCGAACTGGACCTGCTGGCGATCATCCGCCAGATCCATGCCGAAGAAGGCCCCTTCGGGCGCGACCTGCTGCTGGTGCGGGCGCGCGGGCGGGGACTTGAGGTCTCGCGCCCGCTGGGACGGCTGAAGGCGCTGGGGCTGGTCGAAGAGATCCAGCGCAAGCCTTTCATTCTGCGCCGGGTGTTCGGCGCGAAGCCCGTCGCCCTGCTGCGCCCGACGGCCGCCGGTCTGGCCTTGGGCGAAACCGCTGCCGAGGAGAGCCCGGCCGAGGTGGCCGCCGAAACTCCGGCCAAACCGCCGGTGAAGGCTTCCGCCAGGACCGCCGCCGCCAAAGTCGCCAGCAAGCCCGAGGCCAGCAAGCCCGAGGCCAGGGATCCCGCGCCGGAAGCCCCGGCCAAGGTCGAACCCGCACAGCAACCGGCGCCTGTCCAGCAACCGGCCGATCCGTCCCCGGCAACCGAGCCCGCGCCCCAGACCCCGCCCGCCGATTTGCCGAAACCCGAAGCCGAAGCTCCCTCGCCGACACCGGCGGCCGACGATCTGCCCTTGCCGATGCCGCGCCGCGCCGCGCCGCGCAACGTGCGCGGCTATACCGAAGAGCTGGGTGGCAGCCCCGCTGCGGTGAAGACGGTGCCGCTGCGCCACAATGCCGACCCGGCCCTGATGGAGAACCTTCGCGAGGCGCTGGCGGTGATCGGGATCGAGATGACCTTTGCCGGAGAGGCCCTGATCGCCGACCGGATGGAGCATGGCGCCTCGATCGGCGAGGCGCTGTCGCAGGTCGTGCTTTTCGCCTTTGCCCATGCGGTGGCCGAGGATGCCCGCGAGGGCGGCCAGCTTCAGGCGATGGGCCTGACCGACTATGCGGTCGACGTGATCGCCGAATTCGAGCGGCTGCGCGATGCGGGCGAGATTTCCGGGGACCGTCTGGAAGAGGACATGCGTCGCCTCTGGACGCTGGTCGGCGACAGCCCCGAGCGGCTGAGCCTGGCCCAGGAACTGCTGGCCGACCCTGTGGGCGGGCTGACGCCGCCCGCGCTTCTGCCCGAGGACCTTCGCCCGGCCGAAGACGCCTGAACGGCACCTGTCGCCCGTCACGCAGCCCGGCGGGGCGGGCGCATGCGCGGCCCGGTATCAGGCCGCGCTGGTCTCGATCAGCGCATCATGGACCATGCGTTCGGTGAACGGCCGCAGCAACAGGCGCCACCCCTCGCCCATGACCCGTTCGACATCCTCGCCAAGGGTCAGAACCAGACGGGCGCCGTGCTTGGCAAGATGGGCCGCAAGGCCGCTGGACAGCGCATCGTCGACCCGCATCTCGAGAAACGCCGCATCGACCGCCCCGACGTCTTCGAGCGCAGGCGTCACCTGTTCGATCGACGAGAAATGCATCACGCGGCACGGCCCAAGGGATTCGATCGCCTGAATGAGGTCGGCCGAAATCAGGGCGTCCCTTTCAAGCACCACATAAGTCGGGCAGTACGTCGTGAAAGGCGCAGCCGCGTGCGGCATTGAGAGGCTCCGTTCCTGTCAGAGGGTACGTGAGCTTCGATCATAGACGGAAAGTCGCAGCAAGTGCATTAACAATGCAATTACCGATACTGTTCCCGCGGAAAGACGCCGGCTTCCCTTGGGGAAACCCTTAAGACCGCCTTAAAAACAGGCAATCTCTCGGATCACTTCGGCGGAATATTGTCCTTTTCCACGGGCTTTCGCGGGCCTGCCCCGCGCCAGGGGGCAGGCGCCACGGAAAAAGGGGCGCCCCGCCCTCCAGAGGACAGGGCGCCCGGATCTTGTGGCGGCCGCGTCAGTTGAACTTCGAGAGGAATTCGTCCACCTCGCGCTCGGCCTCTTCACGGGCCTTGCCGTAGCGTTCCTGGACGAGGCCGACCAGTTGTTCCCGGTCGCCTTCGGTGCGATCCAGTTCGTCATCGGTCAGCGCCCCCCAGGCTTCGCGCGCCCGGCCCTTGATCTGCTTCCATTTCCCTTGGATGATATCCGTATTCATCGAATTCCTCCTTTTCGGTTCCTGTCTGCCCAATCAACGTCCCAAGGCCGGAAAGGGTTCCGCAAGGCAACGCTGATACGTTCCGAGCGACCTCCTTTCCGGACCGCGCGGAACCGACGGAACCGCGCGCACCCGCGCGCGTTGACCGGCCATGACCGACCCCACATTCCGCATCGATCCGGCGTCCCGCACAGCCCTCATCATTCTGGCGGCAGTCGCGGGCTTTGCCGCGCTGAAACTGGCCGAAGACATCTTCGCCCCGCTCTGTCTGGCGCTGGTTGCGGGGATCATCCTGTCGCCACTGGCGGATTCGCTCGAACGGCGGCTGAAACTGCCGCGCACCCCGGTCGCGGCGGCGCTGCCTATGCTGGGTATCCTCGCGGTCGGGGCGCTGGCCTTCGCGCTGGAACCGCTGGTCGGTCGGCTGGTCGACCAATGGCCGACGATCCGCTGGGAATTGCGGGGCGTGGTCAACGATTTCCGCGGATTCGTGCAGAATCTGGGCCAGGTCGGCGACGAGGTCCAGCGCGCGCTGGGCGGCAGCGGCGCGGACGAGACCGCGGCCCCCTCGATCCCGACCCTGACCGACGCGCTGTTCGTGGCGCCCCGGATCGGCGCCCAGATCCTGATCTTCATCGCGGCGCTCTTCTTCTTTCTGCTGACCCGCTCCGAGGTCTATGCCTGGATCGCCAGCTTTGCCGGTCGGCGGCTGGGGCGCGAGGCCATCCTGACCCGGATCCGCACCGCCGAGCGTCTGGTGGCGGTCTATTTCCTGACCATCACGCTGATCAATGTCGGGCTCGGCGTCTCTCTGGCGGTGGCGCTGGGGGTGCTGGGCATGCCCGGAGCCATCGCCTGGGGCGCGGGCGCCGCGCTTTTGAACTTCGTGCTTTACGTGGGTCCCGCGACGATGGTGGCGGCGCTGCTTCTGGGCGGCCTGATCGTCTTCGACGGCTGGGCCTCGGTCTTGCCCGCCGCGATCTATCTGGTGCTGAACGGGATCGAGTCGCAGGTCGCAACGCCGACCTTCGTCGGCCGCCGGATCGCAGTGAACCCGCTGGCGATCTTCGTCTCTCTGGTCTTCTGGCTGTGGTTCTGGGGACCTCTCGGCGGGGTGATCGCGATCCCGGTTCTGGTGATCGTTCTGGCGATGCTCGACATCTTCGACGAGCCCGAACCGGACATGATGCCGGAACCCGAGCCCTCTGAAACCCTCTGACCCTGCCTCGGCCTTGGGTGACCGAGGCGGCTCGATCTGCAATCTCGCCCCTTGCAGACGGCAAACCTTGCAGACGGCAAACGGGGCGGGTCCGCCCCGCCCCGCCCCGCCCCCTGCAAAACCGGGACGACCGCCGCCGGCGCAGCGAATGCCGCGTCAGACTATTTCCGGCGGCACTCCTGGCACCGGCAGGCCCAGCTTGCGCGCGGGGTCGGAATCGTAATGCACCAGAAACCCCTCGCGCCGCTCGGGCCGCCGGCGACTGTTCAGATCGGCCAGCACCCGCCAGTGCTCGAACGCGGTCGCGGGGTCCAGGGCCTCCGGATCGACCTGACCGTCGGCATCGCGCGACAGCCAGTACCCCATGACCCGCTGCCGGATCTGTTCGACATGGCGGGCGGCGGTCAGCTCGATCCCCGCCTCGGTGTCCCAGCGCATCGACCGGCCGTTCAGGTTCGCCGAAGACAGGATCGCCGCGCGGTCGTCAAAGATCGACACCTTGGAATGGACATAGATGATCGGCGCGTCCTGCAGCGCCTCGCGGCCGTCGGCGTCGACAATCCGGCGCGGCTGCACCGGCGACAGCACCAGAACCCGGTCCGGACCGAAGGCATCGTACAGGAGGCCCAGGCAGCGGCTTTGCAGATGCTCGCCATAGCGCACGTCGAGCCCGCTGCTGTTCTCGAAGGCCACGTCCTCGGGGGCCGCGGGCAACACCAGGATGGCGCGCAGATCGGGGCGCGCCTCCGCCCGGCGGGCGAGCGCCTGAGCCAGCGGCAGATGCCGGAAGAACTGGGTTTCGAGATAGACCAGATGTTCGGCCGCGGCGATGCGCGACAGATGTGCCCGCTCGATCTCGGTCACCACCGGCATCGGCGAAAACCGGAACGGCGCGCGCCGCGCGGGCCGCGACAGCGTGCGCAGGAATCCCGGCGCGGCCGGACCCGGCGGGCGCTGGCCGGCCACGATCGAAAGAAAGCCCTCGAGATGGTCCTCGGCCGCGCTGACGACCGGCCCCCGCACCAGCGCATGGACGTCATGCCAGGTCCGCTCGGGCGCGCGACGGTGGCGGGGCGTGTCGTAGCGCCGCTCGTTCAGATCGAGACCGCCGATATACAGCAGACGTCCGTCGAACACCGCCATCTTCTGGTGATGGGTGGCCGGCGTCAGATCCGGCACGCCGGGCACCGCCACGATCCGGCCGTCGTGCCGGGTGCGGGTGATCCGGGCAAGCCCAGGGGCTTCTTCCAGAAACCGCGCGCGCGCGTCCCCGGAAAGGGCGTTCAGTTCGGCCAGCACCGCGCGCAGCTTGCCATGCGCGCCGGGCCAAAGTACCAGCCGCGCGCCAAGCCCGGCCCGCGCGCTGTGCAGGGCGCTGACCACCTCGAGGCTTCCCGCTCGGGCGATCTCGCAAGCGGCAATCAGCTTGCGCCGGGCGTTCCAGCTGAGCCGATGCAGGTCGGCTGCGCCGATCGGGTCGAAATCGGCCAGTATCAGCCGGACCCTGACCCCGCGTTCGAGCGTATGGACCAGAAGGTCGAACCAGTCTTCTCCCACCTCCCTGGCTTCGGGCGAGCGAAGCCGGGTCGACACATCGAAGATGCGGAAACTGGCCGAGATGGTGTGGCGCGCCTCCAGAAAGGCGCGCTCGAGTGCCGGATAGGCCTCGGCCGCGGTCAGAAGAAGCTCAAGCTCCTCGACCGGACCGGTTGCTGCGGCACGAGCCGCACTGCTTTCGGTGAATCCATGCATGGCGTTGGCTGCAGGCTTGTCCGGCCGGACCTCAGCGGATGACGGCGGAGCGCGGCCCCGCGATCAGCCAGATGATGAAGCCGATCAGCGGCAACAGCAGGATCAACAGGATCCAGAGCACCTTGTTGCCGGTCGCGACACCGGAATTCAGGACCGAGACGATGGCCCATATATCGAGAATGAGGACGAGAAGACCGCCGATCCCTGTGACTTCCATGACGGATGTTCCTTTTCTGATGGCCTGGTTCCGAGTGTCGTAAGCGATGTCCCGGGACAACGCCGGGCTCTGCCCTGCGGTTCCCTGACCGGCCCCTGCCGACGGCAGGCCGGTCCCGACAGAAGGCGCGGTCGCCCGATGCCGAACCGGGAGGGGCCGCGGACGCGCCCCGAATGGCAAATAGACCATAGTTCGGAACGGGCGCGTCGGAACGCACAGAAACCGGGCAGGTTCCCGAGATTTTCTGGCCTTTTTCTGGGCGCTTTCTGAAACCCGCAGGCCCCGACCACGTTGTCTGGCCATGGAAGCGGCGCCGGACCGGCACCGCCACACGAAGAAGGAGGTTCACAGATGAAACGTATTCTTGCGACCACCGCCCTTGCCACTCTCGTCGCCATGCCCGCCCTTGCCCAGAGCCAGGGCGGTCCGATTTCCGCTCCGGATGTCGATGTGGCCGGCCAGTCGATGAGCGCCGACACCCTGATCGGCAAACGCATCTATGTCGACACCGGCACGGATGAGGGCATGTCGATGACCGACCTTACCGACGCTCCCGACACTTGGAAGGACGTGGGCGAGATCGGCGACGTCTATATCGACGGCAATGGCTCGGTCGAAGCCGTGATCGCCGATATCGGCGGGTTTCTGGGCGTGGGCGAGCGCGAGGTTGCGCTCGACATGCAGAGCCTGAAATTCGCGCCGGACGCGGATGACGAGGGCGAATATTTCGTCGTGTTCCAGGGCGATGCGTCGACCCTTGAAGGCAAGGACGCCTATGACCGCGCCTCGATGGACAACGAGGGCGACTTCCTCGGCATGGAGACCAAGCAGGCCTCGAACGAAGACGGCATGAAAACCGAGCAGGCCAAGGCCGATGACAGCGGCATGGGTTCCGCGACAGACGCCGGTACGCCGCTTTCGGACAGCGAGCGGGCCGAGCTGACCGCCGAGGATCTGCAGGGTCAGCCGGTGATCGGCGCAGATGGCAAGAAGATCGGCGAAATCGGCGAGCTGGTGCTGACCGATAGCGGCAAGATCGACCGGGTGATCGTCGACGTGGGCGGTTTCCTCGGCATCGGCGAGAAGCAGGTCGAACTGGCCTATGGCGAGCTTGACATCTCGCATGGCGAGGACGGCGATCTGAAGGTCACGACCGTCCAGACCGAGGATACGCTGAAATCGCTGCCCGAGTGGACCGGCTGATCGCTCAGCACACCAGCAGGACAGGGGGCCGCCATCGCGCGGCCCCTTTTGCCGTCCGGCCTCCTGCGGCAGCGGGACCCGGGCGGCGTTAGCAAACCCTTCATCGGAGATAGCCATGCTTGGCCCGACTCGCCCGACCGGGCCGCTTTCGAGGAAGACATATCGATGAATGTTCAGGGAAACAGTGCCTTCGCCCAAAGCATCGCGAATTACACGCGCGTCAGCGGCACCGCCGGGGTCCGGTCGTCCGATTTCGCCAAGGCGGCGGAAGAAGCCTCCGGCTCCGCCGCCGCAAGCTCGGCAGCCTCCCCCCGCGGCCCCGATGCCATCGCCGACATTTTCGCCCGCTACGACATGGCCAACATCTCGCCGCGAGAGATCGACGCCATGGCCAGGGACCTACGCGATGCAGGCTTCGAGGATCACGATTTCCTGCTTCAACTCGAAATCCATGGCGAGACGTTCCAGTCGCATCTGGTCGACTGTCTGCGCGAGGCCGGAATGGATGTCAGAGCGCCGGATTTCACACAACCGATGGACGTGTTCTCGACGACGCGTGCGCAGATCAGCTATTCGCGCCTCGCCGGCCAACCGACCGCCTGGCTCGAAAGCTTCCTTGCCAAGCTCGAGACCTATCAGTCGCCCGTGCATGCGGATGCGGCCCGTGGCGCGGTCGCACAGAGCATGGTGCTCGGTCGGTCGACCTGACCCCGCCCCCTCGGCGAAGCACCTCACCGCCACGGGCGCTCCGGCTGGCCGCCGAAACCGCTGGACGGCGGCCCTGGTTCCGGCCAGACCGACTGGATGACCCAAAGCACCGACCGCATCCTGCCCGGCATCCTTCTGATGGTCGGCTTTACCGTGACCGCCCCGGTGATGGACAGCTTCGCCAAGCTCGCCTCGGCGGAGATCCCCGTGGGCCAGATCGCCGCCGCACGGTTCGGCGTGCAGGCCGCGATCCTGATGCCGCTGGCTGTCGCTCTGGGGCAAATCGCCTGGCCCTCGGCGCGCGAGGCGGCGCTGCATCTGGTGAGGGCCGGGCTGATCCTCTGTGCGACAACCGCGTTCTTCGCCGCGTTGCAGGCGATGCCGCTGGCCGATGCCATCGCGATCTTCTTTGTCGAGCCGTTCATCCTGACCCTGCTCGGCGCGCTCTTCCTGGGCGAGGCCGTGGGCTGGCGCCGGATCGTCGCCTCGGCGGTCGGGTTTTCAGGCGCGATGCTGGTGATCCGGCCGAGCTTTGCGGCCTTCGGCGCGGTGGCGCTGCTGCCGCTGGCCACCGCCTTCTGCTTTGCCGCCTACATGGTGCTGACGCGACAGATTGCGCGGCGGATGCCCACCGTGGCGCTGCAGGCCTGGACAGCGGTCGCGGCCAGCTTCATCGTGCTGCCGGTGTTGGTTCTTTGCGACGGCTCGGGGATCGGACCGCTCGACCCGGTCTGGCCGGGAGGCCCATTCTGGGTCTGGTTGGCCGGGGTCGGGATTGCGGCCACCGTCTCGCATCTTCTGATCAGCGGAGCCCTGCGGCTCGCGCCGACCGCCGCCATCGCCCTGCTGCAATATCTTGAAATCGTCGCGGCGGCGGCGCTGGGCTATCTGATCTTCGACGACCTGCCCGACCTCGAGGCGCTGACCGGGATCGCGCTCATCACCGGCTCGGGGTTTTACGTCTTCCTGCGCGAACGTCGGCTCAGCCTGACGCGGCCGCCGCCTCCGGCCCCATGAGCGCCGCGACCGCCGCGTCCAGCGCCTCGACCGGCAGGATCACCACCATGCCCGGCCGCTCCATCCGCAGTCGCACCGGACCCGAGACCCGGTTCGAGGTTCCGATCCGCCCGCCCGGGGCGAAATCGAGCCCGTCGATGGGCCAGTGCAGCCCCTTGCTGGTGCCGCGCACAGGCGCCATCGGAAAGAGCGAAAAGCGCGACCCCGGCGGCAGGTCCAGCGCCAGTTCCGGCGGGCAGTGAAAGCAAAGATCGTCGTCGCCGATCAGCAGACAGCGCCGGTCGGGATGGCGCACCAGCGCGTTCAGGGCCGCCAGGCCATGGTCGAACCGGTCGCCCAGGAACCCGATCCCCAGGATCAGCCGGGCCGCGACATGGCGCAGGCATTTCTCGAAATCGGTGCTGTCCTGTTCGGCCACCGGGTGCTGGCGCTCGGCCGGGATCGCCGCCCGCGCCGCTTCGGAGATAGAGTCGAAATCGCCAATCACCGCCTCGGGCATGCGTCCCGCCGCCAGCGCCGTATCCGCCCCGCCATCGGCCGCCACCAGGGCCGGCGCGATGACCAGCGCCCGACTCAAGAGCGCCGGATCGACCGAGGCGCCGCCAAGAAGCGTGATCTTGTCGGAATGATGGACGAATTGTGTCGGCATTCTGGCAACCTTTGGGAGAGATCGTGGCGGACAGTCCCGAAATGACGAAAAAACCTTGAAAATTCCGCTTTCTGTTCATTCTCTGGAACCGCACTATGGTAAACATAGGCGTGTAGTGTTCGGGGAGAAAGCGAGTTTCGGATGGTTGGTCCGACCAAGACCCTGACGGTTTCCTATGGGACCTTCTCCTGCAAGCTGGAGGGGTTCGAAGATTCCTTTGGCATGATGAAGGCCGTCACCGAGTATTTCCGGGACCTTGCGGCCGAAGACCGGTATTTCGGCGCCGAACCTCCGCCCCCCGATGCCGAAACCCTTCAACGCATCGCCGAACGCGAGGTGCGCCGCCGGGTCGAGGCCCGCGTCGAACTGGACGGGGTCGTGCTGCGCTCTGGCGAAAGCCCGGTCGCGGGGGCCGCGCAGGTATCGCATGCGGCGCCGGCACCGTCCAAGGTGCTGCCGCCGCGCGCCGACGAACCCGAATCCGTCGCCGCCAAACTGGCGCGCATTCGCGCGGCGGTGGAAACCGCCCATGCCACGGATGCCGAACTGGCCGGACCGGGTTTCGAGGACGAAACCGAAGACCTCGCGGCGCCCGCGCAGGGCCCGCAGCGCCCTTTCGCCCGACCGCCGGAGCGCCCGGCGGATCCGGGCAGGGCGGCCTCCCCTCTTCGACAGAAGGCGGGCCCTGAAAGCGACACAGGCGTCGCGGCCCGGCACAGCCACCGGCCAGATGCGCCCGCCCGGGCCTCGGCCGCCGAGGACCGCCCGCACACGGCAGCGACCTCCGGTCCCGAGTTGCGGCGTCGCCCGGAGGATCGCGGCCCGGCGGCCAATGCCGCGTCGCGCCCGGTTCCCGAGCCCGCAGAAGCCACCGCGGCATCGACCCGGCCCCAGCAGGCGCGCGCCCGGGTGCTGAAGCTGCGCCGGGACGATCTGACCGACGCATGGCCCGACACGCCCGAACGGCCGCTCGCCCCTCCGGCCGACCCCGACGCCCAGCTGCCGGAGTCCGACGAGGCCGACCTTCAGGCCGAACTGGCCGCCCTTCAGGCCGATGCCGCGCCGGTTCGGCTGGCCGATCCGCGCCCAGGCCCGCATCCCGCATCCGGCGATGCGGTCCCGGCCCGTCAGGGCCTGGCCGAGCGCACCCGGTCGGCCGATCTTGCCGATCACGAACTGGCGCTTCAACGACTGCTGGACGAGACCAATACCAAGCTGGCCGGCCCCGAACAGAAACGCCGCCAGGCCTCGATCGCGCATCTGAAGGCGGCGGTCGCCGCCACGGTGGCCGAGCGGCGGATCGGCAATCGCCTGCGCCGCGACGATGACGGCCCGACCCGTCCCTATCGCCAGGCGCTGGCAGAGGTGGTGCGCGGCGACCGCGAGACTTCGGCGGACGGGGATCGCGGCCGACTGGCGCCGCTGATCCTGGTGACCGAGCAGCGGATCGACGAACCGAAGGAAATTGCCCGTTCCGAAACGGCCGCCCCCGCCGAAAGCAGCGCGACCTTGCGGCTCGACACACCGGTCCTGCCCGCGACCGAGACCCGGCTGCGCGCCTTCGCCGCCGATCTCGGCGCGCATGACCCGACCGATCTTGCGGGGTTGCTGGAGGCCGGGGCCGCCTATCTGATGCGGCAGGAGGGTGTGGCCTATTTCACCCGGCCGCAGGTGATCGAACTGGCCCGCAGCATCGCGGGCGACGGCTTTCAGCGCGAGGACATGCTGCGGGCCTTCGGCATTCACCTGCGCGACGGGCGGTTCCGGCGGCTGAGACGCGGCCAGTTCGTGATGGACGACGTGGCGGGCGGCCGGGAAGACAGGTCCGCCAACCGCATCGCCTAAGGGACAAGACCGCCGTTCAGCCGTCGCGCCGCCCGGTTTTCTCGGCGGCTTCGTCCTTTCGCGGCGCGTCCGGGTCAGGCTGTCCGACGCCCCGGAACACAAAGCGGAAGGGCAGCGCCCAGACGATGCCGAGCGCCACATAGACCAGAAGCTCGACCAGGAAAGACGGGCGGCCGAGCGCGTTCATCACGCTCACGGCCACCACGATATAGGCGGGCAATCCGATCAGCAGGATCACCAGCGACCAGCGGCGGCGGGCTTTCCAGGACAACGCCATCAGTCGGAGAACGGATCGGTGACGAGGATGGTGTCGTCGCGCTCGGGCGAGGTCGACAAAAGCGCCACCGGACAGTCGATCAGCTCTTCGACCCGGCGCACATACTTGATGGCGTTGGCGGGCAGGTCAGCCCAGCTGCGCGCACCTTCGGTCGATTCCTGCCAGCCCGGCAATTCTTCGTAGATCGGCGTGCAGCGGGCCTGCTGATCGGCGGCGGTGGGCAAATGGTCGAGCCGGGTCCCGTCCAGGTCGTAACCCACGCAGACCTTCAGCGTCTCGAACCCGTCGAGCACGTCGAGCTTGGTCAGTGCGATGCCGGTCATGCCCGAGGTGGCGCAGGTCTGGCGCACCAGCACCGCGTCGAACCAGCCGCAGCGGCGCTTGCGTCCGGTCACGGTGCCGAATTCATGGCCGCGCGTGCCGAGACGCTCGCCGTCGTCGTCCTTCAGCTCGGTCGGGAACGGCCCCTCGCCCACGCGGGTGGTATAGGCCTTGACGATGCCCAGCACGAAGTTGACAGCCGCCGGGCCGATGCCGGTGCCGGTCGCGGCCTGACCGGCGATGGTGTTCGACGAGGTGACGAAGGGATAGGTGCCGAAGTCGATGTCCAGAAGCGCGCCCTGCGCGCCTTCGAACAGGATCCGCTTGCCGGCGCGGCGCTTCTCGTTCAGCACCTTCCAGACCGGGGCCGCGTATTTCAGGATCTCGGGCGCGATCTCGCGCAGGCTCGCCAGAAGCGCGTCGCGGTCGATCTCGGGCAGGCCCAGCCCCGCGCGCAGCGCGTTGTGGTGCACCAGGGCCCGGTCGACGCGCAGTTCCAGCGTCGCGGCGTCGGCCAGATCGGCGACCCGGATCACCCGGCGGCCGACCTTGTCCTCGTAGCAGGGGCCGATGCCCCGCCCGGTGGTGCCGATCTTGGCCAGGGTGTTCTGGCTTTCGCGGGCGCGGTCAAGTTCGCCATGGAAGGGCAGGATCAGCGGCGTGTTCTCGGCGATCATCAGCGTCTCGGGCGTGATATCGACG
The DNA here is from genome assembly GCF_003265965.1 of Rhodovulum viride. Lineage (NCBI taxonomy): Bacteria > Pseudomonadati > Pseudomonadota > Alphaproteobacteria > Rhodobacterales > Paracoccaceae > Rhodovulum > Rhodovulum viride. Next base: position 6,774 of record NZ_MUAV01000011.1, on the reverse strand, counting down.
CCCTTCTCGCGGATCGTCTCGATCTCTTTCACCAGATGCCAGGGGTCGAGCACGACCCCGTTGCCGATCACGCTGAGCTTGCCGCCCCGGACCACGCCCGAGGGCAGCGCGTTCAGCTTGTAGACGGTTCCGTCGATCACCAGGGTATGGCCCGCGTTGTGCCCGCCCTGGAACCGCGCCACCACATCGGCGCGTTCGGACAGCCAGTCCACGATCTTGCCTTTTCCCTCGTCGCCCCACTGGGCGCCAACGACGACGACATTGGCCACGGCCAATTCCTTTCAAGCTGCTGCAATGCAAACCCGCGCAGGTATAAACGCCTGCGGCGACGAGGCAAGGCAAAAACTCGGCGACACCGCCGCCCGGATCGCTAGATTCGCCGCAGGACGCACGAAACACGAACGAACGGAGAGCCCGAAATGGCCGCATTGTTGCTTCGCTGGCTGGTCGCCTTCCTGCTGCTGGCCCTGACCTACAACCCCACCCCCTGGAATTACGTCCGCTGGGCGATCTCGGGCTGGGACAGCCAGACGCCGATGGTCGTGCTGGCGGGGCTTTTGCTGTTCACCGGCTACGCGATCTACCTGCGCGCCACGCTGCGCTCGATCGGGCCGTTCGGCATGGCGCTGGTGGCGGCACTCGTCGGAGCACTGCTCTGGGTGCTGGTCGACTGGAACGTGATCCGGCTGGACGATCCGGGGCTCAACACCTGGATCGGGCTGCTAGCGCTGTCGCTGGTTCTGGGGGTCGGACTGGGCTGGAGCATCATCCGGCGGAAGCTTTCGGGACAGGCCGATATCGACGACGTGGACGACTAGATCCGCGCGGGACATCGCGTCGCAGAGCCTTGACGGGCCCCGGATCGGCCCGGCCCTGCGACGATGAGGCCGCCCGAAAGTCGACGCATCCGCCCTAGGCCGCGTTAAACTCTTGTCGAGTCGGCACATCAAAATAATCACGGAGGAACATGAATGTCCGGATTCCTGCTTCGCTGGCTGGTCGCCTTCCTGCTGCTCGCCGCCACCTACAATCCGACCGACTATAACTACGTCACCTGGGCCCAGGACAATTACGCCACCGACAAACCGCTGGTCATCGGTATCGGCGTGATGCTGGCCCTGGCCCTGCTGATCTACCTCGTCGCCGCCGTCCGCACGCTCGGCGTTCTGGGGATCATCCTGCTGGTGATCATCCTCGGCCTTCTGGGCTACATCCTTGTCGGCAATGGCACACTCAGCATGGAAATGAGCAGCTTCAACGTCTGGGGCGGCGCGGTTCTGCTGTCGCTGATCCTCGGCGGCGCGATGAGCTGGCGCTCGCCCAGCAAGATCAAGGCGGCGAACGCCAAGAAAACCCGGTCGACCAGCAAGACCGCCGGCAAGACCGCCGGCGCCTGAGGGGTTGCGGGAGCGGCCCGTTCGGCATAGGTACGCGCCAAGTCAAAGCCGGGGCCGCTCCATATGGAAAACGTCATCCTCATCGTTCATCTGATCCTCGCCGTCTGCCTGATCGGCATTGTGCTGCTGCAGCGCAACGAAGGCGGCGGGCTCGGCATGGGTGGGGGTGGCACGATCACCGGCCGCGCCCCGACCACGCCGCTGGGCAAGCTGACCTGGTTCTTCGCGGTCTGCTTCATCTCCAGCTCGATCGCGCTGACCATCATCGCCGCTGAAAACGCCGCAGGCACCTCGGTCGTCGACCGGCTGGGCATCCCCGCCCCGGCCGCCCAGGACGAGACCGCGCCCGGCGATGCGCCCGCCACCGAGCCCGGGCTTCTGCCCCCCGCCCCGGTCGCGCCCAGCGACACGCCGGTTGCGCCGCCCCGCGCGGACTAGACCGCGCCCCGCCCCACCGCGCGGCCCGACCGGCCGGGACCGCGCGGCTGACACAAAATCACCACAACACATTGATTCGGGCCACAGACCCGCCCCAGCATCTTGCGGTCCGGTTGCGGCTCCGTCGCGAATCCGCTATAGTCCAAGTCCCGTGATGCTGGGGCGTGCGCGCCCCGAATCCAGCAGACCTTCGAGCATTAGTCACGGGAGACTCCAGCTACATGGCACGCTTCATTTTCATCACGGGCGGGGTTGTGTCGTCGTTGGGCAAGGGCCTGGCTTCGGCCGCGCTGGGGGCCCTGCTGCAGGCGCGCGGCTTTACCGTCCGGCTGCGCAAGCTGGACCCTTACCTGAACGTCGACCCCGGCACGATGAGCCCGTTCGAACATGGCGAGGTCTTCGTCACCGATGACGGGGCCGAAACCGACCTCGATCTGGGGCATTACGAACGCTTCACCGGGGTCGCGGCACGGTCTACGGATTCGATCTCGTCGGGGCGGATCTATTCCAACGTGCTGGAGAAAGAACGCCGCGGCGACTATCTGGGCAAGACCATTCAGGTCATTCCGCACGTCACCAACGAAATCAAGGACTTCATCGCCACCGGCGAGGACGAGGTCGATTTCATGCTGTGCGAGATCGGCGGCACGGTCGGCGATATCGAGGGCCTGCCCTTCTTCGAGGCGATCCGCCAGTTCAGCCAGGACAAGCCGCGCGGCCAGTGCATCTTCATGCATCTGACGCTGCTGCCCTACATCAAGGCCAGCGGCGAGCTGAAGACCAAGCCGACCCAGCACTCGGTCAAGGAGCTGCGCTCGATCGGCATTGCGCCCGACGTGCTGGTCTGCCGGTCCGAGGGACCGATCCCGGCCAAGGAACGCGAAAAGCTGGCGCTGTTCTGCAACGTGCGCCCCGACAGCGTGATCGCGGCGCAGGACCTCAAGTCGATCTACGAGGCGCCGCTGGCCTATCACCGCGAGGGGCTGGACCAGGCGGTGCTGGATGCGTTCCAGATCAACCCGGCGCCGAAGCCCGATCTTTCGAAATGGGAGGACGTGTCCGACCGGATCTTCAACGCCGAGGGCGAGGTGCGCGTCGCCATCGTGGGCAAGTATACCCAGCTGGAAGACGCCTACAAATCCATCGCCGAGGCGCTGACTCATGGCGGCATGGCCAACCGCGTCCGGGTCAAGGCAGAATGGATCGATGCCGAGATCTTCGAACGCGAGGACCCGGGTCCCTGGCTGGAAGGCTTCCACGCGATCCTCGTGCCCGGCGGCTTCGGCGAGCGCGGCACCGAGGGCAAGATGAAGGCAGCGGAATTCGCCCGCACCCGTGGCGTGCCCTATCTGGGGATCTGCCTCGGGATGCAGATGGCGGTGATCGAGGCGGCGCGGAACGTCGCCGAGCTGTCCGATGCCGGGTCGGAGGAATTCGACCACGAGGCCGGCAAGAAGCGATTCACCCCGGTCGTCTACCACCTCAAGGAATGGGTGCAGGGCAATGCGATGGTGAAACGCAAGCTCGGCGACGACAAGGGCGGCACCATGCGGCTGGGCGCCTACACCGCGCATCTGCTGAAGGATTCGAAGGTGGCCGACATCTACGGATCGACCGTGATCGAGGAACGCCACCGCCACCGCTACGAGGTCGACATCAAGTACCGCAAGCAGCTCGAAGCCTGCGGAATGGTGTTTTCCGGCATGTCGCCCGACGGCCGCCTGCCCGAGATCGTCGAGTGGAAGGACCATCCCTGGTTCATCGGCGTGCAGTTCCATCCCGAGCTGAAATCGAAGCCCTTCGCGCCGCATCCGCTGTTCGCCGATTTCGTGCGCGCCGCGGTCGAGGCCTCGCGGCTGGTCTGAGGACCGCGCGCGGGGCCGTCACGCCATGCTGTCCTATCAGCACATCTACCATGCGGGAAATCTGGCCGACGTACACAAGCACGCGTTGCTGTGTGCGATGCTCGACTACCTCACCCGCAAGGACAAGCCGCTGACCTATATCGAGACCCATGCCGGGCGGGGCCTCTACGATCTGGCCGCGGCGGAGGCGGTCCGGACCGGCGAGGCGGCCGCGGGCATCGGCGCGATGGAGCGGCAGCTGCCCGAGGTCCACCCGTACCGGCAGCGTCTGTCTGAGGTGCGTGCGCGCTTCGGCGCCAGCGCCTATCCGGGCTCGCCCTTGCTGGCGGCGCTGTCGCTGAGGCCCGGCGATGCGCTCCATCTGGCCGAACTGCACCCGCAGGAGGGCGCCGCACTGGAAGCGGCGATGGCCCCGTTCGGCGCGCATGTGCTGGCCCGGGACGGATTCGAGACGGCGCAGGCGCTGACCCCGCCAACGCCCCGGCGGGGCCTGATGCTGATCGACCCCAGCTATGAGGTGAAGACCGATTACGCTGCGATCCCCCGGCATATGGCGGCGCTCCATCGCAAATGGAACGTGGGCACGCTGGTGCTGTGGTATCCGATCCTGCCCGCGGGCGCCCATGCGCCGATGACGGCGGCCTTGCGCGTAGCCTTTCCCGAGGCGCTTGGCCACGAGGTGCGGTTTCCGCCCGCGCGTGACGGTCACGGGCTGATCGGTTCGGGACTCTTTGTGGTCAACCCGCCCTGGGGGCTCGAGGCCGAGGCGGCGGCCCTCGGCCGGCTGTTCTCGGCGCTCTCCGGCACGGCCGGCTGAGCCGCGCAGCCCGCAGGGGTGCAAAACGCCTTTCCCGGCGCGCGACACAGGCCTATATCCCCCCCATGTTCGCAGACTTCCTCAACCGCCTGATCGGCCCCGACCCCGACCGGCTCGACGATCCCGACGCCCGGCTGGCTCTGGCAGCCCTGCTGGTGCGAATCGCGCGAACCGATGGCGACTATGCCCGCGAGGAGGCCGAGCGGATCTCGCGCATTCTCGCGGCGCGCTATGCGCTGAGCCCCGACCAGGCGCTGGAGCTGCGCAGCCGCGCCGAAACGCTGGAGGCGCAGGCCCCCGATACCGTCCGCTTTACCCGCGCGATCAAGGACGCGGTGCCCTACGAGCACCGCGAGGGCGTGGTCGAGGCGCTGTGGGAGGTGGTTCTGGCCGATGGCGTGCGCGACGACGAGGAGGACGGCCTGCTGCGTCTGGTGGCAAACCTTCTCGGCGTCAACGACCGCGACAGCGCGCTGGCCCGCCAGCGGGCCGAGGCGAAACACGCCGGCTGAGGCCCGACCCCGGGCAGGCCGCGTCCGGCGCGCCGCAACCGCAACCCCTATGCGCGAACGGCTGGGACACATTGCCCAAATCCTGTGCGTTCGCCTGTCGGGGCGCCGTTTCCCCGTTGCAATCAGGTCCGAATTGCGCCCTAATCCGAGCCCGGACAATAACTTGGCAGCGGCTTTCGCGTGACTGAACCTACCCCGCCCGTTCTCGACATTCGCGATCTGCACAAGAGCTATGGGGATCTTGAGGTCCTGAAAGGCGTGTCGATCACCGCGCCGAAAGGGCATGTGGTCTCGCTGATCGGGTCCTCGGGCTCGGGCAAATCGACGCTTCTGCGCTGTGCCAACCTTCTGGAAGACAGCCAGCAGGGCGAGATCCTCTTCGAGGGCGAGCCGGTCAAGTGGCGCGGCACCGGCCCCGCGCGCCATCCCGCCGATCGCCATCAGGTGATCCGTATCCGCACCAACCTGTCGATGGTGTTCCAGCAGTTCAACCTCTGGTCCCACATGACGATCCTGCAGAACGTGATGGAGGCCCCCGTCACCGTGCTGGGCGAGGACCGGCACGAGGTCGAGGTCCGCGCGCGGTCTCTGCTCGACAAGGTCGGCATCGGCGACAAATGCGACGCCTTTCCCGCCCAGCTTTCGGGCGGCCAGCAGCAGCGGGCGGCCATCGCCCGGGCGCTGGCGATGCAGCCCCGCGCGCTGCTGTTCGACGAACCGACCTCGGCGCTCGATCCCGAGTTGCAGCAGGAAGTCGTTCGGGTCATCAAGGTGCTGGCGGAAGAGGGGCGCACGATGGTCCTGGTCACCCATGACATGCGACTGGCCGCAGATGTCTCGGATCACATCGTCTTCCTCCATCAGGGCCTGATCGAGGAACAGGGCCCGCCCGAGACCGTGTTCGGCGCGCCATCCTCGGCGCGTCTTCAGCAATTCCTGAGTGCAACGGCCGCCTGAACGGCCACATGTAAGACAACATGGGAGACTTCCGATGAAAAAGCTGATCCTTGGCACCGCCGCCCTGGCCCTTTCGGCCGGCATGGCGCTGGCGCAGGACGTGGTGCGTCTGGGCACCGAGGGCGCCTACCCTCCCTACAACTTCATCAACGATGCGGGCGAGGTCGACGGACTTGAACGCGAGCTGGGCGACGAGCTTTGCAAGCGCGCCGAACTGACCTGCACCTGGGTCACCAATGACTGGGATTCGATCATTCCGAACCTCGTCTCGGGCAACTACGACACCATCATCGCCGGCATGAGCATCACGCCCGAGCGCGAGGAAGTCGTCGCCTTCACCCAGCCCTACACGCCCCCCTCGCTGTCCTCCTATGCTGCGCTGAGCGACGAGGTCGATCTTGAAGGCGGCGTGATCTCGGCCCAGACCGGCACGATCCAGGCCAATCATGTGGTCGATACCGGCGCGACCCTGCTGGAATACCCCACGTCCGATGAATGCGTCGCGGCCGTCCGCAATGGCGAGGCCGATGCGGTGCTGGCCGACAAGGACGTCCTGGTGCCGATCGTGAACGAGGGCGACATGGTCTTCGTCGGCGAGGACACCCCGCTTGGCAACGGCATCGGCATGGCCTTCCGCAAGTCCGATCCCGAGCTGAAGGACAAGTTCGACGCCGCGATCCAGTCCATGAAGGATGACGGCACCATGAACGCGCTCATCATCAAGTGGTTGGGCGAAGACTCGCCCCGCTGGTAAGACAGATGCGGGCGGGGCGGCCGGTTCGCCCCGC
>NZ_MUAV01000118.1:0-910 GCF_003265965.1 Rhodovulum viride | reverse complement strand
CGCCGCAGATCGAGGCCATGTCGGCGCCCGCCGTGGTGATCGCCCAGTCGATGGGCTGGGCGCGGGCGATCATCGAATTGACCACCACCTCGGCCAGTTCGCGGTCGGTCCAGCGGTGCACCTCGTCGCGGGCGACGAAGCTGGGGTTGATGCCATCGGCCGAGTTGCCGTCGCGGCTGAGCGTCCGGATCGTGCCATTGGTGATCGCGGTCGAGATCAGGTGCTTGTTGCCCGTATCCATGAAGGCCGACAGCGCGGGGGCGGCCTTGATCATCCGCCGGAGCTCGCGGAACAAGAGCCCCGCCTGATCCCGCGTCGTCGCGGTGCAGAACCCTTGCGGCGCCGCCTCGCCGTCGAAAAGCTGGGTATAGAGCATCGGCACCGCCGTGTCGGTCGTCTTGCCGTTCTTCTTCGCGACCTGGTGATAGGTGGTGCGGAACCGGCGCAGCCCATCGGCCTGTTTCCAGCCGAAGACGGACCCATGCCGGAAGACCTGCCAGGGCGTCAGATCGAGCGGCTTGCCCGCCGCCGGACCCGTGGTGTGCTGGATCAGGCGCGCGAAGTTCAGCACGCGCAAGGCCGCCTTGCAATCGAACCAGAGGCCGCGGTCGCGGCCCGTTTCCAGATCCATCAGGTGGCGTTCGCAGGCGAGCCGCACCAGCGTGCCCGCCACCTCGCGCCCCTCGATCACATCGAGCGCATAGCGCGAGACCGGATGGTCAATCGGTTCCATCGAGGGTCCTCAGGATCTCGCCGAAGAGATCGCCCTGGCCGCCCGCGCTCATCCGCGCCTCGTCGACCGGCGTCATGCCGAAGCGCGCGGCGAGCTGGTTCATGGTGGCAATGGCGTCCTGGCGCTGGCCCCAGACCGCGCGCTTCTTCTGCTGGCGCCCGTTCCGGGTCTCGACCT
>NZ_MUAV01000117.1:0-932 GCF_003265965.1 Rhodovulum viride | reverse complement strand
CGGCACCTCAATTCCAATGTCTGGCATGTCGATCCGGCCGAGATCTGCCGCGGCCGCCGCGTCGGGCTCGCCTGGTTCAGCCCCGACTGCAAGCATCACAGCAAGGCCAAGGGTGGCAAGCCCGTCGCCCGCAACATCCGCGACCTCGCCTGGGTCGTCGTGCTCTGGGCGCGCCGGGTCCGGCCCGAGGTGATCGCGCTGGAAAATGTCGAGGAGTTCCGCGACTGGGGGCCGCTGACCGAGGCCAACCGCCCCTGTCCCGAGCGCCGCGGCCAGACCTTCCGCCACTGGGTCGGCGAGCTGCGCCGCCTCGGTTATCGCGTCGAGTGGCGCGAGCTGCGCGCCTGCGACTATGGCGCGCCCACGATCCGCAAGCGGCTTTTCCTGATCGCCCGCCGCGACGGCCGCCCCATCGTCTGGCCCGCGCCGACCCATGGCGCGCCGGACAGCCCCGAGGTGCGGGCGGGCCGCCGCGCGCCCTGGCGGACCGCCGCCGGGATCGTCGACTGGTCGCTGCCGTGCCCGTCGATCTTCGACAGCTCGGCCGAGATCCTCGTCCGGCACGGGCTGCGCGCGGTGCGCCCCTTGAAAGAGCCGACCCTGCGCCGCATCGCCCGCGGCGTGATGCGCTATGTGATCGAGGCGCAGGAGCCGTTCCTCGTGACCTACGCCCAGCAGGGCGGCGCGGTGCGGTCGGGCTTCGACCCGCTGCACACCGTAACCGCCAGCGCCAAGGACCAGAACGCCCTGGTCGTGCCGACCCTGATCCAGACCGGCTATGGCGAGCGGCCGGGCCAGGCGCCGCGCGTGCCCGGGCTCGACCGCCCGCTCGGCACCGTGGTCGCGGGCGGCGCCAAGCATGCCCTCGTCGCGGCCTTCCTCGCCCAGCACAATGCCGGGGCGCGGATGCAGCGCCATGCCGGCCGCCCGGC
>NZ_MUAV01000116.1:0-946 GCF_003265965.1 Rhodovulum viride | reverse complement strand
GAACTCGCGCACGGTGGCGTCGGGCAGGATCTCCTCGAGGAAGGCGTCCCAGCGCAGGGCTTTTGCGGTGCGGTCATAGGCGACCGGCATGATCTTCGACAGCAGGTCCTCGCGCAGGTGGTCAGGCTGGACGCGCATCTCGGCCACGGGCGACATCCCCTCGGCCCCCGCCGCCGAAAACCGCAGCGTGCCCGAAAGGGTGTTGATGGTCAGCGGATCGGCGTCGAGATCCTCATAGGCGCGGGCGAGCGCGGGCTGCGCCTGTTCGATCATGTTGCCGATGGGGCCGCTGTTGCCTGCGTTCTTGGCATGGGTCAGGCGGCGGCCGATCAGCGATTTGCGGTCCTTCAGGATCGCCTCGATCGCGCGCAGCCGGGCGCGGATGCCGCCGCATTCCTCGTCATGGCCGGTCCCGCGTTCGGCCTCGGGCAGGGCCTCGAGGGCTGCGAGGCGGGCCAGCAGGTCCCGTTCCTCGGCGATCACCTTCTTCTCGGCCTTGGTCGGCTCGAGGAACTCGACCTCCTGCTCGATCAGCGCCCAGATCCGCTGGGCCTTGCGCCGGACGGCGAGCTCGTCGGGGTCCTTTTCCCAATGGGTGCCGGTCCAGACGAACCAGCCGACCCGGGGCACGAAGGTCAGATCCTGGCCGAAATGGATGCAGAAGCGCTGGCCGTTGCCATAGTCGTTCAGCGGCTGTTCGGCTGCCGCCCGGACCGGCCCGAGCGGGTCGTCGGGATTTCCACCCTCAGGGGGGTGCGGGGGCTCCGCGCCGCCGCCCGGGTCCTCGGGGCCGCCGGGGGCGTCCGGCTCGGGCATGTCGCCCATGTCGACATCGTCGGCGGCGGCAAAGGCGCCGCGGACCCGGTCGAGCGGATCGTCTGTCATGTGTCATCCCCCATCAGCACGTCGTTCAGATCGCGGCCCTCGCCCGCATGGACGATGGAGA
>NZ_MUAV01000115.1:0-954 GCF_003265965.1 Rhodovulum viride | reverse complement strand
ACTTCGGGATCATGAGCGCTTGTTTCGGCGTGGGTATGGTGGCAGGCCCCGTGGCCGGGGGACTGTTGGGCGCCATCTCCTTGCATGCACCATTCCTTGCGGCGGCGGTGCTCAACGGCCTCAACCTACTACTGGGCTGCTTCCTAATGCAGGAGTCGCATAAGGGAGAGCGTCGAGATCCCGGACACCATCGAATGGCGCAAAACCTTTCGCGGTATGGCATGATAGCGCCCGGAAGAGAGTCAATTCAGGGTGGTGAATGTGAAACCAGTAACGTTATACGATGTCGCAGAGTATGCCGGTGTCTCTTATCAGACCGTTTCCCGCGTGGTGAACCAGGCCAGCCACGTTTCTGCGAAAACGCGGGAAAAAGTGGAAGCGGCGATGGCGGAGCTGAATTACATTCCCAACCGCGTGGCACAACAACTGGCGGGCAAACAGTCGTTGCTGATTGGCGTTGCCACCTCCAGTCTGGCCCTGCACGCGCCGTCGCAAATTGTCGCGGCGATTAAATCTCGCGCCGATCAACTGGGTGCCAGCGTGGTGGTGTCGATGGTAGAACGAAGCGGCGTCGAAGCCTGTAAAGCGGCGGTGCACAATCTTCTCGCGCAACGCGTCAGTGGGCTGATCATTAACTATCCGCTGGATGACCAGGATGCCATTGCTGTGGAAGCTGCCTGCACTAATGTTCCGGCGTTATTTCTTGATGTCTCTGACCAGACACCCATCAACAGTATTATTTTCTCCCATGAAGACGGTACGCGACTGGGCGTGGAGCATCTGGTCGCATTGGGTCACCAGCAAATCGCGCTGTTAGCGGGCCCATTAAGTTCTGTCTCGGCGCGTCTGCGTCTGGCTGGCTGGCATAAATATCTCACTCGCAATCAAATTCAGCCGATAGCGGAACGGGAAGGCGACTGGGCGAGATTGGCGTTGGCCTGGGCCACGGTGTGC
>NZ_MUAV01000114.1:0-963 GCF_003265965.1 Rhodovulum viride | reverse complement strand
ATCTGGCCCGCCGCGGCGCGTTCGGTCTCGGTCAGATCGGTCCGCGCGGCCCAGAAGGTGGCGAGGCTTTCCCAGGCGCCCGTGGGTTCGTTCAGCGCGTTGCGCCCCGCGCCTTGGCGCTCGAAGGTGACGCGCCGGTCGAGACGCGGGCTCATTGGCGGCACCAGATGCCCGGCCGCCGGTAACGGGCCTGACGGATCAAGGCCCGCGCGCCGAAGGCGATGCGGGGGCTTTCCACCGTCTCGATGGCGATCCCCGCCTCCAGCCAGTCCCGCGCGATCAGGATCACCGCCTGGGCCAGTGTCGGCGGCACGATGTCCGGCCCCACGGAAAGCGTGATGGAGAGGGGCGCGCCATCCGGCACCGCCGCCAGCGCGCCCTCGGCAAAGAGGATTTGCGGTTCGCTGTCGGCAAAGAGAAGCCGGGCGGCGTCCGCGCCCATCTCGCCGTCCGACCAGGTCACGCCCAGCAGCTCGCGGGCGGGCGCGACCGGCACCCACCAGCGGCGCCCCTGTCCGGCCGCGGTTTCGAACCGGACCCGGCGCAGGGTCAGCGGGCGGCGGGTGGCGGTCTCGACCGCCGATTGCGCCGCCGCCAGACAGGCCTCGATCCGGGAATTGTCCGCATCGCCCTCCCAATGCGAGGCGCGTTTATACGCCTCGACACTGACACCGAGCGGAGGATCCGTTTCCAGGATCATGCCCCGGCCGTTTCCCTGGCGGCTTCCTTGTCGGGGGCCTTGTCGGGGGCTTTCCCCTGCTTCGGCGGTGCGCCCGCCTGGGCCTTGGCTTCGGCCGCGGCAAGGGCGGCCTCGCGCGCGGCCAGCGCCGCCTCGCGCGCGGCCAGATCGGCGGCCTTCGCCTCGATCCCGGCCGGATCGGCCGCCGCGGCCAGCTGCGCCTCGGCCGCCCGGTCGAAGACCGCCGCCACCGGGTCCTCGCCCCGGGTCAGCTTCGCGGCCAG
>NZ_MUAV01000113.1:0-1001 GCF_003265965.1 Rhodovulum viride | reverse complement strand
CCCCGGCGCGGCATTGCCAGCGCCCGGCCGGTCCCGATGACGCCGATCCGCGCCACCTTCGAAATCGAGAGCCGCAGCCCGAGCGTCGAGACCGGGGCGAAGAGGTGCAGGATCGCGCTGTTATCGGAAGGCAGCAGCCAGTCGTCGGACACCGCCCACCAGTAGGACGTCGCTGACGTGGAGAGAGACCGGATATAAGGTGCGGCGAAGGTGCGCCACTCGGCCTGCGCGCCGAAAATCCTGATCGCGTTGCCGGTTCCGGCATAGGAGGTGTTTCCCGCCGCGTCCAGAAGCGCGAAGCGGACATTCGCGGTCCCGCTGGCCTGCGCCGTGGCGCTGATGCTGACACGAAACCAGCCCGTGGACCCGACCGGAACGGAACTGACGGCCGTCGTCCCCGATGTGGAATAGAACTGGCCATCTGCACCCACATCGCCGACCGCCGGTGTGGCATATGCGGGGCCAACCAGAGCAAGCCGCAGCCGCCGGTCCGCCGAAGGCCGCATATAGACCGAAAGCGTGTAGGTCCGGCCCGCGACGGCGGTGAAACCGGATTGCAGATAATGCATCCCGGTCGACGTATCCTCTGTCAGCCAGCGCGCGTCCGTCGAGCCATCGGGCGCGGCAGTCGCGACCAGCGTCGCGCCGGTGAGGGTCGGCCAGAGCGCGAAATCTTGCGAATAGAGCAGCAGGTTTCCAAGAGCGGACCCCGACAGGTATTCGACCCGTGCGCTCGCCCCCGAAGATCCGAGCGTATGGGCCCCGATCCCGATGGCATCGACGGTCTGGGCGGATGCAAATTCGATCTGCCATGATGCTGGCGCTGCGACGGGCTGCCACCAGCTGTTGGTCTCGACTGTATCGGCCAGCGCGGCCTCGAAGCCTTCGGCCGCGCTGGTGGCGGAGACGGTGCCGGTCAGGCGGTCCCAGAGGATGCGGGCATGGGTCATCGGATAGGGCGACGCAGCCGCGTGCCCGGGCGTGTAGGTCACTGCCACTCT
>NZ_MUAV01000112.1:0-1009 GCF_003265965.1 Rhodovulum viride | reverse complement strand
TCATCGGATAGGGCGACGCAGCCGCGTGCCCGGGCGTGTAGGTCACTGCCACTCTTGCGCTCCATTTCTGCGGGGGATCGTTTCGCGCGGTCAGCGCGCGGCGCCCTGCCAGTCGAGATTGAGGCGATAGCCATCGCCGAAGGCCTCGTTCAGCGCCTTGACCAGCGCCTCGCCGCTTTGGCGCCCGATGACGTCGCCCTGCACATTGATGGTGGCGGTACGCTGGGGCGCCGGGGCCGCCGCCTGGGCTGCGGCCCCGGCCGAGGCGGCCCCGCTGGCGCCAGAGGCCGATTTCGACCCGCCCTTGATCGCCGAGACGAAACTCATGCCGGCGGCGATCACCTTCGCGGCGGCGGCGATGTTGGCCGGGAAGGGCAGTTCCAGAGCCTTCGCCGCGCCGACATAGGTGCTGATCAGCGCCTGCGCGGCGCCGAAGATCCGGGAGATCTTCACCATCTTGTCGCCGCCAGTGGCGAAGGCCGACGCCATGTCGCCCAGGAAGGCCTCGGTCATCTGCAGCCCGTTGCCATAGCGATAGGCGTCGATCTGGGCCATGCGGTCCTGATGCTGCTGCTGAGTGTCTTCCATCAACGCGGCATATTCCTGCTGGGTGATGAGCCGTTGGTCCAGCGCCTGCTGCAGCACCTCCTGCTGGCGGGCATAGCTGGCGATCTGCGCCTCTTCCTGCGTCATCAGGGATTGCTGCAAGGCGTCCAGTTCGGTCTGCACCTTGTTCGCGCCGCCGCCCCCGCCGACAGATTTGGGGGGCGTGCCCCACTCGACGCCGCCGGTGCCAGGCGGGGCGTGTTCCGGGCGGCTTGTGCGGCTCACGCCGGGAAGGATCGGGTTGCCCGCCGCATCGGTATTGGCCGCGGTCTCGGCCGCGGCCCGCGCCTTCGCCGCATCCCAGAGGGCCGTGGCGAGGGTCTTCACCTCGGCGATGGCCCCCGACATCCAGCCCGCCTGGGGGGCCGATGCCGCCAGCTGGCGCATGGCGCCCTCCGCGCGG
>NZ_MUAV01000111.1:0-1019 GCF_003265965.1 Rhodovulum viride | reverse complement strand
CCGTCCCGGTCAGGCGCCGCGGCCCCGACCAGCGGCCGACCGCCTCATCGGCCTGACCCGCCAGCTCGCGGACCAGATACATCAGAACCGGCACCGCCTCCTCTGGCGGCATCGCCTCGACGGCTATCTCAAGCGCCCGGATCGGATCGCGGCCCGGGCGCCCCATGTCACGCGGCCGGGGAGAACCCGATCTCGATGACCGAGGTCAGCGACAGCGGGTTGCCCGAGGTCACCGCCTGCGGGGCGGGAACCGGCAAGGTCGCCAGCAGCCGCGACGTCGCGCCATCGACCAGCGCCCAGTGGGTGCCCGTCCCGTTCGCGCCGACCGTGCCGTTCGTAAAGGTCGCGATGTCGATCTTGCGGCCCCCGCCCGTGCGGTTCGCCTGCGCGCTGATGGTCGGCGCGGTCTTGGTCCCGAGCTTGTAGGTCGAGGACGCCTCGGCATAGGTCGTGGGCTCCTGCGAGCACAGATACAGGACCGGGCTCGCCGCATCGCGGATCTCTTGCAGGCCCGCGTCGAGAACATCGTTGGAAAGGGTGGTCATGTCGCCTCGCTGAAATCGGTCGCGGTCCCCCGCACTTGAAACGACACGCACCCATCCTCTCCGCAGAGGTGCCGGGCCAGCGTAGCGTGCCGATCAAAGGACGGGGGGCTCTAGAAACCAAAGCGCCCGCGGCGGGGGTTCCGACGCGGGCGCAAATGTGGAGATGGCACAATGTCAACCAGGACTGGTTAAATGGTCAAGAAGAATTTTTCCACGGCTCCATCTGGGGCATGGCGCGCGTCACCTCGATCGACACCAGCCCGGCCCCGCGCAGCGCCGCCTGAAGGGCCAGAAGCCAGCCCCACCAATCAAGATAGGCGCGCCTCGCGGCTGCGATCTGCCCCGCCGTCGGATAGTATGTGACAGGGCAGCAAGCCCCCCGCATTTCGACAACCGCCGCCCCATGGCGACCACGACCAGCCCGATACCGCCACGTATCGCCATCGGCCTGCGCAGCGCGCGGCCCATGCGAGG
>NZ_MUAV01000110.1:0-1019 GCF_003265965.1 Rhodovulum viride | reverse complement strand
CCGTCCCGGTCAGGCGCCGCGGCCCCGACCAGCGGCCGACCGCCTCATCGGCCTGACCCGCCAGCTCGCGGACCAGATACATCAGAACCGGCACCGCCTCCTCTGGCGGCATCGCCTCGACGGCTATCTCAAGCGCCCGGATCGGATCGCGGCCCGGGCGCCCCATGTCACGCGGCCGGGGAGAACCCGAGTTCAATCGGCGTGTTCAGCGACAGCGGGTTACCAGCCGTCATGACCTGAGCGTTCACGACCGGCAAGGTCGCCAGCAGCCGCAAGGTCGCCGCATCGACCACGGCCCAATGGGTGCCCGTCCCGTTCGCGTCGACCGTGCCGTCGGTGAAGGTCGCGATGTCGATCTTGCGGCCCCCGCCCGTGCGGTTGGCCTGCGCGCTGATGGTCGGCGCGGTCTTGGTCCCGAGCTTGTAAGTCGAGGACGCCTCGGCATAGGTCGTGGGCTCCTGCGAGCACAGATGCAACACAGGCGTCGCGGCATCGCGGATCTCTTGGAGACCGGCGTCCAGGACATCGTTGGAAAGGGTGGTCATGTCGCCTCGCTGAAATCGGTCGCGGCCCCCCGCACTTGAAACGACACGCACCCATCCTCTCCGCAGAGGTGCCGGGCCAGCGTAGCGTGCCGATCAAAGGACGGGGGGCTCTAGAAACCAAAGCGCCCGCGGCGGGGGTTCCGACGCGGGCGCAAATGTGGAGATGGCACAATGTCAACCAGGACTGGTTAAATGGTCAAGAAGAATTTTTCCACGGCTCCATCTGGGGCATGGCGCGCGTCACCTCGATCGACACCAGCCCGGCCCCGCGCAGCGCCGCCTGAAGGGCCAGAAGCCAGCCCCACCAGTCGAGATAGGCGCGCCGGGCCGCCGCGATCTGACCGGACGTCGGGTAATAGGTGACAGGGCAGCAAGGCCCCCGCATCTCGACAACCGCCGCCCCATGGCGGCCACGGCCCGCCCGATACCGCCACGTATCGCCATCGGCCTGCGCAGCGCGCGGCCCATGCGAGG
>NZ_MUAV01000109.1:0-1041 GCF_003265965.1 Rhodovulum viride | reverse complement strand
GGCGGCCCGGGCCAAGGTCATGGCGCCACCGCTCCAGGCTGGGTCGCCGTCAGGTCGGTCCTGTTTCGGGGCTTGCCGGATACCGGTCCCGAAGCGTCAGAAGTCCTGCCATCCGGCGTCGTTGACCGCGCGCTTGGAGGGAGCACCGGTGGCCGGCGTTGCTGCGGGCCGGGCAGAGGGGGCCGGCCGTGCCGCCGGTCGGCCGGGCGCCGCGTTCCGCAGCCGGAACCGTGCCACCAGTTGCTGCAGCGTCGATGCCTCCTGCTTGAGCGTGGTGCTGGCCGCTGTCGCCTCCTCGACCATGGCCGCGTTCTGCTGGGTCACCTTGTCAAGCTCGGTCACACCCACATTGATTTCGCCCAGCCCCACAGACTGTTCCTGCGCGCCGGTTGCAATGTCGCCGATCAGTTCGGCGATGTTGCTCACCCGCTCGACGATGTCGGTCAGCGCCTCGCCGGTGCGGTTCACCAGCGACACCCCCGATTCCACATGTTCGGAACTGGCCAAAATCAGCGTCTTGATCTCTTTCGCCGCCTCGGACGACCGTTGCGCCAGCGCCCGCACCTCGGAGGCGACCACGGCAAAGCCGCGCCCGGCCTCGCCTGCCCGCGCCGCCTCGACGCCCGCGTTCAGCGCCAGCAGATTGGTCTGGAAGGCAATGTCATCGATGACGCCGATGATCTGGCCGATCTCGTCAGAGGATTTCTTGATTTCCGACATCGCGCCGATGGCCTCCTTGACCACCATGCCCGACTGTTCGGCATTGCCGCGCGCCTCGCGCACCACCGTCTCGACTTCGGCGGCACCGGAGGCGGCGGACCGGACGCTGGAGGTCAGTTCGTCGAGCGCGGCCGCGGTCTCTTCCAGCGTGGCGGCCTGATTTTCGGTCCGGCGCGACAGGTCGTCCGAGGCCCCGCTGATCTCTTCGGCCCGGGCATGGATCTCGGTCGCGTTCTCGACCACCGAGCCGATCAGCTCGTTCAGCGTATCGACCGTCGCGTTGAAATCGCTCCGCAGCCGCTCGTAATCCTCCGCGAACCG
>NZ_MUAV01000010.1:0-150047 GCF_003265965.1 Rhodovulum viride | reverse complement strand
ATCGTCTTGCAGGTCGGCTTCGGAGGTCTGCTCATGCTGCCCGGCTAGCATGCTGGATTCACGAGATGAATCCCCTGGATTTGCGCAACAACGCCCACGAACGCCCTTATGATGGCGCTCTCAATCCTGACAGGTTCGGAAAAACGAAATGATCCACGTCGTCACGACCTGCCCCGACATCGACAGCGCCCGGGCCATCGCGCGTGCCGCGCTCGATGGCAGGCTCGCGGCCTGCGCCAACATCCTGCCGGGCGTCGTCAGCCTGTTTCACTGGCAGGGCCGCATCGACGAAGAGCCAGAATTGCAACTGACGCTGAAAACCGACGACTGGCACCGGGCCGCCCTGGTCGCGCTGATCGCCGAGAACCATCCCTACGACCTGCCGGTCATCACCTGGGAAACGGTCGAAACGACGCCCGAGGCCGCAGCCTGGCTGACCGCCGAAACGACAGCCTGACCGCCGGGCGCCCGCAGCTAGTCCGCCCGGCGTCCGGTCCGGCGGCCTCAGGCGGGTTCCTTCAGCGCCTCCAGACGGACACCCACGGCGCACCACTCGGGCAGCCGGTCGGCGCCGGTCACCTGATGGCCCATCCAGCGCATGCACTCCTCGGCGCGGCCGCAATGGGCGCAGGCAGCCACCAGTTCCGAATATTCGCCCCGCCCCAGTTGCCCGGACCGGAGAGCATCATTGAGATTGACCCCGATGGTGCGCGCCATCCCCTGGGTCAGCCAGAAATGTTTCGACAGCCTGCCCTGGTCTTCCATCGCCCTCAGGCGGACACCAACCGTGCCCGCATCGCCTCCAGAAGATCCTTGTTGCGGCAGAACCCCGGCGTCTCGTCGGCCCCGGCATCGTGAGACCCGAGCCAGCCCTTGCATTGCGAGGGATCGGTGCAACCGAGGCAGCGCGAGACGGTATCTTGCATGTCTTCGGGGGTCCAGCGACCGGCCATGGTCTCTTCGTCAAGATCCACGCCAAGCACCTCTGCCATCTTTTCAACAAGATGGGCGTGTTCGTCGTATTTGGTTTGACCCGACATCGAAGGTCTCCTGTCGATTTCGAATTGATGGAACTAGACCGCAAGAGCCCGCGGGGCGCCTTGATGCGTGTCAAATCGGGGCCCGGGCCGGACCACGGACGCAACAGCGGCGCTGTATACGTATCGACCAATGCCGACCAAGACCGCTTCACAAGCCGACCGCTGACGGCTAGCCTTGCGCCATGTTCAGCATCGAGCACGATTTCGACGCCACAATCATCACCCTGGTCGACGAGGGTCCGCAGCATCTGCAGGAGGACGTGACGATCACGGCCTTCGAGGATTGCGTGACGGTCGAGCAGCTGGACCCGCACACCGACAGGGTCCAGAAGATCACCCTGTCACTGGCCCAGCTACACGAGCTTGGCGCGGCCCTCGACCTGCCCGAAGGGGTTTACCGGATCGCCTTCGACCGTGACTAGACCCGGCCGCGGACGGGATCAGCTTCCCCAGATCCGCCGGACATAGGTCTGCGTCTCCTGGTACGGCGGGACGCCGCCGTGCTTTTCGACAGCTTCCGGCCCGGCATTATAGGCGGCAAGCGCCAGCCGCCAGGATCGGAACCGGTCGAACTGCCGCCGCAGATAGCGCGCGCCCCCGTCTAGGTTCTGGTGCGGGTCGGTCGGATCGACCCCAAGCCTGCGGGCAGTGTCCGGCATCAGCTGCGCCAGCCCGATGGCGCCCTTGTGCGAGACCGCGCGCGTGTTCCAGCCGGATTCCTGCTGCACGAGCCGCAGGAACAGGTCCTCCGGCACACCGTGCTTGCGCGCCGCATCGCGCGCCACATCCACGAACGCGCCCCGGTAGCGGCCCGAATAGAGCAGGCTCCCCTGCGAAGGCGTATGCACGCGATCGGGTTGCAGACGAACCGAATTCGAATACTGCTGGGCGGCACGACCGTCGAGCACCCGGGTCTGGGACTTGAAAAGCGTCAGGCGCGCTTTCGACGACACGACGGACTCGGCCTGACCCGGCGTGGCATGCGAGGCATATGCAGCCAGAACCGCCAGCGCGATCGCTGCAAGCCGTGGCTTCACTCTCGTCCCTCCCCCGTCTTGGGTGTTTTCGCGCCCGGGACTATAGGAATAAAATGCCGCGCTGGCCAGCCCGCCCGTCGCCGCGGACCGCCCGGATGCGCCGTCGCTATGATCCCCCTCCGGGGTGGTGTAAACGGGGACACGATGGAACACCAAGATTCGAAAAGAGGGCACGCATGGCAGGTTCGGTGAACAAGGTCATCCTGATCGGCAATCTCGGGCGCGACCCAGAGGTGCGCAGCTTCCCCTCGGGCGGCAAGGTCTGCAACCTGCGGATCGCGACGTCGGAAAACTGGAAGGACCGCAATACCGGCGAGCGGCGCGAGCGCACCGAATGGCATTCGGTCGCGATCTATTCCGAGCCGCTGGTCCGCGTCGCCGAGCAATATCTGCGCAAGGGATCGAAGGTCTATATCGAAGGCCAGCTCGAGACCCGAAAATGGCAGGACCAGTCCGGCCAGGACCGCTACACGACCGAGATTGCCCTGCGGCCCTACCGCAGCGAGCTGACCATGCTCGACGGCCGCGACGGCGGGGGGAGCGGCGGCGGCAATTATGGCGGCGGCAGCGGCGGGTATGATCAGGGCGGCAGCCGCGGCGGCGACTATGGCGGCCCCCAGCCTGCGGGCGACTTCGATGACGAGATCCCGTTCTGAGCCATAGCCGGGATACGGAGTGAAGGGAGCCTGCGCCGATGACCTGGTCCTATCCTGTCGGGCAGGTATTCGGGTCCGAAATCAGGATCCACGCGACCTTCTTCCTGCTTCTAGCCTGGATCGGCGCCGCCGCCTGGATCGCGGGAGGGCCGATCGCGGCGGCGGCAAACCTGATCTTCTTGCTGGCTCTCTTCACTTGCGTCGTGGCCCATGAATTCGGCCACGCGCTGACCGCCCGACAGTTCGGCATCGCGACACCCGACATCACGCTGCTGCCCATCGGCGGGCTCGCCCGCCTCGACCGGATGCCCGAGCGGCCGGGGCAGGAAATCGCGGTCGCACTGGCGGGGCCAGCCGTGAACCTGACGATCTGGCTGCTGCTGATCGTTCTCGGCGCCAGGACGGAAATGACCGGGGCGATCGCTATCGAGGATCCGGCGGCGGGGTTCTGGACCAAGCTCGCGACGGTGAACCTCTTCCTCGCGCTCTTCAACCTGCTTCCCGCCTTTCCGATGGATGGAGGGCGGGTGTTTCGCGCCTTGCTGGCAATGCGCCTCGGCCGGGTCGCGGCCACTCGATTCGCGGCACGTTCCGGCCAGGCGCTGGCCTTCGGCTTCGGGTTTCTCGGGCTCATCACCGGCGATGCCGTGCTGGTGCTGATCGCCATCTTCATCTTTGCCGCCGCCGGGGCCGAAAGCGCGGATGTCGCGCTGCGGGACATGGCACGGCATCTGCGCGCCCGCGATGCCATGATCACCGATTACGAGGCGCTGCAGCCGTCCGACACGCTTCGGGCGGCCTCCTCGACGCTGATCCGGACCGCGCAGCACGAGTTTCCCGTGGTCGATGCGGGCGGAGGCCTGCGCGGCATGCTGACCCGGAGCGTTCTCTTTCAAGCGCTCTCGGAGGGGCGCGATACCAGCCCGGTGGCCGAAAACATGGCGCGCGGCATTCCGACCGTGCCTCTGGCCGCCCCGCTCGATGCGGCGCTTGACGCCCTGCAGGATACGGGCGCACCGGCCGTCGCGGTCACGGACCCCTCCGGACGAATGATCGGGTACATCACGCGCGAGAATATCGGCGATCTGATCGTGATCTGCGGACGCGACCGCCACCGCTGACGCCGCGAAAATTCTGCGAATTTTCGGCGCACCGCCCGGCGCGCGCTATCCTTGCGCCAGCCGCGCCTCGCGCGCCGCGCGCAACCTGGCGAAATCCTCGCCCGCGTGATAGCTCGACCGCGTCAGGGGCGTCGCTGAAACCATCAGGAACCCCTTGCCATAGGCTGCCTTCTCATAGGCTGCGAATTCCTCCGGCGTCACGAAGCGGTCGACCCCGTGATGCTTGGGCGTCGGCTGCAGGTACTGCCCGATGGTGAGGAAATCGACATCCGCCGCCCGCAGGTCGTCCATCACCTGATGTACCGCCTGGCGGTCTTCGCCGAGCCCGACCATGATCCCCGACTTGGTGAACATTGCCGGATCGATTTCCTTAACCCGCTGCAGCAGCCGAAGCGAATGGAAATAGCGCGCCCCCGGCCGAACCTCGGGATAAAGCCCCGGCACCGTCTCGAGATTGTGGTTGAAGACATCGGGCCGCGCCGCGACCACCGTCTCGACCGGCCCGGGCCCGCATTTCAGGAAATCCGGGGTCAGCACCTCGATCGTCGTCTCGGGGGCGCGATGACGCACGGCGCGGATTGTCTGCGCAAAATGCTCGGCCCCGCCGTCCTCAAGATCATCGCGATCGACCGAGGTGATCACGACATGCCGGAGCCCCAGTTTCTGGACCGCGTCGGCGACGCGGCCCGGCTCGAAGACGTCCAGCGCGTCGGGTCGGCCCGTGGCAACGTTGCAGAAGCTGCAGCCGCGGGTGCAGATTTCGCCCATGATCATCATGGTCGCATGGCCATGCGCCCAGCACTCGCCGACATTGGGGCATCCGGCCTCTTCGCAGACGGTGGACAGGCCGTGTTCGCGGATCACACGGTGGGTATCGCGATACCCCTCTCCTCCGGGCGCACGCACCCGGATCCAGGCCGGTTTCTTCGGCTGGGGGGCATCAGGACGGCGGGCTTTTTCGGGATGGCGTTCGGCCGGGTTCTTCAGGTCGCGCAACTGGGATCTCCCTGACGGGACGGGTCGCCCCCTATTAGGCTCTTGTCACCGCGAAGGCAACCGGCAGCCCCGAGCCCGGCTCAGCCGCCGACGGCCGCGCGGGCATCGTCGGTCAGGCTTCGGCCCGCCTCGGCCAGGATGGCCGCCAGCGCCTCGAACCAGCCGTCGTCGCGCGAGAGCCGCCGACGGACCAGGCCCAGCCGCCGCGCCGGCTCGGGCGAGGCAAAGCGGTGCACCGCCAGCGACGGGCTCGCCGCCCGTTCCGAGGCAAGCGCGATTTCGGGCAGGAACGTCAGCCCAAACCCCTCGGCCGCCAAACCGCACAGCGTGGCCAGCGACGAGGCGCCCAGATCGACCCGAATCTCGTCGCGCCGCATTCCGCAAACCTCAAGCGCCTGATCCGCAAGGCAATGCCCCTCATCAAGCAGCAGCAACCGGTCGGGATCGAGCGATGCCGGCCGCACGCCTTCGGTCCCGGCGCCCAAAGCCGCGATCTGCCGCGCCGATCCGGCCAGTAGGAAACGATCCTCGAAAAGCACTGCCTCGACCAGATCGTCGCGTCCGGCCGGCAGCGCCACCAGGGCGGCATCCAGCCGACCCTCGTCGAGATCGGCCAGCAAGCGGTCGGTGCGCGCCTCGCGGACACCGATCTCCAAGGTCAGGTTCTGGGCCCGGATCAGCGGCAGCGCCTTCGGCAAGAGATAGGGCGCCACCGTCGGAATGAGCCCCAGGCTCAGCCGCCCGCCGAGCCCACGCTGCCAGCGGGCAGCATCTCTCATGGCGCGAACCTCCTGCATCACCCGTTGCGCATGCCGCAAGAGGTCGTGACCAGCCGGGGTCAGAACGACGGCACGGGGCTGCCGCTCGACCAGCTGGACGCCAAGCTCGGCTTCGAGATCGCGGATCTGCACCGACAGGGCGGGCTGGCTGACATGCACGACCTCGGCCGCCCGACCGAAATGCCGGGTCTCGGCTAGCGCGATGAAGTAAGTCAGCTGGCGAAGCGTGATGTTCATGACCAAGGCCTATCAAACCGGCGGTACAACGCAACTCGGTCCGGTCGTGGCGAGAGCATGCCGGAAATGCCACACGCCTCCGCCTCCACCGGCGCACAGCCGAAAGGATGGCTATCCCGCGTCAGTCCTGGCGTCCGCTGGATCGGAGCTGACAGACTGAAATCAGGCAACAGCCCGGCCGATCTGGGCATTCGCCAGCTTTCGCCATATTTTTCAATATACTGTGCGGCAGGCGCGAGGTGATTTCGCGCGTTTGTGCTGAAACAGGTTTGACCGATTTCGGCCCCGTTAAAGAGCACGAAGGCGGGCTGAACTCGAAGCTGCACATGGTCCGCGACGCATTGGGTCGGCCGCTGACCTTCTTGCTGTCGCCCGGCCAGATGAGCGGCGCGGGTTATGCTGTAGGCCTTGCCGCCTGCCAAAGTGCTTATGGGTGATAAGGGTCATGACGCCGACTGATTCCGTTACGCCATTGAAGACAAATGAATTTCCGCCTTCATCCCGACCCGGCCTGGGCGCAAGGACCCTCTGATCCGCCCCGGGCTTACCGGAGAGTAAAACACTCAAAGGATAAGCCCTATGACGACGAGACGATTCACCCCCGCCTATCCGGCTGAGCTACGCGAGCGTGGCGTTCGCTGTTTCGTGAGAACCGCGCTGATTATGCCAGTGACAGCGCGGCATACCGTGCAATCGCGCCCAAGCTTGGCTGAACGCGCCCCGGTCGGTGATGGGGCAGGTCATGCAGCCGCGCCCCAACGGAACGGCCTTTCGTCGCGCCATATTTGGTGCATGATCACCGCCAGCTTCCTCGCGACGGCGAACTGATGCCGTGGCGCCGGCAGATGTCGTCGACCTCCGCTCCAACCTCGTGCTCCTTCAGCCAACCGACGACCTTCTCTGCAGAGAAGCGTTTTCGCTTCACGGGTCTTCCTCCTTCATCCAGTCAAAGGTGGAAAATTCCAGGTCGCAATGGCCCGGACATCGGGGGAAGGTCAGTTCGCGGCTTTCCCGTTCCCCGGGCCAGCCAAATGGCGGACGTTCACGTAGCGTCCGTCTTCCGCGCCTCAGCGCGAGACCGTTGCATCGCTCGGACGCCGGGACCAGATTCTCGAGGCGATCCCATCGACAGGCGCGTTGGCTCCAGGCACGCGAAACCGCATCAGCGTTCCGCCATAGGGGTTTGCTTCGCACCAGATGCGGCCGCCATGCCGCTTGACGATCTTCTGGCACGTGGCCAGCCCCAACCCGGTCCCGGGCTTGTCTGTCGCCCAGGACAGACGTTGAAACGGCTCGAAAATGCGCTGCCGGTATTCTTCGGGGACCCCGATACCGCGATCCGCGACTTCGAAAAGCACATCTCCATTGTCGAGCCGCCGGGCCGAGATCCGGATTTCGGGGGGATTCTCGCCGGAATACTTGATTGCATTGGACACCAGATTCTGCAGAAGCTGAGCCAGCATCGCGGGGCTGCAAAATACATCGAACTCCGACAGATCGACATCGACCCTTGCACCGCTTTCGCGAATATCCTGATCCAGCAATGAAAGCGCATTATCGACAAGCTCGGTGGCGCGCACCGTCTCGAAGACTGGATTGATGTCCATGCGAATATGATCGGCCAACGTTTCAACCAGCTGAGACATCTGAGTTGCTGTCTTCTTCATCATTACCATGAGCTTCTGCAGCTCCGCGGATTGAAGCTCGCCCAATTCCTCGTCGAGCTGTTCACAGATGAAGCGGATGCTGCGGATCGGCGCACGGAAGTCATGAACCAGCACATTCGAGAATGTCAGCAATTCCTGCCGCTGTTCTTCGACTCTCTGCGCGAGACGCACCATTTCGACTGCCCGGACCAGCATCCTCTCAAGCCCGGACTGATTGATCCGGGACTTCGGGGTATAGTCGGCGGCCCCTGCAAGAATTGCGGACTTGGCGATCTGCTCGTCGCCCTGACCTGTCATGAGAATGAAGGCGGCGCCGGGCCATTTCTTTCGCAGGGTCTCAAGCCCGTCCAGCCCGTTCTCGCCGGGAAGAACGTAATCTATGAAAACCGCATCGAGCGCCTCCGAGCTGTGTTCGAGCGCCGCATGCACCAATTCCGCTTCGCAAATGGATCGGCACATCCCGGATCGTTCCAACAACCGGCGAATGAGTTTCCGGTCGCCAGCGTCGTCATCGATGATCATGACATCCAGATCGCGCATCTTCTAGTCCTCGCTGAGGCGAATATCCGGAAAGCTCACTATATTCCAGAAGCGATCCAGAGTCTCTATGAGTGAAGCAAAGTCGCGTCCGGCCTTTTGCTTGAGAATATAGCCGGAAATACCCGCCTCATAGGCAATGCGTTTGTCGTCATCGTCATTCGACGTCGTCAGCACAAAGACCACGACTTGCCTGAGGCTGCGGTCATTTCGCAACTCCCGCAAGAATTCGAGGCCGTTCATCCTTGGCATCCGGATGTCGGCCAGCACGATATAGGGAGAGGCGGGAACCGGGCGGGAAACGCCGCGCATGATCGACAGGGCTTCCACACCGTCAACGGCGCGGGTCAATGTCGCTTCGATTTGCGAGCGGTTCAAAGCCCGGCGCACAGCCTTGGCGTCACCGTCGTCATCCTCGACGATCAGAAGGTTCAGCGGCGTCCGGCCAAGGCGATCAGCATCCTGCGTCATGCCGCGCGCCACGCCGATTTGCCCGACTTCGCACAGACCTTCGGCCAGACCACGTGCATTGTCGTGCCGCGACCGCCGTCGCTTTCGATCCGAACTTGCCCCCCAGCGATCCGCACGTATTTCAGGACCATCGCGAGCCCCATCCCGCTGGCCTCGACCTCGTCGCGGGGACGCAATGTCTGGAACATTTCAAAAACCTTCTTGTGATAGGCTGGCGGAATGCCAGGGCCGTCATCGCTGACCGACAGGCAATAGGCGTCATCCGTTTCGCTGCCCGAAAGACGAACGAGCCCGGTCGGCCGGTCATGGTGCTTTAACGAATTCCCAAGAAGATTCAGCAAGATCGTCTTGATCGGCATATTCGGAATATGCAGCTTGTCGAAATCGGGCGTCACTTCGAACGTGAACCCCTCGGGAAGGTTCAGAAGCCCGCGCAACTCGCTGGCAAGCTCCCTGCCCTCGACGATCTGGGCCTTTTCTTCGATCCGGCCAATCCGCGAATGGTTCAAGAGATCGTCCAGAAGCCGCTCCATCCGCGCGACCCGGCTGCGCAGCAGGTTCATGCTGTCGCGGGTGTCGTCATTGAGATATGGTGCCAGATCTTCCTCGAGCCAGGCAGAGGCATTGTCGATGACGCGAAGCGGCGCCTTCAGATCGTGCGAGGCGAAATAGGCGAAGGCATCGAGATCGGCATTAGAACGTTCCAGCGCCTGAACGAGCGCCTCGCTCCGGGCCTGCGCCTCGCGCCGGCTGGTCACGTCGCGCAGCACGCCAATGAACCGCGTTCTGCCGGCATGGCTTGTGCTTGCGACCGAGATCTCGACGGTGATCGCGGTACCATCCTTGCGCCGTCCGGGCATCTCGCGCCCGGCGATCAGACGCTGCGGCGTCGCCTCACCGATCCGCCTGCGCATCATCCTGTCGTGTTTGACGGCCTCTTCTTCGCTCATCAGCATGCACACGTTGCGACCCAGCAGTTCGGAGGGTTCGTATCCGAAGATCCGGGCCAAGGCGGCATTGGCCTCCTCAATGACACCCTCCTGATTTATGGTGATCAGCCCATCCGCCGCCTCGGCGAAAATCGCGTTGAGTTTCGCCGATTTCTGATAAAGCCGTTCGTTGAGCTTGACGACGGCGCGGGCCAGTTCTGCGACCTCGTCGTTGCTGTCGGGGATGAGGCTGCGCAGATCGTCGCCAGGTTCGCTGGCACGCAAACCGCGTGCCAGCCTGTTAAGCGGTCCTGTAAGCCTGTTGCCGAACAGCCAGGCCACGAGGCCGGCCAGGATCGACAGCACGATGCCGACCGCAAGCCCATAGACAAGCTGCTGACGGATCGGCGCGAAAAGATACGGGGTCGGCAGTTCGGTCACGACAAAGATGTCGGTCCGCAGAAGCAGATGATCCCCCCGGCTCAGCGAAGCCGCGCTGAGCCCGGTGACATTGATCGCCCGTTGCCAGCCGATCTTGGTCGCCCGCGTCGACCCGGACGGTGCGATGCCGCCAAGGTCCGGCAGATCCTCGGCACGCCAGCCCGGAGTGCCATGAAATCGCAGCGGCCCGGGTCCGGTAACCGGATCGTAACGCATGAAATCGCCGGATGCCGTCATGGCCGTGACGGCATACCCGTCCGCCGGATAAAGATCTGCGGCCCGCAGGATCGATGCGAAATCGGCATTGATCACCAGCGCTCCGACGGCGCGACCATCGGGGCCAGGCACCGGCACGACAAGACGAATCGTCGGCGGCCCCTCTTCGCGGCCATATTCCCGGTTCAGGGTGACCCGCGAGAAGAACGGCTGCCCGGCATCGAGCGCGGCTTCGTCGGCCAGATAGGGTTCGTCTCCCTTCGACTGCAACGCACTGCGCCGAACGACTTCCGTGCGGTCGCTGACCCGGTTCACGCGCACGACTTCGCGCCAGTTGTCGTCGCGCCCGATATAACGCATCTGCGAATAGTGCGGCCGGGTCCGCAGGACAGAATCGAAGACCGCCTCGAGCCGCCGACGCCAGTAGATGTCCGGCGGCTCCTTGACCGTCTGATCGTGCAGTCCCTGACCCGTGGCCGTCACCACACCGTCGATTTCCGGAAGAGTCGCGATGTTGCGGCCGTCGGACACCATCAGATCCAGTTGCTGCAACAGCCGTTCTGCAAAGAACCCGCCGGCGAATTCCATCCGCGACACCGCGGCGGTGCGATACCACTGGACGCCGAACAGGTTCACCGCAGCGAAGAATAGACTTGCCACAAGGACGACGAAAAAGGCCATCAGGGCGAGTTTCACGCCCAGACTGATCTGCCGGCCGGCGATGACCTGACTCGTTTCCAACGGTCTACCCTATCTCAACAGTCGTTCCGTCTTCGGTTGGGCCTCGAGAGCGAGAATGGTCTTCATGTTCTCGAGGTATTCGAACAGGTCGAGGCAGGCCCGCTCGGCCTCGACGGCCTCCTTGCGGATCTCGGAATGGCCCTCGACAGACTGGGTCACCACACGGATCTTGCGCAGCATGCCCGACAGTATGCCACGAATATCGGCCGCGCAGGCGGCCGAAAACCGTTCGAGCATCTGCTCCACCTCGACCCGCGCCTCGCGTTCGTGCAAGATCGCGGCCCGGTAGATCTCGCGCTCGATCGCGGCGGTCACCGCGCGGCGGATCATCGAGATGGTCAGTTCGTCCTTGACCAGATAGTCCGAACAACCCGAGCGCATCGCCTCGGCGACCGTGGCGGGGTCGTCGGAACTGGTGATCATGATGGCGATGGCCTTGGACTGATCGGGATGGGCCTTGAGCAGTTCGAGCGCGTCGAGCCCGGTTTCCATCTTCAGATCGTAGTCGAGAAAGACCATATCATAAGAGGTTTCGTCCAGCGCGGCGCGGAAATCGTGGATGCTTGCCGCTTCACGCACCCGGAACTTGAGCCCGGCGCGCAGGCACAATTTCTTCAGGCGCAGCCGGTCGATCTCGTTGTCGTCGAGCATGAGCACGACAAAGCTCCGCTCGGCGGGACGACGAGGCACAGGTAGACTGTTCGTTGGCATATTCGTCATGTCAGGAAACCTTGATCACGAGCCAGGAAACAGGCGATCTGTCAGCGATCGGCATCCTTGGCGGAACACTACTTGCATGATTTGCGCCGCGGGTTAACGTTACGTAAAATAGCGATCCATTTCACCAGAAAACCGCATTGGATAAACTGAATTCGCTGCAAAAGGCCGAAATTGGCCGCACTCGCTTCACATACTTGAAACGGGCAAGGAAAAGGGCCGGAGAGCGGCGCCACCGCTCTCCGGCCCCCGGGGAGGACGGGTCCGCCCGGACCCGCCCGCCAGCGGCATACGTCCGGTCAGGCCAGATCGAACCGGTCGGCATTCATCACCTTCGCCCAGGCCGCGGCGAAAGCCTCGGCAAAGGCCAGACCCGCCTCATCCTGAGCATAGACCTCGGCCAGCGCCCGCAACTGCGAGTTCGACCCGAAGACCAGATCGACCCGGGTCCCGGTCCATTTCACCGCGCCGCTCGCCCGGTCGCGGCCCTCGAACAGGGTCTCGTCGGCATCGGTCGGCACCCAGACCGTACCCATATCCAGAAGGTTGACGAAGAAGTCCGTCGTCAACTGCCCGGGGCGGTCGGTAAAGACGCCATGCGCGCTTTGTCCGGCATTGGCGCCCAGCATCCGGAGCCCGCCGACCAGAACCGTCATCTCTGGCGCGTTGAGGGTCAAGAGTTGCGCGCGGTCGATCAGCATCTCTTCGGCGGTGACGCTATAGGCCCCCTTCTGGTAGTTGCGGAACCCGTCGGCGACCGGTTCCATCACCTCGAAGGACTCGGCATCGGTCTGCTCGGCCGTGGCATCGGTGCGGCCGGGCGCGAAGGGCACCTCGACCGGATGCCCCGCATCGGCTGCAGCCTTTTCCACGGCAGCCGACCCGCCCAGCACGATCAGATCCGCCAGCGAGACCCGCTTGCCGCCCGAGGCCCGCGCGTCGAAGTCCGCCTTGATGCCCTCGAGCACCCCCAGCACCCGCGCCAGCCGCTCGGGCTCGTTCACCTCCCAGTCCTTCTGCGGCGCAAGGCGGACGCGTGCGCCATTGGCGCCGCCCCGCTTGTCCGACCCGCGGAAGGTCGAGGCCGAAGCCCAGGCGGTCGAAACGAGCTCGGCCACCGTCAGGCCCGAGCCGAGGATCTTGGCCTTCAGCGCAGCGATATCGTCCGCATCGATCAGCGGATGATCGGCCGCCGGCACCGGGTCCTGCCAGATCAGGTCTTCGGAGGGCACCTCGGAGCCGAGATAGCGCGATTTCGGTCCCATGTCGCGATGCGTCAGCTTGAACCAGGCCCGTGCGAAGGCATCGGCGAACTCGTCGGGGTTTTGGTGAAAATGGCGGGCGATGGGCTCATAGATCGGGTCCATCCGCATCGCCATGTCGGCGGTGGTCATGATGATCTTTCGGTTGCGCTCGCCGGTTTCCGGGTCGGGGGCGTGATCCTCGGGCTTCAGGTCCTTGGGCGTCCACTGCCAGGCCCCGGCGGGGCTTTTCGTCAGCTCCCAGTCATAGCCGAAGAGCACGTCGAAATAGCCCATGTCCCAGGTCGTCGGATTGGGCGTCCAGGCGCCCTCGATGCCGCTGGTGATCGCATCGGCCCCCTTGCCGCTCCCATGCCGGCTGAGCCAACCGAGCCCCATCGCCTGCAGCGGCGCGGCCTCGGGCTCGGCGTCCAGAAGGCCGGCATCGCCCGCCCCATGGCATTTGCCGAAGGTATGCCCGCCCGCGGTCAGCGCGACGGTCTCGTAGTCGTTCATCGCCATCCGCGCGAAGGTCTCGCGGATGTCGCGGCCCGAGGCGACCGGGTCCGGATTGCCGTCCGGCCCCTCGGGGTTGACGTAGATCAGCCCCATCTGCACCGCGGCCAGCGGGTTCTCCAGCTCGCGATCGCCCGAATAGCGGCTGTCCGGCTTGTCGCTGGTCGCCAGCCATTCGCGTTCCGAGCCCCAGTAGATGTCTTCTTCAGGCTCATAGACATCCTCGCGCCCGCCGGCGTAGCCGAAGGTCTTCAGCCCCATCGATTCCAGCGCGACATTGCCCGCGAGGATCATCAGATCGGCCCAGGAAATGGCGTTCCCGTATTTCTTCTTGACCGGCCAGAGCAGCCGCCGGGCCTTGTCGAGGTTGACGTTGTCGGGCCAGCTGTTCAGCGGCGCGAAACGCTGGGTCCCGGAGCCGCCGCCGCCGCGCCCGTCGGCGGTACGGTAGGTGCCCGCGCTGTGCCAGGCCATGCGTATGAAAAGCCCGCCGTAATGGCCGTAATCGGCCGGCCACCAGTCCTGGCTGTCGGTCATCAGCGCGTGCAGGTCGGCCTTGACCGCCTTGAGGTCAAGCGCCTCGAAGGCCTTGGCATAGGAAAAGCCCGGAAGCATCGGGTTTCCGGCGGTCGGGTTCTGGTGCAGGATTCTCAGGTTCAGCTGGTTCGGCCACCAGTCGCTGTTCGACTGCCCGCCCATCGTCGTGTGCAGCACCGGGCATTTGCCCGCGGGCCTATCGTTTCCGTCCATCTCGTCCTCCGGGTCGTTCGTTCGAGGGTCAAATCCGAATGCGGAGGAGCGTGGACGGGGCCGCAAGCGCCCGCAGCGACCGGCTTGCCCGGCCGCGGCACCCGCGGACCTTGTCCGCTTCCTCCCTGCAGACGTTTTACCAGAGTCGCGCGATACATGGAATTTGGCATTAATGATATTTACGATAGGATCGGCTTATAGCCCTAATCCTGCGCGCCCGCTTCGCGCCTCGATGGGACCAGCGCGAATGGGGCCAGTGCGATTGTTTCGGGCGCGCGGCGTCCCATATCTCGGGGGATGCTGAAACTGACCCCGATCCTTCTGGCGGTGCTCTATGCGCTTGCAATGTACCGGTTCTCGGCCTGGCGGACCGGGCGCGAGCTCGATGCCCGGTCCTCGGAGCTGGCCGATCCCGCGTTGAAGGCGCTAACCGACCGGATGGCCCGGGCGCTCGACCTGCCGCGGATCCGCGTCGACATCTACGAGATCGCGCCGGTCAACGGGCTGGCCGCGCCCGACGGGCGGATCTTCATCACCCGCGGCTTTCACGACCGCTACCGGGCGGGCGAGGTGACCGCCGAGGAGCTGGCCAGCGTGATCGCCCATGAACTGGGCCATGTCGCGCTTGGCCACAGCCGCCGCCGAATGATCGACTTCTCCGGCCAGAATGCCATGCGGACCGCGCTGGCCATGGTTCTGGGCCGGTTCCTGCCCGGCATCGGCGTCTATCTGGCCAATGCTCTGGCCTCGCTCCTGGCCGCCCGGCTCAGCCGTCAGGACGAATACGAGGCCGATGCCTATGCCGCGGCGCTCTTGACCAAGGCCGGGATCGGGACCGGACCGCAAAAGACGCTCTTCGAGAAACTCGACCGCGTCACCCAAAGCCGGGGCGGCGCCATGCCTGCCTGGCTGATGAGCCACCCGCGCACCTCGGACCGCATCGCGGCAATCGAGGCAATGGAGACCCGTTGGGCTCCGGCGAGGAAGACGTAGCGTCGACCCTTGAAACATGTATCCTTAATGAACTTTTTACCCTGGCTCTGCTAGGTCCGAGTCCTGTTGCCCAGAGTTGCGAGTCATGAGTTTCGATACCCAAGGCCTCGACTTTGCCGGAACGCTGCGTGCGCAACGCTCGTTCGACGCGGCCTGGCAGGTTTTCAACGATCACCTGTGCGCGCATGGCGTGTCGCATGCCATCTATGCGCAGGTGCCGTCGGTCCGCGTAGGGTCGATCTCGCGCGAGATGATCTATCGCTCGACCTATCCCGAGGGTTTCACCCAGCGCTATGCCTCGGAAGGAATGGTCGATCACGATCCGCGTGCGCATTACTGCGAATCCAACGCCGAGGCCCCGCTTGTCTGGAACCGTCCCGGCGACAACCTTGCAGTCGATCCCGGGGCGCGCGACGTGCTGGGTCTGTGCGAGGATTACGGCCTGAGCTTCGGGATGACGCTGCCGCTCAGCCGCCGGTCGCCGTTGAACCGGGCCGGCATGGGCTTGGCCTTCGCCGCGCGCACGCAGGCCGAGGCCGAAGACATCGTTACCGACAGCGCGGGCGCGATCCTCAGCACGGCTGCCCTCTTCCATGCCCTGGCGCAGACCCCTGACATTGCCGCAGACATGATCCGGTTGTCGCTGCGCGAACGGGAATGCCTGCTCTGGTCCGCGGCCGGGCTCCGCAACAAGGAAATCGCGTTCCGGCTGTCGATCTCCGAAAAGACGGTCGAGCATCACATGGCCTCGGCGATGAAGAAGCTGCATGCGCTTAACCGGACCCATGCCGTGGCCCGCGCCCTGATCCTTGGCCTGATCGCCCCCTGACCTGCCGTGACCCCACGTGCATGAGGGAAAATCCCCAATTCCCGCCGGGCGTGGCAAAGGCATATTTGGACCACCCTTTTTCAGGGGGCGGTGGATCGGTCGGATCGTGTCCGGTGGGGGCCATGGGCCTATCGTGTCTGGTCGTCGTGTCAGGCCGATATGGGATCGCGTCCGGGACCGGCACCGCAGGAGAGAGCGATCTCTCTTCATTTTTCGGCCTTTGGCCACATGTGCGGGAAGCGGTGGAGAGTGGCCGGCGCTTCCCGCTTTTCCCTTTGCGAGCGTTGCCGCGGGCCGTGGCTCAGCCCAACGCCTTGCCCAGACGGGGCAGCCGCGCCCGCTTGAGCAGCGCGCGCAGGGCCATCGGCTCGCCCGCCATCCGTTCGGCAGCGGCATGGACCTCGGCCACGGCCCGTTCGACAGGACCCGGATCGGCCAGCCACAGATCCATCAGGAACCCGTCCGGCGCGGCCCGGACCAGCCCCTCGGCCTCCAGCAGATGGCCGGGAAAGTCGCGCGCGTTTAAGGTCAGGATCGCATCGGCTCCGCCTGCCACGGCGGCCGCCAGCACATGCACGTCGTTCGGGTCGGGCAGCCAGAGCCGCGCCTCGAGCGCCGCCTTCGGCGCCACCTCGGCCCCTGGCCAGGCGGCGCGCAAAAGCGCGATCTCGGCCCGGGCCTGCGCCTCGCCGGTCGGACCGATCTTGCGCGCGGCTCGCGCCCATTCCTCGAGGATGCGGGCCGACCAGAGCGGCGTGAACAGCCCCTGCCCCGCGACCTTCAGCACCACCTCGCGCAGCACGGTCGGATAAAGGACGCAGGCGTCCAGCAGCACCTTCATTCGGTCAGGCGGAAGGCCAGCGCCTTCAGATAGCCCGACTCGGCAAGATGCGGCAGCACAGGATGGTCGGGCCCGGCGAAGCCCGTGTAAAGGATCTGCCCGCGTCGCCCGGCCTTGCCGATGCCGCGCGCGCTGGCAGCCCGGAATTTCGCCAGATCGGCGGCATGCGAACAGGAACACAGGACCAGATACCCGCCCGGCGCCACCAGCCCCGCCGCCAGCCGCGCCACCCGCTCATAGGCCCGAAGCCCGGCATCGAGCGCCGATTTCGACGGCGCAAAGGCGGGCGGATCGCAGACCACCAACTCGAACTGCGCGCCCTCGGCGCCCAGCGCCGCCAGCGTGTCGAAGGCATCGCCCTTCCGGGTCGCAAACCGCCCGGCCAGCCCCGAGGCCTCGGCCCCGGCCTCGGCCAGCGCCAGCGCGGGCTCGGACCCGTCGACCGCAAGCGCGCTTTCGGCACCGGCCGCCAGCGCCGCGAGGGCAAAGCCCCCCACATGCGAAAAGACGTCCAGCACCCGGCCCCCCTTCGCCAGCCCCGCCGCGAAGGCATGGTTCGGCCGCTGGTCGTAGAACAGCCCCGTCTTCTGTCCGCCGGTCAGATCGGCCATGTAAGTCGCGCCATTCATCGGAACCGGTACCGGCCCCTCCAGCGCACCTTGCAGCACCAGCGTCTCTTCGGGCAGCCCTTCCAGCCCACGCACCCGGCCCGAGCCGTTCTTGACCGCGGTCTCGACGCCCGTGACCTCGACCAGCGCAGCCACCAGCGCCTCCAGCCGACTCTCGGCCCAGGCGGCATTCGGCTGCACCACCGCAGCCGCGCCGAAACGGTCGATGACGACCCCGGGCAGCCCGTCGGCCTCGGCATGGACCAGCCGGTAGAAGGGCGCATCGTAAAGCCGTTCTCGCAGCGCCAGTGCCGCCCCGATCCGGGCCGCGAACCAGGCCTGATCCACCACCGCCTCGGGGTCGCGGTCGATCACCCGCGCCACGATCCGCGACAGCGGATTGACCGCCGCCAGCCCCAGCGGCCGCCGCTCGGCATCTTCCAGAACCGCCAGCGTTCCGGGCGCCAGCGCCTTGGTGCGCCGGTCCATGACCAGCTCGTCGGAATAGACCCACGGAAAGCCATGGCGGATGGCGCGCGCCTCGGCCTTGGGCATCAGGCGGATCGTGGGATAGTCGGTGCTCGGTTCGGTGCTCATGGGCCTCTCCTACGGCCTGACGGTGGCGGCGGGAAGGGGAATCGCGCGGCCCGCCCGCCCTTTCCCCGTTAGCGCTAACGTTCTATATCGGACCTTATCCACCCGCGAGAGGAGACCGCCATGCCGCTTCACCCCGTGCTCGAAGAGGTCACCCGGGCCATCGTCCGCCGCTCGGCCGACAGCCGCGCCGCCTATCTCGACCGGATCGCCCGCGCGGCCGATCAGGGTCCCGCCCGCGCCCATCTCACCTGCGGCAACCAGGCCCATGCCTATGCCGCCTCGGGCGCGGCCAAGAGCCTTCTCGCCGAAGGCCGCGCCCCCAATCTCGGGATCGTCACGGCCTATAACGACATGCTCTCGGCGCATCAGCCCTTCGAGCGCTTCCCGGCGCTGATCCGCGACGCCGCACGGGACGCCGGAGCCACCGCCCAGGTCGCGGGCGGCGTGCCCGCCATGTGCGACGGGGTCACCCAGGGCCAGACCGGGATGGAGCTGTCTCTGTTCTCGCGCGACGTGATCGCGCTCGCGGCGGGGGTCGCGCTCAGCCACAACTGCTTCGACGCGGCCGTCTTCCTCGGCGTCTGCGACAAGATCGTGCCGGGCCTCGTGATCACCGCGGCGAGCTTCGGGCATATCCCGGCCGTCTTCCTGCCCGCGGGCCCGATGACCTCTGGCCTGCCCAATGACGAGAAATCCAAGGTCCGCCAGAAATACGCCACCGGAGAAATCGGCCGCGACGCGCTGATGCAGGCCGAGATGGAAAGCTATCACGGCCCGGGCACCTGCACCTTCTACGGCACCGCCAATTCCAACCAGATGCTGATGGAGCTGATGGGGCTGCACCTGCCCGGCGCCAGCTTCGTCACTCCGAACACCGCCCTGCGCGACGCGCTGACGGTCGCGGGCGCGCAACGGGCGCTCGAGATCACCGCCCAGGGCAACCAGTACACGCCCGCGGGCCGGGTGCTGGACGAACGCGCCTTCGCCAATGGCATCGTCGGGCTGATGGCGACGGGCGGGTCCACGAACCTCGTGCTGCACCTGCCCGCCATGGCCCGCGCGGCAGGCATTCTTCTCGACATCGAGGATTTCGCAAGGTTGTCCGAGGTCACGCCGCTGATGGCCCGGGTCTATCCGAACGGGTTGGCCGACGTGAACCATTTCCACGCGGCGGGGGGCCTCGGCTACATGATTGGCGAGCTGCTGGCGGCCGGTCTCCTGCACCCCGACACGCTGACCGTCGCGGGCGAGGGGCTCGCGCATTACACCCGCGAGCCAAAGCTCGTCGATGGGACCCTCACATGGACCGAAGGCGCGGGCGAAAGCCTTAACGACAAGATCCTGCGCCCCGCCGCCGACCCGTTCCAGGCGACAGGCGGCCTGCGCGCGCTCAGCGGCAACCTGGGTCGCGGCATCATCAAGGTCTCGGCCGTCTCCTCGGAACGCCACGCGATCGAGGCGCCCGCGCGCATCTTTCACGATCAGGAGGAGGTCAAGGCAGCCTTCAAGCGGGGCGAATTCACCTCCGACACCATCGTCGTCGTCCGCTTCCAGGGCCCGCGCGCCAACGGGATGCCGGAACTTCATGCCCTGACCCCCACCCTGTCGGTCCTCCAAGACAGGGGCCTCAAAGTCGCCCTCGTCACCGACGGGCGGATGTCGGGCGCCTCGGGCAAGGTCCCGGCCGCGATCCATGTCACCCCCGAAGCGGTCGATGGCGGCCCGCTCGCGCGGCTCCGGGACGGCGACCTGATCCGGCTCGACGCGCCCGCCGGCCGGCTCGACGTGCTGACCGAAGGCGCGCTCGACCGCACCCCCGTCACCCCCAACCTCTCGGCCAACGAGACCGGATTGGGGCGCGAACTCTTCGCGGCCTTCCGGGCCCATGCGAAATCCGCAACCGAGGGCGCGGGGATCGTTGTCTAGCCGCTTCTTCTTGGCCTAAATACCCACCGAACCGTCAGACGACCGCGCGAAAGGACCGCCAGAATGACCCCCCATGCCGCCAGCGAGATCACCGAGGCGCTCTGCCGCAAGGCCTCCGTCATCCCGGTGCTGGTGATCGAGGATGCCGCCCTTGCCCGTCCGCTGGCCGAGGCGCTGGTCGCAGGCGGCCTGCCGGTGCTCGAGGTCACGTTACGCACGCCGGCCGCGCTCGACGCGATCCGCGAGATGGCGGGCGTCGAGGGCGGCGTGGTCGGCGCAGGCACGCTGCTGACCCCGGCGGATGTCGAGGCCGCCACGGCCGCGGGCGCCCGGTTCGGGGTCTCGCCCGGCTCCACGCCCGCGCTTCTCGATGCGGCGCGGGCGGGCGACCTGCCGCTTCTGCCGGGTGCCGCGACCGCCTCCGAGGCGATGGCGCTTCTTGAAAAGGGCTACAGCGTCCAGAAGTTTTTCCCGGCCGAAACCGCCGGCGGCGCGGCGGCCCTGAAAGCGCTGGCCAGCCCGCTGCCGCAGATCCGGTTCTGCCCGACGGGCGGGGTCAGCCTCGCCAATGCCGCCAGCTATCTGGGCCTGCCGAACGTGCTGTGCGTCGGCGGCTCCTGGGTCGCGCCGAAGGACAAGGTCGCGGCGGGCGACTGGGACGCCATCGTGGCGCTGGCCCGCGAGGCCGCCGCCCTGCCGCGCTGAGCGCCCGCGGGGGGCGCCGCTAGCCGATGATCTCGAAGGCCTCGACATCGACGAGGCCGCGATCGGTGATCTTCAGCGCCGGGATCACCGGCAGCGCGATGAAGGCCAGCTGTAGGAACGGCTCGTCCAGCACCACGCCAAGGCCCTTCGCCGCCGCGCGCAAGTCCTTCAGCCGCGCCTCGACGGTCTCGAAGGGCTCAAGGCTCATCAGCCCCGCGACCGGCAGCGCCAGCTCGGCCAGCACCGTCCCGCCCTCGGCCACGACAAAGCCTCCCTCGATCTCGGACAGCCGGGTCGCGGCCAGCGCCATGTCGGCCTCGGATACGCCCACCGCGACGATGTTGTGATGATCGTGACAGACGGTCGAGGCAATCGCCCCCCGCTGCAAACCGAAGCCGCGCACGAAGCCGACGGCGATATTGCCGTTCCTGCCATGCCGCTCGACCACCGCGACCTTGGCCAGATCGCGCCCCGGATCGGCGCGCTTTTCACCGCCCTCGGGCGGCACCTCCTCGATCAGATGCTCGGTCAGGATCTTGCCCGGCAGGATGCCGATGACATGGGTCTCGGCCGCGTTCGAGGTGGCGCGGAAGCTGGCGGCCGTCACCTTCGGCGCCCTAACCGACCCGCGCCCGACCGGCGCCACCTCTTCGCGCGCGGCGAAAGCCTCGGCCGAGGCGACCCGCCCACCTGCCAGAACCAGCCGCGCCCGGCACTCCGCCAGATCCTCCAGAGCCACGATATCGGCCCGCTTGCCCGGCGCGATCTGGCCGCGATCCTTCAGCCCGAACGCCTCGGCCGCCGACAGCGAGGCGGCGCGATAGGCCGCCGGAACCGGTATGCCCTGCCCGATCATCCAGCGGATCATGTGATCGAGATGGCCCTGCTCGGCGATATCCAGAGGGTTCCGGTCGTCGGTGCACAGACACATATAGGGCGAGGTCCGTTCGCTCAGCAGCGGCGACAGCGCCACCATGTCCTTCGAGACCGATCCCTCGCGGATCAGCACCCGCATGCCCTTCTGCAGCTTTTCGCGTGCCTCGGCAGCACTCGTCGCCTCATGTTCGGTGCGGATGCCCGCCGCGATATAGGCGTTCAGATCCTTGCCGGACAAAAGCGGCGCATGGCCATCGATATGGCCGCCGCGAAACGCCTCGAGCTTGGCCAGAACGCCCGGGTCCTGCATCAGAACGCCCGGATAGTTCATCATCTCGGCCAGACCGATGACCTGGGGGTGATCCTTCAGCGCGACCAGCGCCTCGGCCTCGATCCGCGCGCCCGCGGTCTCCATCTCGGTCGAGGGCACGCAGGACGACAGGTTGACGCGAATGTCCATCACCGTGCGGGTCGCGGCCTCAAGGAAATAGTCGATGCCCTCGACCCCGATCACATTGGCGATCTCGTGCGGGTCGCAGATTGCGGTCGTCACGCCGCGCGGGCAGACGCAGCGGTCGAATTCCAGCGGCGTCACCAGCGAGCTTTCGATATGCAGATGGGTGTCGATGAACCCCGGCACCAGCGTCAGCCCCGAAACGTCGAGCACCTCGCGCCCCTCATAGGCCGCGCCGATACCGACGATGGTGTCGCCGCAGATCGCGACATCGCCCGGGATCGTCTCGCCGGTCACCAGATCGAGCACCTGCCCGCCTCTCAGCACCAGATCGGCTGGAACAAGCCCGCGCCCCTGGGCAATCAGATCGGAAAGCGGCTGGGCCATGGGCGACTCCTTGGCATGGGACTGCCGGAAGGGTCGCAAGGCCGGATGACACAATCAAGACGCGAAAGAACCGGCCCACCGCACGGCATCTCAGAAAGGCTGCGGGCGCGAGCACTCGCGGCTCTGGTCGGCCCGGCGAAGGCGCACGGCCTCTATCCGGCCGCGCGGGCTCCGGTCAGGCGCGGCGGCTGCCAACGCTCGAGCAGACCATTGACCCCTTTCGAGGTCCCGACCCAGATCGCGCCCGACAACACCGCCGACAGGCCCAGCGCCAGCCCCATGAGGACCCCGCCCGGCACCTCCGCTCCTCCCTGCGCCTCGCTCAGTTCCGATGCAATCCAGGCCTCGGCCAGCTTGACCCCGACCGCGACCAGCAGCAACAGGCCCCCGACCTCCCGGCCCCGGATGACCCCGCCCCGCGCCCTGGGGTCGAGCGCCCTCAGTGCCGCAGCGCTGACCAGCACTCCCCAAAGCGCCGACACTGGCGCATAGGCCAGCGCCTGCACATAGATGAAGGGAAAACGGCCGGAAAAGCCGCAGATCGCGATCAGAAGCGAAACGCCCAGCACCAGTACCGACCAGATCATCAGGAAGGACAGCAGATAGTCCTGCGGCCGCATCCGGTCGTGATGCTCGGCACCGCTTTCGGCCTGTCGGCCATGGGCCAGTGCGCTGCCGACATAGCACCCCTGCAAGAGCGGCCAGCAGATAAAGAACAGCCCCAGGATCAGCCAGACGGGCCGTTCGGGATCCGAAAT
This sequence comes from Rhodovulum viride, assembly GCF_003265965.1. Classification (NCBI taxonomy): domain Bacteria; kingdom Pseudomonadati; phylum Pseudomonadota; class Alphaproteobacteria; order Rhodobacterales; family Paracoccaceae; genus Rhodovulum; species Rhodovulum viride. Next base: position 126,981 of record NZ_MUAV01000010.1, on the reverse strand, counting down.
CCCTTTCCACGTCGCGAACGGCCCTCCGGCAAAGGGCAGCTTTCCGCTGAGATACAGCACCGCCAGCACGAAAAGCAGCACCATGGGGAAGGCCAGCCCGAGCCAGAGGTTGAAATCGACGCCGATCCGGGGTCGCAGCCCCAGCAGACCGAAAAAGCGCTTGCAGCTCGAATAGGGCGCCGCAAGCCCGATGCAGATCGCAAAGCGCAGCGTCTCGTCCCAGAGGTCCTCCAGCTTTTCGCTGAGATCGCGCAGCCGCTCGCTTTGCACCTCCATGCTCTTGGCGCAGAGCGGCACGAGGGCGCGCAGACTGGCGATCTGGCGGTGCAGGTGCTCGATGGTCTTCTGCACGTCGTCGTCGGCACCGGCGGGCGGAGCGAAGCCCACCCCCGCGCTGGACGGCTCGGTCTCGACGATGCGGTTGAACTCGGCTTTCAGCACCGGGATCACGTCGTCGAGCCGGGACACCGGGATCGACGTGAGGGTAGCGCCGATCTCTTTCAGCACCGCGGCATGGCGAAGCCGCTCCCGAAAGGCCGGAAGATGCGCGTCGGCCACATGCTTCAGCAGCAGATTGGCAACCCGAACCACCTGGGTGTCGATCGCCGCAACCTCGGCCCGGATGCGCTCGACCTTGTCGACCAGCTGAGCGCGCAGACGGTCATGCTCGGCCAACCGCGCGGCGACCTCTTCGGGCAGCTCGCCCCGGGTCATACGCCACAGGATGAACTCGATCCGGGCCAACCGCTCCAGCCGCTTCTGCGCCAGGTCGCGGGCGGTGGGGTTGAGGTCGATCTCGTCATAGGCGGGCAGGTCCTCGCGCTGGCGGAACTGCATCAGGAATTCGTCCGCGAAGCGGCCCGAAATCGGCTCGGCGGTATCGGGCCGGCTGAGTTCCTCGAACAGCTGCTCGGCCTGACGCGGAATGAGTGCGTTGTTCTGGAAAGCCCCCGCAGGCGGCGCTCCCAGTCCGAGGAATAGAACGCGACGACGATGCCGACCGCAGCAGCAACCGACCAGCGCGTGTCGCCCCCCGGCGAGACCGACAGCAGGACCTTGTCGACTTCGCTGAGGAATTCGTTGTCGGGCATCAGCGGAAAGACCAGCGTCATCGCCTGGTCTGCCACCGTCGGAAAGAACACGAGAACAAGAAAGAGGCCCGTAATCACCAGACCATAAAGCACGGCCCAGGCGCGAAACCGGAACCGCGTGGTGAAATAGCGCGGGCCGTGTTCGGGAAATCCGACCGGTCCGCGCGCCCGGGATGGCCAGCCGTTGAACCGGAAGGCGAAAGCCCCCCAAACGACGAGGCAAGCGGACCACAGGACGACCGTATCCGCCGCCAGCCCGTCCTCCGGCAGACCGGCGCCCGCGCTTCTGAGAATATTGACCGATACCGCCCGCAATTCGCTTTCGATAAGCGTCAGCTCGCTGGAATGGCCGACAACAATGACCGCAGCCGAAACGGCGATAATCCAGAAAATCCAGACAAACATAGGATGACCTCAAATATCTTTTGTCCGGTCCCCGCAGCTTTGTTTATCATGATTCCAGATCTTTCAGAATGTCCAATTGCCAAGGGAGGCAGCCTCATGCCTCGATCTCGCAAAGCACCTTGTGAACTTCTTTCTGCACTGATCTGCCTTTCAAGCGTTTTTCTTTTCGCGTCGCTCGGCGCGGCCGCAAATGCCCAGCCGGCCGGTGCGCTCTGTTCGGGCACGATCCGGGTCGGACTGCGCGAGGACGCCCCGCCCTTTTCGTATCGAATCGCGCGCGACATGGTGCCCGACGATCCGCGCCTGGACTGCGGTCACTCCGATGGCGGGCTTCTCGAAGGGTATGCCGGCTACACGGTCGCGCTGTGCCGGGCCTACCTCTCGCAACTGCGCTCAGGATGCCCTTCGGGAACGCCCGAGGTGACCGTCGTCCCGGTTCCGGTCGGCGACCGCTATGCCGGGCTCGCCGCGGACGATCCGCCCTTCGACATCCTTTGCGGGGCGACCACGGCGACGGTCACGCTTGGCGCCTCGGTGCCGCATTCGCCCTACACCTTCCTGACCAGCACCTCGGCGCTGGTCAACGCACGCTTCAGCGAAGCACAGCAGCAGTCCTGCCGGGTCGGCGTGGTCACCGGCACGACCTCGGCGCCGGGCATGCAGGACCGGGTCTCGCGGCCGCGCCGACTGGAAACATGGGAGGTCTTCACCGGGCGCAACCCCAGCTGTCGCGAGGACTCGCTGGATCGTGCGCGCGAATTCCGCAGCACGGCCGACGCCATCCTGGCCCTGAAAGAGACCGGCGCAGGCGGCATCGACGTGCTGATCGACGATCATCACATCCTGACCTGGTACTGGCAGAACCTCGACCACCTTGCAGGGTCGATCCGCCTGCCCGACGACCTTGGCTCCCGCTACACCGCGCTCGAACGCCAGGACGGGCAAGAGGGTGCCTGGTCGATCTCGGCCTTCCGCGACACGCTGCAACTGATCCCGGCGGCGATCTCGATCGAACCCTATGCCGTGCTCGGGCCCCCGCGCTCGGCCGCGCTGATCGCCGATTTCAGCCGGTTCCTGACCGCGGAACAGCAGGATCGCGACAGCAACTATACCCAGCTTCTGCGCCGCTGCTTCGGCCGTCAGGTCGACAGGACCTTCTGGTTCCTGATGGATTTCCAAAGCAAGGTCCGGGATGGCAACCCGCTCGACCTGGCCCCGAACTGACCGCGACCTGCCCCAGGATCGCCGCTTCGCGCGGCGGCTGCGGGGTACCCGCCAACTGCCGCTTTTCTGGGCGCGTGCGCCGGACACGGGCCCGGAGAACACGGCAAGCCCCGAGCCGTCCCAAGCGCTCTTGCGTCCTGCCCCGGACGGTGACAGCCTGCGGCTGGGCGGCACCGCCTCTGCGTCTTCCGAAAAGAACGGATGTTTCCAATGCTTGCCACGATTTCCCGACGCGGCGTCCTGACCGGCACCGCCGCCCTGCTTGCATCCACGGCCCTGCCCCGCCTCGCTCTGGCCCAGGGCGGCGGACGGCTGATCGTCGCCGCCGACAGCGAGCCCAGGCAGCTGAACCCGGCCATCGTTGCCTCGAACGGCGTCTTCTTCATCTCGTCGAAGGTGATCGAACCGCTGGCCGAAGCATCCTACGACGTGGGCGGCCTGAAACCGCTGCTGGCGACCGGCTGGGAGGGCTCGGAGGACGGGCTGTCGATCACCTTCACCCTGCGCGAGGGCGTCAGCTGGCATGACGGCACGCCCTTCAGCTCGGCCGATGTGGCCTTCTCGGCGATGGAGGTCTGGAAGCCCCTGCAGAACATCGGCCGGTCGCTCTTCGCCAATCTCGAGGCGGTCGAGACCCCCGACCCGCTGACCGCCATCTTCCGCTTTTCCAAACCGACGCCGCTGCAGCTGATCGCGAACGCGCTTCCGGTGGTGTCCTCGGTGCTGCCGAAACATGTCTATGAGGGCAGCGACATCGTCGAGAACCCGGCAAACCGGGCGCTGATCGGCACCGGCCCGTTCAAATGGGGCGACTACCGCCCCGGCGAATACTACCTGCTGACCCGAAATGACAGCTATTGGGGCGAGGGTCTGCCCCATCTCGACGACATCGTCTTCCGGGTCCTGCCCGACCGCGCCGCCGCCGCAAGCTCGCTCGAAGCGGGCGAGGTGCATCTGGCGGCGTTCTCCTCGGTGCCGCTGGCCGATCTGGATCGGATCGGCAAGGTGCCCGGACTGTCGGTCGTGACGAAGGGTTACGAGGCGCTGACCTATCAGCTGATCGTCGAGATCAACCACCGGACCGAGGAACTGTCGAACCTGAAAGTCCGGCAGGCCATCGCACACGCCATCGACAAGGATTTCGTGCTGGACACGATCTTCCTTGGCTATGCCGAAAAGGCCACCGGCCCGGTGCCCGCCAACGACCCGACCTTCTATACCCCGGACGTCACGACCTACCCCTTCGACATCGCGGCAGCCAAGGCCCTGCTCGACGAGGCCGGCTATCCCGAAGGGCCGGGCGGCACCCGGTTTTCGCTGCGGCTTCTGCCCGCGCCCTATTTCGCCGAGACCCGGCAGTTCGGCGACTATCTGCGCCAGGCGCTGGCCGCCATCGGCATCGACGCGCAGATTGTGCCCCATGACGCGGCGGGCCATATCAAGGCGGTCTATACCGATCACGCATTCGATCTGGCCATCGCGCCCACCGTGTTCCGCGCCGACCCGGCGATCTCGACCACCATCCTCGTGCGCTCGGGCCAGCCCGATGGCGTACCCTTCTCGAACCAGGGCGGCTACCAGAACCCCGAGCTCGACGCGCTGATCGACGAGGCGCTGGTGACGCTCGACCGGGACAAGCGCGTCGCCCTTTACAAGGACTTCCAGCGGATGGTCACCGCCGATCTGCCGCTGATCAACGTGGCCGACTGGTCCTTCACCTCGGTCGTGGCCGACAGCGTGACCGGGGTCGCCACCAACCCGCGCTGGGTCGTCTCGAACTGGGCGGAGACCGGCCTTTCGGAATGAGACAGGCAGGGCCAATCGCTCGTGAGGCAGTCTGATGGCGCGGCTCGGCCGGGTCGTTCTGGCGCGTCTTGCGGGCAGCGTGCCGGTGCTGCTGATCGTGCTGGTGGGCGTGTTCCTGCTGCTCGACAGCGCGGGCGGGGATGCGGTCGACGCCTATCTGCTGTCGATGGGCGGGGGCGACGCGCAGATGGCGGCCGAGCTGCGCACCCGCTACGGGCTGGACGGCTCGGCGCTGAGCCGGCTGCTCTTCACCCTGGGCCAATATGCACGGGGCGATCTGGGCTGGTCCATCGCGCTGAACCGCCCCATCGGCCCCGTGATCGCCGAACGGCTGCCGAACACGCTCTGGCTCATGGGCAGTGCCACGGCGCTGTCCTTCCTGCTGGGCTCGGCTCTCGGGGTGCTGGCCGGACGCCGCCCCGGATCTCTCCTCGACCGGGTGCTGTCGGGCGGGTCGCTCTTTCTCTATTCGATCCCCAGCTTCTGGCTGGGTCTGGTGCTGGCCGTGGTCTTTGCGGTGCAGCTGCGCTGGCTGCCGGTTTCGGGGATCGAGACCATCGCCTCGGGCAAGGCGGGGCTGGCCCGCGCCGCCGACATCGCGCGGCATCTGGTTTTGCCGGTCGCGGCCCTTGGGATGATCTATCTGGCGCTCTTTCTCAGGATCATGCGCTCGGGCATGGCCGAGGCCTGGGGGCAGGACTTTACCCTCGCCGCCCGGGCGCGCGGGCTGCCCGACTGGCGGATCACCCTCAACCACGCGGCACGCAACGCCCTTCTGCCGCTAGTGACCATGCTGGGCCTGCAATCGGCGGCGATGCTGGGCGGATCGGTGGTCATCGAAAGCGTCTTCGCCATTCCCGGCTTCGGCCGGCTTGCGCAAGAGGCCGTCGCGGGCCGCGACGCGCCCTTGCTGCTGGCGGTGATCCTGACCTCGGCCTTGATGGTGGTCATCGCGAACCTGCTGGTCGATCTGGCCTATGGCTGGCTCGACCCGCGCGTCGGGTCTGGAGCGGGCCATGACTAGACCCTTCCTCCGCCGTCCCGAGGCGCTTCTGGGCGGGGCGATCCTGCTGGCGCTGATCCTGATCGCGGGTTTCGCGCCGCTGATCGCGCCGGGCGATCCGCTGGCCATCGCGGGCCGCCCGCTGATCCCGCCCTTCACCGATGCGGGCCTGCCGCTTGGCACCGACCGGCTGGGCCGGGACCTCCTGGCAGAGCTGATCCACGGCGCCCGCACCTCGGTCGCGGTGGGGCTTTCGGCCGCCCTGGTCGCGGTTTTTGCGGGCATGACGGTCGGCACCGCGGCGGGCTTTGCCGGGGGCGCCATCGAGGCCGCCTTGATGCGGATCGTCGATGCCTTCCAGATCGTGCCGGGCTTTCTTCTGGCGCTGGCTTTCGTGTCGGTCGCGGGGCCGTCGCTTTGGGTCGTGGTGCTGGCCATCGCGCTTGGGGCCTGGACCGGACCCGCGCGGCTGGCCCGCGCCCGGGTGCTCAGCCTGCGCGAATCCGACTTCGTTGCCGCGGCAAAGGTCATGGGCATGTCTCCGGCCGAGATCGCCTTTCGCCAGATCATGCCGCTGGCCCTGCCACCCGTCCTGGCCGTCGCCTCGGTGATCGTCGCGGCGGCGGTGCTGACCGAGGCGGCGCTGTCCTTCCTCGGGCTTGGCGATCCGAATTCCGTCACCTGGGGGGCGATGATCGCCGAGGGGCGCAACCAGCTCCGCTCCGCCGCCTATCTGTCGATCATCCCGGGCATCGCGCTGGTGCTGACGGTGATCTCGACCTATCTCGTCGGCGAGGCGCTCACCGACAGTCTGGCGGGGCGGGACAAGCGATGACCCTTCTGCTTGGCCTCACCGGCCTGTCGGTCCGCTATCCCGGCGCCCGCGCCCCCGCGCTGGCCGAACTGGGGCTTGCACTTTTCGAGGGCGAAAAGCTGGCCATCATTGGCGAATCCGGCTCGGGCAAGTCGACGCTGGCGCGCGCCATCGCCGGGCTCCTGCCCCCCGGCAGCCGCGTCGAGGGCCGGATCGACTGGGGCGACGGCCCCACGCCCCGGCCGGGCCGCGACATCGGCTACGTGTTCCAAGACCCGGGCGGCAGCCTCAACCCGCTGCTCTCGGTCGGGCGCCACCTGACCGAGGTGCTGCGCACCCACCTGCCGCTGACCGCACGCGACGCCCGCGCCCGCGCCGCCGAGCTTCTGGACACCGTGCAGATCCCCGACCCGGCGCGGGCGCTGAACGCCTATCCGCACCAGTTCTCGGGCGGGCAGCGTCAGCGCATCGCCATCGCACTGGCCATCGCCGCGGGGCCCAGGCTGCTGATCGCCGACGAGGCGACCAGCGCGCTCGACGTGCTGGTGCAGACCGAGATCACGGCGCTTCTGCGAACACTCTGCGACGCAAAGGGCATGACGCTTCTTTTCATCACGCATGACATGGCGCTGGCGGGCCAGCTGGCCGACCGGATCGCGGTGATGCATGCCGCCCGGATGGTCGAGATCGGCCCTGCGGCCCGGGTCCTGCAGGCCCCGCGCGAAAGCTATACCCGTTCTCTGCTGGCGGCCCATCTCGATCTTGCAAGCCCCCGCCTTGTCGGAGAGGCGCGATGACCCTCCTTCGGGCGCACGGGCTGACCAAGACCTATCCCGGGGCCCGCCGCATCCGGGCGCTTGACGATGTGTCTTTCGAAATCGCCCCGGGCGAGACGCTCGGGCTGATCGGCCCCTCGGGTTGCGGCAAGTCCACGCTCGCGCGGGTGCTGACGCGGCTGACCGAGCCCGATGCGGGAACGATCCGGTTCGACGGGCAGGACTGGGGCGCGCTCAAGGGCCGCGCGCTGCGCCGCGCCAGGGGCGCCATGCAGATGGTGTTTCAGGACCCGGGCGCGGCCTTTCATCCCCGCGCCACGGTGGCGGGCGCGCTCTGCGAGCCGCTGCGCCTTCATGCCATCGCGCCCCGGTCCGACTGGCCCGATCACGTCGAGCTGCTGCTGACCCAGGTCGGGCTTTCGCCCGAGCTTGCGCCGCGTCCGCTGAGCGCCCTGTCGGGCGGCCAACGCCAGCGCGTGGCCATCGCCCGCGCCATCGCCCCCCGCCCGAAACTGATCGTTCTGGACGAGGCGGTCTCGGCGCTCGACGCCTCGGTCCGCGCCCGCGTGCTGGACCTGCTGGCGCAGTTGCAGCGCGACATGGGGCTCGCCTATCTCTTTGTCAGCCACGATCTGGCGGTGACACGGGCGCTGTCGCACCGGATCGCGGTGATGGAGGCCGGCCGCATCGTCGAGACCGGCCCGGCCGAGGCGCTGCTGGCCGCTCCCCGGACCGAGATCCTGCGCCGCCTGATCGCGGCCGTGCCGACCCTTCATACCGAAAAGGTTCCGTCATGAGTTCCCGCCACCCTGCCCCCTTGCCCCCGTCCTGGCTGCCGCTGCCCGACGCCCCGGCCTTCCCGGCCGACGGATACGCGCCGCTGGCCGATGCCATCGGGCGGCTGATGGGCACGACCAATGACGTGCTGCTGGTGCAGGGCGAGGCGATGGTCGCGCTCGAGGCGGCGGCCAGTTCACTGGGGCGGCCGGGGGTCCGGGCGTTGAACGTCGTGACCTCGCTTTACGGGCGCTGGTTCGGCGGCTGGCTGAGGCGCGCGGGCGCCGAGGTGACCGACCTCGCGGGCGCGGCCCCGGGCCATCCGGCAACGGCCGGGGCGGTGGCGCAGGCGCTCGAGGCCGGGCACTACGATCTGGTGGCGCTGGTCCATGCCGAAAGCGCGACCGGCATCCTGAACCCGCTGGCCGAGATCGTGTCCCTGGCCAAGGCGCATGGCGCGCTTGTGGTGGTCGATGCGGTCGCCTCGCTCGGCGGGCACCCGGTCGAGGTCGACGCGCTGGGGATCGATATCGCGGTGATGGGGCCGCAAAAGGCGCTGGGGGGACAGGCCGGGACCTCGGCCATCGCCATATCGCCCGTCGCCTGGGACCGGATCTCCCCCCCGGGCGAAGCGCCCTCGATCCTGTCTCTGGCCGATCTGCGCACGCTCTGGCTCGAACCCGACCGGGGCGCGCTGCCGGGCACCCCCTCGGCGCTGGAATTCCACGGCCTCGCCCAGACGCTGGCCCGGGTCGAAGCCGAAGGCATGGCCGCGATCCGCGCCCGCCACGCGCGCGCCGCCGCCGCCGCCCGCAGCGGGGCCCGCGCGCTGACCGGGGCCGAATGGGTGTCGCCCGGCCAGGCCTCGAACCTTGTCACCGCCGCCGCCCTGCCCGAGGGCCTTTCGGCCGCCGAACTGTTGACCCATGTCACCGGCGACGCGCTCACAGCGGGCGTGGGTCCCGCGGGCGAGCGGCTGGTGCGGCTCAATCACACCGGCCCGCGCGCGCGACTTGAAACCGTGCTGGGCGATCTCGCCACCCTTGGCGCGGCGCTGGCCGCCGCAGGCCATCCGGTCCCCACCGGCGCGGCGCTTTCGGCCGCCGAAGCCGCCTGGCGCGAGGCGGAAACGGCCTGAGCCATGCGCCCGCCCCGGACCATCCTGATCGACCTCGACGACACGTTGCTGACCGCCTACCGGCAGCCGGAACGGACCTGGGCCGCGATCATCGCCGAACATGCCGATGCGCTGGGCGAGCATTCGACCCGCTGGGTCACCGCCGAGGTGCTGGACCGGGTGCTGAGCTTTCTTGCCGATGAGGAGGGCCGCAAGCTCTGGCGGCTTGAAGGCGATGCGACGCGGCGGCGGGTGGTGCGCTCGGCCTTCCACCGGCTGAACCTCGCCCGCCCCCCCGGGTCCGAGCCGCTCCACGGGGTCGATGCCGACCGTATCGCCGACCGGTTCGAAACCTATCTCGAAGAGGCGATCACGCTCAAGCCGGGCGCGCGCGAGATGCTGGCAGGGCTTGCCAAGGCCGGGCTGCGGCTGGGGCTTCTGACCAACGGCACCCGCGCGCGCCAGCGCGCCAAGATCGCGCGTTTCGGGCTGTCGCCCTTCTTCCGTGCGATCCAGATCGAGGAAGAGGCGGGGTTCGGCAAACCCGACCCGCGCGCCTATCTGCGGCTGCTGGCCCGGCTCGATACCCCGCCCCGCGAGGCCTGGATGCTGGGCGACGACCCGGTCTGGGACGTCGCCGCCCCCGCCGCGCTGGGCCTGACCGCGATCCTCTACGACGAAACCGGCCGCGCGCCCCTTCCCACGGGCGCGGCCGCCCGGATCGACCGGCTCGACGCTCTTCCGCGTCTTCTCAAGCAGGTCGCCTGAGGCCGCCCGCTCAGGCCGTGGCGGGATGGTGCGGCGCGTCGGCCCCCAGACAGTCGGGCGTCGCGCGCCATTCCGGGCCGAACAGCACCGGCCCGGCAAAGAAACAGATCGCGGGCAGATCCGCCGGACAGGGGCCAAGCGCCACGCGGGGCACGAAGGGCGGCAGGTCCCAGACAGCTCCGGCCTCGGTCAGCGCGCGCCAGCGCGCCTCCAGTTCGGGCGCCCCGAAGACCAGATCGACCGCGCCCGCCGCACCGCGTTCGAAGCGCGGCCGTTGCGGGGTGACCGCGATCCGGTGCGGATCCGGCTCGAAGACCCTGAGGCCCCAGTCGACCGGGGTCGCGCTATGGGCCAGCGTCACATGCGGATCGTCGGGCATCGCCTCGAGCCCAAGCTGGCGCAGGACGGGCCGCAGCACCTCGCGGTTGAGGATCGAGCGGCGCAGGTGCAGGGGATGGGCGCCGCTGCGCGTTTCGCGCTGGGCGGCAAAGGGACAACGGCCGGCTGTGTGTTCCATGGAGCGCTCCATTTCCGAGTCGCATCATGCGGCCTGGACGGGGCTTTCATGGATGCGATAAATCGCCCCGTTTCAAGAGGCTGCCCCAAGGGGGGCAGTTCCGGGCGGGCCACCGCGCATGTGCCGGGCCAGCGCCGCCGCCTCGCTCAGCCGCGCCGGGTCGAGCCCGGTTTCGCCCCCCAGATCCGCCAGCCGCGCCGCCACCTTCTCGGTCGCGGCATTGCCGGGCGCGCCTTTCGCATAGGGGCAGCCGCCCAACCCGCCCACGGCGGCATCGAAGACCCGAAGCCCGGCCTCCAGCGCCACCTCGATATTGGCCATCGCCTGCCCGCCGGTGTCGTGGAAATGCCCCGCCAGGCGCGTCGGCGGGGCGACGGTCAGAACGGCGTCGAGCATCGCGGCAACCGTCTGCGGCGTGCCCCGGCCGATGGTCTCGCCCAGGCTGATCTCGTAACAGCCAAGCGCCAGCAGCCGGTCGGCCAGCGCCGCGACCGCCCCGGGTGGCGTCGGCCCGTCATAGGGGCAGTCGGTCACGCAGGAGATATAGCCGCGCATCGGCAGCCCGTCGGACTTCGCCGCCGCCGCGACCGGGGCAAAGCGGCGAAAGCTCTCCTCGATCGAGGCGTTGATATTGGCGCGGCTGAACCCTTCGGAGGCCGAGGCAAAGATCGCGATCTCGTCGGCCCCCGCGGCATGGGCGCGCTCGTAGCCGCGGATGTTCGGGGTCAGCGCCGCATAGCGCAGGCCCGGCACGCGGCGGAGGCCCGCCAGCACCTCGGCCCCGTCGGCCATCTGCGGCACCCGGTCGGGTCGCACGAAACTGGCCGCCTCGATCCGCCGGAACCCCGCCTGGCTGAGCAGATCGATCAGCGCGATCTTTTCGGCGGCGGGAATCGCCCGGGGTTCGTTCTGTAGCCCGTCGCGCGGGCCGACCTCGAAGATCTCGACCCGCTCAGGCATCGTCGCCCTCCGGCTGAAGGCGGACCAGCGCGACTCCGGCCTCGACCTGCGCGCCCGGCGCGGCCAGCACCTCGGCCACCACGCCTTCGCGGGGGGCGGCCAGCGTGTGTTCCATCTTCATCGCCTCCAGCACCGCCAGCGGCTGGCCCGCGGCGACGCGGTCGCCCACGGCGACGGTTAGCGCCTTGAGAAGCCCCGGCATCGGCGCCTCGATGACATCCGCTCCGGCGCCCGCCGCCGTCGCGCGGTCCAGCGGATCGACGGGCGTAAAGCTGAACGTGCCCTGCGCGCCCGCGAAGACATGGATCGCGCCGCCCGCCCGCAGAACGACACCGGGCAAGGCCCCGTCGATCCGCCAGCCGCCGGGGTCGCGGCGGGCCTCAAGCACTGCTTCGCCGATCTCGACCGTCGCGCGATCGGGGCCGTCGAACAGCAGCGAGCCGGTGACCTCGTCGCCGTCGCGGCCGAGCGACACAGCGCGCCTGAGCGGCGCCCAGATGGTGAAGCCCGCGAGCGGGCCGTCGGGCGGGGACGCGGCCTCCAGCAGCGCCGCCGCCTCGACCGCGCGGACGGGCGGCGGGCTTTCGGCAAGGCTTTCGATGTCCCGCTCGATCAACCCGGTATCGACCTCGCCCCGGGCAAAGCCCGCATGGCGCGCGAGGCGCCCGAGAAAGGCGAGGTTGGTGGTCGTGCCCGCGACCTGCGTGTCGTCGAGCGCCCGGGCCAGCCGGTTCAGCGCGACGGCGCGGGTCGGGCCGTGGGCCACGATCTTGGCGATCATCGGGTCGTACCACGGGCTGATCGTGTCGCCCGTTCGCACGCCGGTATCGGCGCGGATGCCGGGCGGAAAGGCCAGATGCGCCAGCGTGCCGGTCGCGGGCAGGAACCCGGCAGGCACGTCCTCGGCGTAAAGCCGGGCCTCGAAAGCATGCCCCGCCAGCGGGATCCGGTCCTGGGTCAGCGGCAGGCCTTCTCCGGCGGCAACGCGCAGCTGCCATTCCACCAGATCGAGCCCGGTCACGGCCTCGGTCACCGGATGTTCGACCTGCAGCCGCGTGTTCATCTCCATGAACCAGAACCGGTCCGGGCGGAGCCCGTCCGAGCCGTCGACGATGAACTCGACCGTGCCCGCGCCGCGATAACCGATGGCGCGCGCCGCGCGCACGGCGGCCTCGCCCATGGCGGCGCGCATCTCGGGCGTCATGCCGGGCGCGGGCGCCTCTTCGATCACCTTCTGATGGCGGCGCTGCAGCGAGCAGTCGCGTTCGTGAAGATGAACCGCATCCGTGCCGTCGCCGAAGACCTGCACCTCGATATGGCGGGGAGCCTCGATCAGCTTCTCGATCAGCACGGCATCGTTGCCGAAGGCGGCCCTCGCCTCGGACCGGGCCGAGGCGAGCGCGGTGGCGAACTCGGCCGGGCGGGCGACCTTGCGCATGCCCTTGCCGCCACCGCCCGCCACGGCCTTGATCAGCACCGGCCAGCCGATGGCCTCGGCCGCGCCCTCGAGATGGGCGTCGTCCTGATTGGCGCCGTGATAGCCGGGCACGACCGGTACGCCCGCCTGTTCCATCAAGGCCTTGGCCGCATCCTTCAGACCCATGGCGCGGATCGCGTCTGCCGAGGGGCCGATGAAGGTCAGGCCTGCAGCCTCGACCGCGTCGACGAAATCGGGGTTTTCCGAGAGAAACCCGTAGCCCGGATGGATCGCCTCGGCCCCGGTTTGCAGCGCGGCCTCGATGATCCGGTCCGCCCGAAGGTAGCTGTCGGCGGGCGCGGGCGGGCCGATGGCGACCGCCTCGTCGGCCAGCGCCACATGGGCGGCACGCGCGTCGGCCGTCGAGTGGACGGCGACAGTGGCGATGCCAAGGCGCCGGGCGGTGGCGATGACCCGGCAGGCGATCTCGCCGCGATTGGCGATCAGGATCTTGCGGAACATGCCGTGCCTTTCGTTGCGGGCGTCGGGATTTGGTTATTTTTGCCAAGAAGAAGCATGCGCGTCACATCCGGAAGACGCCGAAGCGGGTTTCGGGGATCGGCGCGTTCAGCGCCGCCGACAGCGACAGGGCCAGTACCTCGCGCGATTTGCGCGGGTCGACGATGCCGTCGTCCCAAAGCCGGGCCGAGGCGTAAAGCGGGTGGCTTTGTTCCGCGAACATCTCGATCGTCGGGCGCTTGAAGGCGGCCTCGTCTTCGGGCGTCCAGGTCCCGCCCGCCCGTTCGATGGCGTCGCGTTTCACTGTGGCCAACACGCCCGCCGCCTGTTCGCCGCCCATGACCGAGATGCGGGAATTGGGCCAGGTCCACAGGAAGCGGGGCGAATAGGCCCGGCCCGCCATGCCGTAATTGCCCGCGCCGAAGCTGCCGCCGACCAGCATGGTGATCTTCGGCACCGCGGCGGTCGCGACCGCCGTGACCATCTTGGCGCCATGGCGCGCGATGCCCTCGTTTTCGTATTTGCGCCCGACCATGAAGCCGGTGACGTTCTGAAGAAACACAAGGGGCGTGCCGCGCTGGGCACAAAGCTCGATGAAATGGGCGCCCTTCTGGGCGGCCTCGGAAAAGATCACGCCGTTATTCGCCACGATCCCGACCGGGCAGCCCATGACATGGGCAAAACCCGTCACCAGCGTTTCGCCGAAACGCGGCTTGAACTCGTCGAAGCGCGAGCCGTCAACGATGCGCGCGATCACCTCGCGGATGTCGTAGGGCGTGCGCAGATCGGCGGGCACGACGCCAAGGATCTCTTGGGGGTCATAGGCCGGGTCCTCGGGCGTTTCCCAGCGCACGGTCGCGGGCCGGTCGCGGTTCAGGTGCCGAACGGCGCGGCGGGCCAGCGCCAGCGCATGGGCGTCGTCCTCGGCCAGATAATCGGCCACGCCCGAGAGCCGGGTATGCACATCGCCGCCGCCCAGATCCTCGGCCGAGACGACCTCGCCCGTCGCGGCCTTGACCAGCGGGGGACCGGCCAGAAAGATCGTGCCCTGGTCGCGGACGATGATGGTGACGTCGGACATGGCGGGCACATAGGCGCCGCCCGCCGTGCAAGAGCCCATGACGACGGCGATCTGCGGGATGCCCGCCGCCGACATCTGTGCCTGGTTGTAGAAGATGCGCCCGAAATGGTCGCGGTCTGGGAAGACCTCGTCCTGGTTGGGCAGGTTCGCCCCGCCGGAATCGACAAGGTAGATACAGGGCAGATGGCACTCGGCCGCGATTTCCTGGGCGCGCAGGTGCTTTTTCACCGTCATCGGGTAATAGGTGCCGCCCTTCACCGTGGCATCGTTGGCCAGCACCATGACCTCCTGCCCTTCGACCCGGCCGATCCCGGCGATGGCCCCGGCGCAGGGCGCGGCGCCGTCATAAAGCCCATGGGCCGCGGTCGCACCGATTTCGAGGAAAGGACTGCCGGGGTCGAGCAGGTTCGCCACCCGCTCGCGCGGCAGCATCTTGCCGCGCGCGACATGGCGGGCGCGCGCCGTCTCGCCCCCGCCCGCGGCGGCCAGAGACGCGGCCTCGGCAACCTCGCGCAGGGCCTCCAGATGGGCCGCGCGGTTGGCCTGAAACGCGTCGGATGCGGGAAGGGCGGCGGATCTCAGGCGCATCGCGTGTCCTCCGCGCACCATTGTATGCAGCACCATACCGCGAATTGATACAAGTCAAGGAAATCGCCTCCAATCCGCCGCATGGACGCGAGTGACTCAAATTCAAGCTCTAAGGATCGCTGCAATGAAGACCTCCCTGTTTGCCATTGCCATGACCGCAGCCGCTCTGGCCGGGTCCACCGCACTCGCCCAATCCAAGGGCGACTGGACCCTCGGCCTCGGTCTCGGTTACGTGTCGCCGGATTCCGACAACGGGACGCTGTCCAACGGTGCCATCGAAACCAGTGTGGGCGACAATGCGCGTCCGACCATCACCTTCGAGTATTTCTTCGCCGACAACTGGGGCGTCGAAGTGCTGGGCGCCCTGCCCTTCAAACACAACGTCGCCCTGAACGGCGCCAAGCTGGTCGATACCAAGCTTCTTCCCCCGACCGTGTCGCTGCAATATCACTTCGTGACCAGCAGTGCGGTCACGCCCTTCCTGGGCGCCGGTCTGAACTACACGACCTTCTGGGACACCAACAGTTCGCTGGGCGACGTGGATTTCGACGATTCCTGGGGGCTCGCGCTGCATGCGGGCGTCGATTACGCGATCGACGAGCGTCACGCGATCCGGGCCGATGTGCGCTGGATCGATATCGACACCGACGTCAAGCTGAATGGCTCGAAAATCGGGACCGCCCATATCGACCCCTGGGTCTTCGGCGTGTCCTATATCTGGAAGTTCTGACCCGTCCGGGCCAGTCCGCGCCCTGCCCGGATCGTTCCGGGCGGGGTATCGCATCCGATGACGCGCGCCCTGCTGCAGCCGGGCGCGCGGTCCTTCCGGGGTCCGCATCGGTTCCTCCCTGGCGGCACCGCCCGCATGACCCGATGCGAGACGGCGGCGCTATTTGGTTTCCATGTATTTCACCGCGCTTTCCATGAACATCGCGCGCGCGGCGATCTGCTTCATCGTGCAATTGGCAGCGGCGGTCATCCGGTAGGGCGTGCCGCGGCGCATCATCGCCTCGACCCAGCAGCGGGTCTTCTGCCAGGTATCCCATTGCTCCTGCTCGTTCTTCAGGTCGTTGACCATGGTCGCGTGCAGCGGTTCGTCCTGGGTTTTCGCAAAGTCCTTGTCGGCGGTCTCGGCCAGGCCGAGCAGTTTCTCGAAGGCACTGTCCATGCGCGCCTTCCAGTATTCGCCTTCAGCCTGCTGGCAGGCGGCGATGTCGCTGACAGCGGGCGACTTCATCTTCTGAAAGCAGGCACGGGCGGATTCGCCCACGCAGGCGATGTCGGCGCCCGGCATCTTCTGCTTGTCCATGCAGGCCAGCGTCGCATCGGGCTTGAAGTCGTATTGCTGGGCCAGCGCGGGGGTGGCCGCGGCCAGCGCGGCGGCGAGGATCAGGGACAGTCGCATCTGCGTCACCTTCTAAAGTTGAGTCTATGACTCGCATTTAGTCCATCGCCTTCATCAATTCACGCCCCACCAGCATCCGCCGGATCTCGGATGTGCCTGCGCCGATCTCCATCAGCTTGGCGTCCCGGAACAGCCGCGCGACCGCGCTGTCGGCCAAAAATCCAGCACCGCCCATGGCTTGCACGGCCTGGTGCGCCTGTTTCATGGCCTCCTCGGACGCATAGAGAACGCAGGCCGCCGCATCCTGCCGCGTCACCTGGCCGCGATCACAAGACCGTGCGACGGCATAGACATAGGCGCGCGCCGAATTCATCGCCGTGTACATGTCGGCAATCTTGCCCTGCATCAGCTGAAAGCTCCCGATCGGCTGGCCGAACTGCTGGCGGTCGCGCAGATAGGGCATGATCTCGTCGAGACAGGCCGCCATGATGCCGGTGCCGATCCCCGCCAGCACCACACGCTCGTAATCGAGCCCTGACATCAGAACCCGGACGCCCTTGCCCTCTTCGCCAAGGACATTCTCGAAGGGCACCTCGACATCCTCGAAGATCAGCTCGGCCGTATTCGACCCGCGCATGCCGAGCTTGTCGAAATGGCGCGAGGTCGAAAACCCGGTCATGGTCTTCTCGACGATGAAGGCGGTGATGCCCTTGGGACCGGCCTCGGGGTCGGTCTTGGCATAGACGACCAGCGTGTCGGCATCGGGACCGTTGGTAATCCAGTATTTGGTACCGTTGAGGCTGTAATAGCCGTTCCGTTTCTCGGCCCGCAGCTTCATCGAGACCACATCCGATCCGGCGCCCGCTTCGGACATCGCCAGCGCGCCGACACGATCGCCCGAGATCAGCCCGGGAAGATATTTGCGCTTCTGCGCATCGGTGCCGTTCAGCTTGATCTGGTTCACGCAAAGGTTCGAATGGGCGCCATAGCTCAGCGAGACGCTGGCAGAGGCGCGGGCGATTTCCTCGACCGCTATGGTATGGGCCAGATAGCTCATGCCCGCGCCGCCGTATTCCTCGGGCACGGTGATGCCCAAGAGGCCCAGATCGCCCATCTCGCGCCAAAGCTCGGCCGGAAAGACATTGTCGCGGTCGATCGCGGCGGCCATCGGCCGGACCCGTTCCTGCGCCCAGCGGTGCACCATGTCGCGCAGCGCGCGGGTCTCGTCGTCTAGATCGAAGTCCATTGTCGCGGTGAACATCGCCCGGGCTCCTCCTCCCCAGCTTATTGAACGCTTGTTCATTTCCTAGCATCGACAGGGGTGCGGCGTCAATCGCCGTGGCAATGGGCGCGCCGATGCCTACGTTTAACCGGTAGTCAGAGATGAGGACCGTCCGATGACCCGCCCTGCCCTTCTTGCCCTGCTTGTCGCAGTCCTGCCCATAACCGTTCCGCTAGCCGCCCCGGCCGATGAGGTCGGACGCGTGGGGGTGGACTGGACCGGCAACGATATCGTGATCGAGGCGATCCAGGACCCCGAAGTGAAGGGCGTGACCTGCCATGTCGCCTATTTCTCGCGCTCGATGCTGGACCGGTTGAGCCAGGGCAACTGGTTCGAGGACCCGTCGAACGCCTCGATCGCCTGTCGCCAGACCGGACCGATCGAGATCGGCGATATCGACCGCAGCCCGGAGGGCGAGGAGGTCTTTCGCCAAGGCCGATCGCTGGTTCTGAAATCCCTGCGGATCAAGCGGATCTTCGACGAAGCGAACCAGACGCTGATCTATCTGGCCCATGCCCGCGAGCTGACGCAGGGGTCGGCCAAGATGTCGATCTCGACAGTGCCTCTGTTCAATTCCGGCGCGAACTAGGCCGGGGCGCAGACCATGGCTGGAGCGTTGCGGCCAAGACCCGACCCCGCACCGACAGGGTTGGGCGCGATCTGAACGGTGCATTTCGAAGGCGAACCGGTGGTCGCCATGACACCACCTCGGGGACACGCGAGGCCGGACCGTTTTCGCTTCCTCGCAGCTCGCAAGGTGGCGGGCGGTGCTCGATTCCGTTTGTCTCGCAGATCGGATCGAAACGCATCTGCCTGTAGGAGCAGGAAGCGGCCCTGTTCCTTCGCGGCAAGCCGCATTGGAGACCTCTCGCCATTGTCGCTCGAACCGATGGCGTTCCGATGGCTCCGTCGGTCGGGATGGTGTGGATCCGGGAGGGAGCCACGACAAGCAGGTGATCCAGGAACGCCCGCGCCGTCCGCCTGCCGGCCTTTTCACCCCGTCGAGTGACGGCGCGGTCCGGTCGATGGCAACGAAGAGGTTCGCCATGGTGCCCCCATTGGCCCGAGTGCAAAGGCGGACGCTTGCCCGCGACGGACGGCGCCATCTGTCCGAGGACACAGGCGAGGGCCGATGGAAAAGCGCTTGAAACGCTGACGCTTGGGCTTGTCCTCCTGGGCATCCGGTTCCCGAGATCTGCACGCGCCATGGAGCTTGAACCAGTGGCACATCATGGCTCATCGCCGAAGACAGCGCTGAAGCGGGGCAGTTGAGGTATCGGGAGTTCGAAAGCCTGGCGGCAATCGTCCAGGGGCAGCACTGTGTGCCGACGGACCGCACCCGCCCTCGCCTCCTCGGCCTCACCGAGAACGGTTGAGCGCGGGTCCTTCGGCCCGGTCTTGCGATCCTCTGCCGTTTCGCGCGTGCGCCACTTCGCGACGGTCTGCGGGAAACCGATTCACCGGATCGTTTTCCGCTCCTCCTAACGACCCATCTCCCGGCTCAGCGCCGCAGTCGAAGCTTGCAGATAGCTGTATTGCTGCTCTGACCGCGTGCGTGGTCGAGGCGCAGCCGTGAACAACCTGTGCCATGGTGCGACTTTCCATTCCAACGAATGGACCGAACCATCAAACCGTCGGCTGAAACACCAAAGCGGACACAGCGAGCGAGGGTGCATCCGCCCCCATCCACGAGGCGGTAGTGGCCTCCTCCTGAGTCCCCTGACCGCGCCTTAGCGGTAGAGCGAGGCCATCAACCGTTCGGGCGCGTCGATCGGACCCTCGCCGGTCAGCAGCTGCGCATAGGTCGGATTGCTCAGAAGGCTGGCCAGCGACACCGGGCGGCCGTTCAGGAACGCCGTCTGGCTGACCAGCCGCACGCCATGGCTGTAGTCGGAGTAATAGGCGCCATGCACGGTGCTGAGCGGCTGGATCGGACTGCCGTCGCGCTTGTGCCAGCCATAAATTGCCACGCGACCCGGATGGCTGCGCAGGCGGTTGGTCAGCACCAGATCCTTCTTCTGCCCGGCCGTCAGCTGGCCCTCGCGACCGCCGGTCTGTCCTTCGACGGTCCGGTTATGCTGCAGGAAATAGCCGGTCGAGCTCATCTGCGCCCCGGCCGCCATCGGACGAGGGTCGAGCCGAAGCCCGGCCTGCGAATAGATTGCATCGACCATCCGAGTCGTCGGCAGCAGGAAGCCGAACCGGTCGGCGATCCGCGCCGCGGCGGGCAGGCCCATGGGGACGCGCACGAAATCGGCATCGCTGCCCAAGGCCAGATAGTCGGGTGTCACGCAGATCGTCACGTCGGCGCGTCCCCCGCCGGGCAGCGCGCCCGAGACCTTGACCGGGGTCAGTTCGCGGAGGAAATGCGGGATATTCCCGGCCAGCGCCTGTTGCACGATCAGCGAGTCGCGATCGCCGCCATGAAGTCCGTTCATGCGCGAGCCGACCTCGCGCCCGTCGAGCGCGCCGCGCCCACGGTTCGGGATGCCCCGCGCCAGCCGCATCGAGCAGCCATTCGCGCCGCGGGCGATGTCGGTATGGGCGAACGGTTCGGCCCGGGGGGCCGAGCCGCGGCGCTCCTCGGGAACGAGGGTGCCGCGCGCCAGACGGGCCAGCGCCGCCGGACGGGTCTGGGGCCGCAGCGACGCCTTCAGCCCCTGTTCGGCAGGGGCGGCCGACGCAGCCTCGGGCACTGCCGTCTCTGCGGGTGCGGCCACAGGCGGGACAAAGGCGGCGGCAAGCTCGATCCCGGGGGCCGGAACGAGGCTCGCGCCAGCAGCCGCCACGGCCAGCGGGATCGGACGCGCCTGGGGACGAACGCTGTCGGCCGCGTCCGCCAGGATGACGGGACGGGCCTGGGGTCTTTGCGGATCCGTACCGGTCGCGTCCGGCAGAGCGGTTCCCGCGGTGTCTGCATCGGTCTCGGGACGCGCATGGGGGCGCGGCGCGGTTTCCTCCGTCAGGCTTGCGACCACATCGGTCGCGGCAGCCGAAGCCTCGGCGGTGGGACGCGGACGCGGACGCCGGGCATCGCCCCCCTCGGCCAACGGGCGCGGATGCGGCCGAAGCTGTGCCAACTGATCCTCCGGCGCGTCAGGCTGGGCACCGGGTCTGGCCGGAGGCGCAACGTCGGGGGGGCCCGCGTAAACATGAAGACCGTTCGGCAAGGCGGTTCCCCCGGCAGTCGCCGGATAGGCGGACAGCATCAGCCGCGCGGCCTGCTGGCCCTGCGCGGCGCGGGCCTCGGCCACCGCATCGAGCCCATCCTCGGCAGGCCCCGTCACCCGCGACAGCGCGGCGGGCCGGGTGACCGGCGCCAGCGGCGCGGTGCGGGTGGCATCGGCCCCGGCCAGAAGGACCGAGCCCTCGACCGGCGTCGCATCGCGCCCCAAAGCCAAAGCCGCCTCGGGAGCCCGGCCTTGCGCGGGGGACACGGAGGTCACGGCCAGAACCGAAACCAGCGCGGTCAGCGCGGCCCCGGCAACGGCCAGGACAGGGAAAACGCGGATGCGCGCATGGGCGTCGGGCGCCAGACGCGAGAATGACAGGGCCACGTCCGAAGCCCGTCGCTGGATCGACGGTTCGGTCTTGCCCTTCTGGGTGTGATCGGGGGTCATGGCGATTCCCTAGCCGCAGTCTGGTTCACCGACAAGCTGGCCCATTGACCTTGAAACAGGGTAAACGGCTTCCGCGGCAAAAAACCGCCAAGACGGCCGGCCACCGCCCCCATGACCGGCAGAAACGCGCTTGTTTTCCTGGGAATTCCCGGATCGGCAGGCCCCCGCCGACAGCCTGCAACGCCGAGGCGCCGATTTACCAGACCTCAACCGGGCCAAACCGAGGCCCGCTTGGGGGCATGGAATTGCCTCTGCGCGGCCCTTGTTGCCCCGCCCAGACCGGGGCGCCGCCCGGACGGACCTCAGAACTCGAAATCGGGCAGACTGTCGAGCGCCGATTTCAGTTCCTCTCCCCAGCCGGTCGAGATCTGCTCGAAATAGGGGTCGTGGGCGCGGATGCGGATGCGGCGGCCCAGTTGCAGGCTGTCGGCCTCATAGACCTGCAGATCGAAGGGCA
This sequence comes from Rhodovulum viride, assembly GCF_003265965.1. Classification (NCBI taxonomy): domain Bacteria; kingdom Pseudomonadati; phylum Pseudomonadota; class Alphaproteobacteria; order Rhodobacterales; family Paracoccaceae; genus Rhodovulum; species Rhodovulum viride. The sequence continues at coordinate 105,414 of NZ_MUAV01000010.1, read as the reverse complement.
TGCCGACCGAAAGATTGGCCTTGAGGGTGGAATCGAAGCTGACCAGCATCAGCTTGACCGCCTTCTCAAAGCTCATCGCCGGGTCATAGGCACGCACCAGGATCGGGCGGCCATATTTTGTCTCGCCGATCTGGAAGAAGGGCGTGTCGTCGCCGGCCTCGATGAAATTGCCTTCGGGATAGATCAGGAACAGCCGCGGCGCGCCGCCCTTGATCTGGCCGCCAAGGATCAGCGTCGCGTTGAAGGCGGCATCGGCGCGCTGGCCGACATCGGCATGGGCCGCAATCACATCCTTCAGCGTCCGCGCCACCAGCCGCGCCGCCTGAAACATCGAAGGCACCTCGAAAAGCGACGGATCGCGCTCGCCATGCGCCTTGGTGCGTTCGTCGAGGATCGAGACCACCGACTGGGTCGTGGCCAGATTGCCGGCCGTCATCAGAACCAGCGCGCGGTCGCCGGGCTTTTCCCAGGTGAACATCTTGCGGAAGGTCGAGATGTTGTCGACGCCGGCATTGGTGCGGGTATCCGACATCATCACCAGCCCGCGCTCGAGCATCAAGCCCACACAATAGGTCATCGCCGTCCCAGCCCCCGCACCGGCGCGCCAGCGCTATTGCTGGGCCACCTCGATCTCGACCGACAGCGCCTCTCCGGTGCCGCCCATGCGCGACCCGGTCACCGGCGCGGCCTCGGCATAGTCGAGGCCGGTCGCGACGCGGACATAGCGCCCGTCCGGCGACATCTCGTTCGACACGTCGAACCCGACCCAGCCCAGACCTTCGACATGCGCTTCGGCCCAGGCATGACTCGCCTCGTGCTGAACGCGGTCGCCGGTCATCAGATAGCCCGAGACATAGCGGGCGGGAAAGCCCATCTCGCGGGCGCAGGCCACAAAGACATGCGCGTGATCCTGACACACACCCTTGCCCGCCGCGACGGCATCCTCGGCGGTCCAGTCCGGACGCGATACCCCGATTTCATAACCGACAGCCTCGTGCACCACCCGCAAAAGCGCGTGCAAACGGTCCAGATCGCCCTCGCCCCTGACCTCGCGCAGCAGCGCCCGGCACCCCTGCCCGGCGCGGGTCCGGGGCGTCACCCGGCGGAAGAGCCACAGCGGCGAGGGCCCGCGATGCGGTCCGATCACGCCCGAGGTATCCAGCACCTCGACCTCGCCCTCGCAGCGCACGACCAGCTCGGTCACGTCCTTCTCGAAGCTGATCAGCTCGACCGTATTGCGGTGATGGTCCTCGAAGCTCAGTTCCTTGCGCCCGCCCTCGACAGTGGTCCTCCAGGCGATCACCCGCTGTTCGGGACCGTTCTTGGGGGTCTTGCGCAACTGCTGAAGCCCGTAGATCACCGGGTCGTCGAAGGCGTAGCGCGTGGTATGCCGGATCTTCAGCCGCATCGGATCACTCGTAGAATCTGTAGTCTTTCTCGATCTGCTGGCCCAGCTCGTTCAGCGAGCCCAGCACGTCCTGCAGGAATTCATGCAGACCGTAATCGAAGATGGCGTCGATGTCGTGGGCGGTAAAGCGCTGCTTCAGCGACTCGGCCAGCTCGTGCGAGCGATGCCGTTCGCCATAATCGAGGGCGAGGTATTCGAGGTTGTCGCGGATCTTGGTGACCGAGAATTCGAGGCTCCGTGGCATCTTGCGGTCGAGCACCAGGAACTGGGCGATGTCGCGCGGGCTGGCCTGGCTGCCATGCACCATCCGGTAGCCGCCCCGTGCCGACACCGCGCGCAGGATCGTCTCCCACTGCACGTTGTCGATCGAGGACCCCACCGAATAGACCGAGGGCAGCAGCACGTAATACTTGACGTCGAGAATGCGCGCGATGTTGTCGGCGCGTTCGAGGAAGGTGCCGATCCGCGCGAAATTGAAGATGTCGTTTCGCAGCAGCGTGCCCTGGGTCGTGCCCCGGACCAGCGCGGTGCGCTCCTTGATCAGGTCGATCACGGCCGGAAGGTCGCGTTCGTTCACGCGCCGGGCCAGCACGTCCTTCAACGCCATGTAGCAGCCGTTCATCGCCTCCCAGACATCGTGGGTCAGCGCGGTCCTGACCACACGGGCATTCTGGCGGGCCGAGGAAATCGCCGACAGCACCGAAGAGGGGTTCTCCTTCGCGCGCAGCATCCAGTCGATGGCGGCTTCCTTGGTGACGGCGTCATGGGTGCGGTTATAGGCCTTGGCCACGCCCGCGGTCTGCATCACCGAATGCCATTCGTCATCGGGGCTGTCGAGCCGGGTCAGCGCGATGCGCTGGCCGGTCTCGACCAGGCGCGAGGTGTTTTCGGCCCGCTCGATGTAGCGGTACATCCAGAAGAGCCCGTTTGCGGTCTTGCCCAGCATCGCGTCAGTCCTCGAGCACCCAGGTGTCCTTGGTGCCCCCGCCCTGCGACGAGTTCACCACGAGCGAGCCTTTCTTCAGCGCCACCCGCGTCAGCCCTCCGGGGGTGATCTTGATGCCCGCGGGGCTGACCAGCACGAAGGGACGCAGATCCACATGCCGGGGCGCCAGACCCTTCTGGGTGAAGATCGGCACCGTCGACAGCGACAGCGTCGGCTGGGCGATGTAGTTGCCGGGCTTGGCCTTCAGCTTGTCCCGGAAGGCCGCGATCTCCTTCTTCGAGGAGGTCGGCCCGATCAGCATGCCGTAACCGCCCGAGCCATGCACCTCCTTCACGACGAGGTCGTGCAGGTTGTCCAGCACATAGGCCAGCGCCTCGGGTTCGGAACAGCGCCAGGTCGGCACGTTTTCCAGGATCGCCTTCTCGCCGGTGTAGAATTCGACGATATCCGGCATGTAGCTGTAGATCGCCTTGTCGTCGGCGATCCCGGTTCCGGGCGCATTGGCGATGGTGATCCGGCCCGCGCGATAGACATCCATGATGCCCGGAATGCCCAGCGCGCTGTCGGGATTGAAATTCAGCGGATCGAGGAAATCGTCGTCGACCCGGCGATACAGCACGTCGATCGGCCGGTAGCCTTCGGTCGTGCGCATCGCGACCTTGCCGCCGACGATCCTGAGATCCTGCCCCTCGACCAGTTCGACCCCCATCTGGTCGGCCAGGAAGGCATGTTCGAAATAGGCCGAGTTGTGGATGCCGGGGGTCAGAACCGCGATGGTCGGTTTCTCGTCCACATCGCCTGGCGCGCAGGCCGCCAGCGACCGGCGCAGGTCCAGCGGATAGGTCTGCACCGGCTGGACACGGTTCCGCGAAAACAGCTCGGGGAACATCTGCAGCATGGTCTCGCGGTTCTCCAGCATGTAGCTGACGCCGCTGGGCGTGCGGGCATTGTCCTCTAGCACGTAGAATTCGTTGTCGTCGGTGCGCACTAGGTCGATGCCCACGATATGGGTATAGACGCCGCCCGGCGGCTTGACCCCGATCATCTGCGGCAGGAAGGCGTCGTTGCGCGAGATCATCTCTTGGGGAATGCGCCCCGCCTTCACGATCTCCTGCCGGTGGTAGATGTCATAGAGAAAGGCGTTGATCGCCTGCACCCGCTGCTCGATGCCCCGCGACAGCTTCTGCCATTCGCGCCCCGAAATGATCCGCGGGATGATGTCGAAGGGGATCAGACGCTCCTCGGCCTCGGCCCGTCCATAGACGTTGAAGGTGATGCCTGTCAGCCGGAACACCTCTTCGGCCTCGCGCTGCTTGGCGCGCAACCGGGCGATATCCTCGCCCTCGAACCACTCGTGAAACCGCTCGTAGGGGGAGCGCAGGACCTGTTCGCGGCCCCACATCTCGTCGAAGGTCTGGCTCTCGTTCATGGCCTTACGCTATTTCCGCCCCGTGGCAGCGGCAATGGTTTCCCATCATCGAACGCGCAACAGAAATGCGGATGCCCAAAATTTATGCAACAACATGAGCCGGTTTTCCCGGCTCTCAAGGACATAGCCGGGAAAACCGGGTTGTAAAAGGTGGAACAGGACACCCTCAGGGTGCCCTGCCCCGGTTCGAGGATCGCGTCAGTCGCGCCCGAGGCTGCCCAGACCGTGGCCCGAAAGCCCGCCCGACACTTCTTCGGTTGCCTCCGAGGCAAGCTCCTCGGGCAGGATCAGGTTCAGCACGATGGCGATCAGCGCCGCCGGCAGCAGCCCGCTCGTCATCAGGATCTGCACCGACTCGGGCAGGTATTGCACCGCCTTCGGTTCCAGTTGCAGGCCCAGCCCCACCGACAGCGCGATGGCGAAGATCACCATGTTGCGGCGGTTCCAGTTCACGTCCGACAGCATCGAGATGCCCGCGGCCACGACCATGCCGAACATGACGATCACCCCGCCGCCCAGCACCTCGATCGGGATCGTCGAGATCACCGCCCCAACCTTGGGCACCAGCCCGCAGAGGATCAGGAAGATCGCACCGATGGTCACGACATGCCGGCTCATGACGCCGGTCATCGCGATCAGCCCCACATTCTGGCTGAACGACGTGTTGGGCAGCGCCCCAAAGGCCCCCGCGATGGCGGTGCCCAGACCGTCGGCATAGGTGGCGCCCGCGATTTCCTTGTCGGTCGCCTCGCGGCCCGCGCCGCCCTTGGTAATCCCGGACACATCGCCCACGGTCTCGACCGCCGAGACGAAGGCCATCAGGCAGAAGCCGACGATGGCGGCGAGGCTGAAATCGAAGCCGTATTTGAAGGGCAGCGGCACCTCCAGAACGGCCGCCCGCTCCCAACTGGTCTCGATCCCGCCGAAGGTCACCATGCCGGTCGCGAGCGCAAAGAGATAGCCCGCGACGATCCCGACCGCGACGGCCGACACCGACAGCAGGCCGCGCGCGAAGAACTTCAGCCCGAGCGTGACGAAGATCACGACCAGCGCCGCCGACCAGTTCAACAGGCTGCCATATTCGGGCGTATTCATCGCCGGGACGCCGCCCGCGGCATACTGGATACCGACCTTGACCAGCGCAAGCCCGATCATCGTCACCACGAGCCCGGTGACCAGCGGCGGCAAGGCAAAGCGGATCTTGCCGATCACCGTGCCCAGCGTCGCGTGGAAGAGCCCGCCGACGAACACCCCGGTGAACAGCATCGGCAGAGCCTCCACCCCCTTGCCCGCCACCAGCGGGATCATGATCGGGATGAAGGCGAAACTGGTGCCCTGCACGATCGGCAGCCGCGCGCCCACCGGACCGAAGCCGATGGTCTGGAAAAGCGTGGCGATGCCGGCAAACAGCATCGACATCTGGATCATGTATTTCATGTCCGGAAAGCCCTGCGCCCCCGCCTCGGACCCGAAGCCGAAGCCTGCGGCCCCCGCGACGATGATCGCGGGCGTCACGTTCGAGACGAACATCGCCAGCACATGCTGGATGCCCAGCGGCACCGCCTTGTGAAGCGCAGGTGTATAGTTCGGGTCGCGCAGCTGCTCTGGCGTCCCGATGGAGCTGTCTACAGCCATCGTTCCATTCTCCCTGTTGTTTTTCTTCGCCTACCCCCCGGGGGCGAGCGTAACCGTCACCGGCTCGGGCAGCCGGACTTCTTCAAGATTGGCACCCGGCCCGATGCGGTCCACGACCGCGAACAGCCCGGACCCGGAAATCGGGCACAGCACCCCGTGCCAGACATTCCGGCCGATATTGACCCCTTGCCCCGACCCCGCAACGAAGGCCCGGGGCACACCCGGCCGACCGCCCGCATCTGGTGCAACAATGACCAGAAATTCAGCATTCTGCATGGGAATAAAGCATTGCGAGCCCAGCGGATGCCGTTCCAGCAGGCCGCAGTCATAGGGAAGGCTGCGGATTTCGGCGTTGAAAAGGCTGATGCCGGGCTGCCCGTCGACGATGTCGAGCGTCGCGAGGTCGCTATAGCGGCGGCAGAAGCCGTCGTTGATGGTCTTGAACACACCGCCCAGCTCGACGACCTCGCCGAAGGGGGCGAAGTCCTCGGCGGTGATCGGTGCCGCCGTCAGCATCACAGGGCGCCCAGCGTCAGGGCCGGATGCCGGTTGACGTCCTTGTACAGCAGATAGCGGAACCGGCCCGGACCGCCCGCATAGCAGGCCTGCGGGCAGAAGGCGCGCAACCACATGAAATCGCCCGCCTCGACCTCGACCCAGTCTCGGTTCAGCTTGTAGACCGCCTTGCCCTCCAGCACGTACAGCCCGTGCTCCATCACATGGGTTTCCTCGAAGGGGATCAACCCGCCCGGCTCGAAACTGACGATGTTCACATGCATGTCATGGCGCAGGTCGGTCGGGTCGACAAAGCGCGTCGTCGCCCAGCGCCCCTCGGTCCCTGCCATCGCCACCGGCGCGATGTCGGCCTCGTTGACAAAGAAGGCCTCGGGCGTATCGATGCCTTCGACCGCGGCATACCGCTTGCGCACCCAGTGAAAGCGCGCGGGCGACTCGCCGGGGTTCAGCACCGTCCAGTCAGCCCCCGGCGGCAGATAGGCATAGCCCCCCGCCGTCATCAGATGCGGCAGGCCGTCGAGCCTGAGATCGAGCGCACCGTCGGCGACGAAGATCACCCCTTCGGCGCCCGGATCGGGCTCGGGCCGGTCCGATCCGCCGCCGGGACCCACCTCCATCACATATTGCGCGAAGGTCTCGGCAAAGCCCGTCAGCGGCCGCGCGATGATCCAGGCGCGGGTGCCCGTCCAGTGCGGCAGGTTGCTGGTCACGATGTCCCGCATCACGCCCCTGGGGATCACCGCATAGGCATCGGTGAAGACAGCGCGACCGGTATGCAGCATGTCCTGCCCGGGATGGCCGCCGAGGTTCGAGAAATATCCGGTCATTGCGGCAGCATCTCCTTCAGGCGCAAAAGCGCGATCCGTTCCACCTGGGCGCAGGCCTCGGCAAATTCCGCCTCGGCGGAGTTTTCCAGCCGCCGCTCGAACGCCGCCATGATGCCCGCCTTGTCGTGATCCTTCACCGCGATGATGAAGGGAAAGCCGAAGCGGTCGGCATAGCGGCGGTTCAGGTCCTCGAACCGCGCCCGCTCGGCGTCGCTCAGAGTGTCGAGCCCGGCCGAGGCCTGTTCGGCCGTCGACGCCTCGGTCAGCCGTTTCGCGGCCGCAAGCTTGCCCGCCAGATCCGGGTGCGCCTTCAGCACCTCCAGCCGCTTTTCGGCATCGGCCGACCGGAAAACGCGCGCCAGCGCGTTGTGCAGCCCGACCGCGCTGTCATGGGCAAGCCCAAGCTCCAGATCGAAGGCGCCGTCGGCAATCCAGGGCGAATGCTCGAAAACGCCGCCGAACCGCGCGACGAAGGTGTCACGGCCCATCTCGGTGGGCCGGTCCCAGTCCACCGGCGGGTTGACCCGGGCCCAGTGCTCGGCGATGTCGAGCCGCCGCGCGACCCAGACCCCGTCGAAGCCCGCGATATAGTCGAGGAACCGTTTCAGCGCCGCCAGCCGCCCCGGACGCCCCGCCAGACGGCAATGCAGCCCGACCGACATCATCTTCGGCGCGCCCTCCAGCCCCTCGGCATAAAGCGTGTCGAAGCTGTCGCGCAGATAGGCGTAGAACTCGTCGCCGGACCCGTAGCCTGCCGCCACCGAAAACCGCATGTCGTTGGCATCGAGCGTGTAGGGGATCACCAGCTGCTGCCGGTCGCCCACCTTCTTCCAGTAGGGCAGATCGTCGTCATAAGTGTCCGAAACATAGGCAAACCCGCCCTCCTCGGCCGCCAGCTGCACGGTCTGCGCCGAACAGCGGCCCGTGTACCAGCCGCGCGGTCGCGCGCCGGTGACCTCTTGATGCAGCCGGATCGCCTCGGCCATGTGGGCGCGCTCGTCGGCCTCGGCATAGTCCTTGTATTCGATCCATTTCAGGCCGTGGCTGGCGATCTCCCAGCCTGCCTCCTGCATCGCGGCGACCTGTTCGGGCCCGCGCGCCAGCGCCGTCGCGACCCCGTAGACCGTCACTGGCATGTTCCGCGAAGTAAACAGCCGGTGCAGCCGCCAGAACCCGGCCCGCGCGCCGTATTCGTACATCGTCTCGATGTTCCAGTGCCGCTGGCCCGGCCAGGGCACCGCGCCCACGACCTCGGACAGGAAGGCTTCGGAGGCCGCATCGCCATGAAGGATGCAGTTTTCGCCGCCTTCCTCGTAGTTGATGACGAACTGCACGGCGATCTTGGCGCCGTTCGGCCAGTGCGGATGGGGCGGCGTGGCGCCATGGCCCCGGAGGTCGCGCGGATAGCGGGTCAAGGTGTCCTCCTTCGGAATACTTTCGCATAAACCAGGATGAACATGCCGTCTTTCAAGAATTGCCTGAAAGTCTTTCGGGGTCTTCCGTGGTTCCGGCCTTTCGGGCCATAAGCGATCTATCGGCCCGAAGCAGCGCGAGGACAAGATGCCCGGATACCTGACCACCCACGTCCTGGACACCGCCACCGGCGCCCCGGCCGCGGGGTTGAAGATCGCCCTTTACCGCGTCTCGGGCAATTCGCATTGCAAGATCGCCGAGACCGTGACCAATGCCGACGGCCGCACCGACGCCCCGATCCTGCCGCAGGACAGCTTCAAGACCGGCACCTATGAACTGGTCTTCTTCGCGGGCGACTACCTGAAACGCGCGGGCCTCGCGGGGGGCGAGGTGCTTTTCCTCGACCAGATCCCGATCCGCTTCGGCATGGACGACCCGGAGGCGCATTACCATGTGCCGCTGCTGCTGTCGCCCTATGGCTATTCGACCTATCGCGGCAGCTGATAGATCCGGTTGCGGGCGCGCAGCACCGTCTTGATCCGCCCGGCCATGAACTCGATGAACAGCCGGCTTTTCGGGTCCTGATTGCGCTTGTGCGGGAAAAGGCAGGCAAGCCGCGCATCGGGCGGCGGGGTCTCTTCGCAGACCGGGATCAGCGCGCCCGAGGCCAGATGCTCGGCCACGTCGAAGACGGGTTTCAGCACCACGCCGCGCCCGTCCAGCGCCCAGGCAGTCAGCACATCGCCGTCATCGCAGGCATAGGGCCCCTTGACGTTGAAGGCCTGCGGCCCCTCGGGCGTCTGCAACGTCCAGCGAAACTCGCGCGAACCGGGAAAGCGCAGCAACAGGCAGTCATGGCCCTGCCCGATCAGGTCGGCCCCGGTCCGCGGCAGACCCCGCCGCGCGATATAGGTGGGCGCCGCGCACAGCACCCGCGGGCAATCGCCAAGCGACCGGACCTTCAGTCCCGAATCCGGCAGATCGCCCAGCAGAAACCCCACATCGAGCCCCTCGCCCGTCAGATCGACCCGCCGGTCCGACAGCCTCAGCCGCACATGGATGTCCGGGTACTGGTCCTGAAACAGCACCACATTGGGCGCGATCAGCCGCCGCCCAACCCCCAAAGGCGCCGAGACGTACAGCGAGCCCCGCGGGTGATGGGTGATTTCCTGCACCGCGGCCTCGGCCTCTTCCAGCGCCTCGAGCACCTGCACCGCCTTGGGATAGTAGATCCGCCCCTGTTCGGTCGGCTGGATCGAGCGCGTGGTCCGGGTGAACAGACGAATGCCCAGATGCCGTTCCAGATCCGCGACCCTGGAGGACGCCACCGCCGCCGAAACCTGCAGATCGCGCGCGGCCGCCGACATGTTGCCCAATTCGTAGACACGAACGAACATGCGGATATTGTTGATGCCGGCCACGCTCTATTCTTCGGGATTTCTTGAAACTGCTCGGGATAATCGGGAATTATCAGAAAGCCGGTCCCGCGTATAGCCTGCGGCCAACTCAGGGAGAACGCTCATGTTCGACATCGCGCTGGTCTGGGACTGGCTGGAATTTGCCGTGCGCTGGCTGCATGTCATCGCCGGAATCGCCTGGATCGGATCGTCCTTCTACTTCATCGCGCTCGATCTGGGGCTGACGAAGGACCGCCCCCTGCCCGAGGGCGTTCTGGGCGAGGAATGGCAGGTTCATGGTGGCGGTTTCTACCATATCCAGAAATACACGGTCGCGCCCGCGCATATGCCCGAGCATCTGACCTGGTTCAAATGGGAGGCCTACTGGACGTTCCTGTCCGGGCTGATGCTGCTGGCGCTGGTCTACTGGATGGGGGCAGACCTCTTCCTGATCGACTATGACAAGATCCAGTGGGCGCCCTGGCAGGCCATCGCGCTGTCGGCTGGCTCGCTGACCATCGGCTGGATCTGCTACGACCTGCTCTGCCGCAGCCAGCTGGGCGGGCGGCCCACGGTGCTGATGCTGATCCTCTTCGCGATCATCGTGGCGATGGCCTGGGGCTACACCCAGATCTTCACCGGCCGCGCGGCGCTGCTGCATCTGGGCGCCTTCACCGGCACGATCATGGTGGCCAACGTCTTTCTGGTCATCATGCCGAACCAGCGCGTGGTGGTGGCCGATCTCAAGGCTGGCCGCACCCCCGACCCTAAATACGGCAAGATCGCCAAGCTGCGGTCGACCCACAACAACTACCTGACGCTTCCGGTCCTCTTCCTGATGCTGTCGACCCATTACCCGCTGGCCTTCGCAAGCGCCTATAACTGGCTGATCGCAAGCCTTGTCTTCCTGATGGGAGTCACGATCCGGCATTTCTTCAACAGCATGCATGCCCGGAAGGGCCGCCCCTGGTGGACCTGGGCCGCGACCGCCGCGATATTCCTTGCCATCGTCGCGCTGTCCCTGGTGCCGACACGGACCGCGTCCGACGCCCCCGAAACCGCCACCCTTCCCGCGCCGCTGGCACGCGTTGCGGCGGCCGAAGGCTTCGACGAGGTCCGCGACATCGTCGAAAGCCGGTGTTCGATGTGCCATACGGCCGATCCGCTCTGGCCCGGGCTCGGTCAGGCCCCGAAGGGGGTGCGGCTCGACAGCACTGGCGGGATCGCGCTCCATGCCCGCGACATCTACCGGCAAGCAGGGCTGACCCGGGCGATGCCGCCCGGCAACGTGATGATGATGGCCCCCGAGGAACGGGCCAGGATCGTCGCATGGTACCAGGGAATCGACCGGACACCCCGCTGACGCGAGCGGTTTTTGACACCTCTCCACGCCACGCGCTTTGGCCTTGCGGCGCGCACACGACCGGACAGTCCGGCCCGGGAAGCCCGGGCCTAGAAGAACACGTCTTCCCCGCCGCTGGCCTGGGCGACGGCACAATCGGGCGGCGGGGCCCAGCACAACCGTTCGCATAAGTCGCGATGCAGCACGCGTTCCTCGTCCATCGTGTAAAGCTCCCAGGCAGTGCGCAGCACCTCGGGGTCAGGACTGGCCAGAGGTGCGGCCGCCTCGGCATCGGGCAGAGAGGCGGCGATCCGGCCTAGGACCGACTGCAGATCCTCACAGGTCTCGGGAATCTTGTCCCGCAGCGAGGTCAGCAAATGGCCCGTGCCCCGGCTGACAGCCTGCCCCGCGCTGAAGACCTCTTCCAGTTCGATGGCCATCTGAGAGCCGGAACTCTCGATCTCGGCGATGGCGGTCGCAAGCCGCGACCGGATCCCGTCAACCAACGCCGAAATCCGCTTGTCGGTCGCGGCAAGCGACTTCCAGACCATCCCGAATTCGCCAGCCGCCCCGGCGGCGAGATGACGCAACTGCGTCGCGATCTCGCGAAGCGCATCGCCGTCATCGCCCAGTTCGCCACAGGCCAGCACCGCATTGGTGCCCACCAGACGCAGATCCTCGGCCAGCGACGAGATGTCGTTCAGGACTTTTCGCAGCCGCTCCATCTCGGACAAGAGAAGCTCGGATGCCTCAAGCATGACCGTGCGCCGGTGGCGGATCTCGTCGACACGCGCCTCGACGGACCGGACCCGGTCGTGCATCATCCCGAACAGATTCAGTCGGTGCCGTTCCGAACCGGCACCGGAACTGCCGGCGATATCCTCGAAACGCGAGACCCCGTCGCGCAGGCCCAGCAGAATGCTGGCGGTTTCGGTCGCAAGGTCGGCATGAGCCCCGACAAGCTGAGCGCGCGCCAGTGGCGCCAGCGCCGGGTCGCCGCCCGGACCGTTGGCCATCTCGAGGATCTGGCCGGCGTGGTCGATCCGCTGACTGGCCCGATCACCCGCCTGAAGGCTGACGATCAACTGGCCGAAATCGTCCTTCAGCCGCTCCATGGTCAGGGCCAGCGGACGCCCGAAAGCCGTTTCGTTGCGCCTTTCGCCCCGGAAGGCAGAGACCATCTGCCCGACCTCGACAAACTTTGGCAAAAGCGTCGCCACCTCGCGCCGAAGGCTGGGCAGGTCGCTATGGCCGAGAACCGCCAGACAGACCGAAATACGTTCGGTGACGGCCGCAACGTCGGAGACGATTGCGTCGGAATGACCCACAAGGTCGCGGGCGCTTTCCGCAAAGGCTTCCAGACGCATATGCCGCGTGCTCAGCGAAAACACATAGATCCGCGCATTGGTGGCCACGAACTTCATCGTCTTCAGCTTGCGAGCTATGTCAGTGATCGTGGCGCCCAGCTTCTCGATCATGGAACGAAGTTCGGTCACGTTCCGGGCGCCGGCCAGCAGGTCGGCATCGAGGGCTCCGGCCGAGGTCTGCAGACGGTCTGCATAGACTCCGACCGCGTCCAGCACGTCCGGAGCCCGGTTCACCAGATCGCCCAACGGCGCGGTCAGGGCCTCGATCTGCTCGTCCATCGACACCAGCGACCGGCCAGCCGCCAGAAACGCCGCCTCGACCTCGCGGCGCAGCACATGCACCTCGGCGCCGCCAGTATGGCGGGCCCCATGCTGGGAAAGAGTTCGCGAATGGGCAGTCACGGCAAGGCCTTTCTGTCTTCCCGGGTCACGCGGGCAGTAATCTCGCGGGCGATGTCACCAAGCGTGGCCACACGGTCGACCGCGCCTCGTTCCACGGCGGCCCGGGGCATGCCGTACACGACGCAGCTGGCCTCGTCCTGAGCCAGGGTCCAGGCGCCGGCCTGATGCAGCTCGGCCATGCCCTGGGCTCCGTCATCGCCCATGCCGGTCAGGATCGCGGCTACGGCTCCGCCCCCCGCGGCCTGCGCCACCGACCGGAACAGCACATCGACAGACGGACGATGGCGCGCCACACAGGGGCCGTCATGCAGTTCGACCCGGTAAAGCTTGCCGCTGCGCCGCAGGACCAGATGGCGGTGGCCGGGCGCAATCACCGCGACCCCCGGGGTCAGTACCTCGCCCGTCTCGGCCTCCTTGACGTGAAGGCGGCAGGTCAGGTTGAGCCGGTCGGCAAAGGCGCGGGTAAAATGCTGGGGCATGTGCTGCACGACCGCGATCGGCGGCAGCCCGGAGGGAAGCGCCTCCAGCACGACCTTCAGCGCCTCCGTGCCGCCGGTCGAGGCGCCGAGGGCGATCACCGGCGGACCCGAGAACCCCGGCGCGGTCGCAATGCGCGGCAGGATCACATCGGCAGTGTGGCGTTCGCCGACCTGGATCGGCCCGGCTGCCGCGGCTGTCTGGGTCGTCCGGGCGCGCGGATGACGGGATTGCACCGCTGCCCGGATCGCGTCCGAGATCCGCACCGCCGCCTCGCGCCGCTCTTCGGGGGTGGCCACGCTGGGCTTGGCCAGAACTTCGGCCGCGCCAAGCTCGAGCGCCTTGAACGACGCCTCGGACCCCGACTTCGTGAAAGCGGAAATCACCACCACCGGCAGCGGACGCTGGCTCATGATCTTGCGAAGGAAGGTCAGCCCGTCCATCCGCGGCATTTCCAGATCCAAGAGCAAGACGTCGGGCAGGCTGTCGCGCATCATCTCGACCGCGACGAAGGGATCGGGTGCGGCGCCGATCAGGTCCAGCCCGGGATCTTCGGCGATCAGCTTCTTGAACGCTATCCGGATCGAGGCGCTGTCGTCGATCAGAAGAACGCGGATCGGGTCTGAGATCTCGGAACGCGGCATGTCACTCGGCCTTTACGAAGGTTGCAGGGCCGACCTGCCGGAGGTCGGAGCAGTGGGCCACCATCGATTCCGAATGGCCAAGATAAAGCGTACCGCCCGCCGCAAGATGCAGCGCAATATGGTCGATGAGGCGGGTCTGGTCCTCTGCCGAAAAGTAGATCAGCACGTTGCGCAGGAAGACCACGTCGATATCCGTGTCGATCGCAAAGTCGAAATCCATCAGGTTGAGTTGGCCGAAGCAGACCCGGCGGCGCAGTTCGGGTACGATCCGCCAGCTGCCCCTGAGATCGCCATGGCCCTGCATCATCCAGCGCCGGCGATCTTCCGGACGAAGCGGCCCCAGCATCGATTCGGGGTAGATCGCCCGGCGAGCGACAGCCAGAACCTCGGTGTTGATATCGGTCGCGAGGACCGCCCAGTTGAACGCCCCGTCCCGTTCGGCAAGCGAGGCCAGGCACATGGCGATGGACCAGGCCTCTGCTCCGGTCGAGGCGGCAGCGGACCAGACCTTTACGGGTTGACCGGTCCCGGAGCGCCGCGCAATCGCGGCGGGCGCGGCAACGTCCATCAAATGATCGAAATGGGCGGGTTCGCGGAAGAAATCGGTCTTGTTCGTGGTGACGGCATCGAAGATTGCCGTGCGTTCCTCATCGAGCGCGCCATCCTCGAAGAGGTGCCTGAAGTAGCCGTCGAGATCGGAAATGCCCAGCTGCGACATCCTCCGGCGCAGCCGGCCGTCCACCATCGTCCGTTTCGCATCCGACAGCCGCACGCCGATCTCGGCCTCGACGAAAGCCGCGAAGCGGGCAAAGTCGCTGGCGGTGCGGCGCGGCGCGCCGCGGCGCGCCGGGCCGTCCGGATCGTTGGCCTCATCGGCAGGGAACGGCGACAGGATCGACATCGGACCGGTCTCACCTCATGCGTCAAGCGGGTCGGCAGGCTGCGGCGCCGGGACCGCCTCGAACAGCCGATCGAGGTCGAGCAGCGTGACGAATTCGCCCTGACGCCGGCCGATCCCCGAAATCAGCCGCTTGTCCCAGTTGAGCAATTTCGCCTCTGGCACATCCTCGACCCGGTCGCCATCCAGCGCCGCTACCTCGAAGACCCGATCGGTCCGAAGCGCGACCTGCGCCCGACGCCCGCCGGTCTCGAGCCAGAGCACGACGATGCGCGTCGCGTCGTCCTCATCGGCGGCAGGCAGACCCAGAATCACACGCAGATCGACCACCGAAACGCCAGTGCCGCGCACGTCGATCACTCCCAGCACATGGGCAGGGGCATTGGGAATGCGCGCGATCCGGCGCCGGTCGAGGATCTCCTGGACGCGGGCCACCGGTACCGCGAACCGCTCGTCCCCCACACCCAGGGTCACGACCTGCCCGATGCCGCTCATGCCGCGCTGTCCTTTTTCCAGTCGCGCATGAACTTCGCGTCGAGCCCGTCATCCTCGCTGTCGAGATTGAAATCGAAGCCCAGTGCGGCGGTCCGGCGATCCTGGCGCGGCCTGCTGCGTGCCGGCGTCGGACGGGGGGCCGCACCGCCCTCGGCGAGGCGGAAATAACCGATGGCGGATTGCAGCTGTTCGGCCTGGCTGGCCAGTTCCTCGGCGGTGCTGGACAGCTCTTCGGAAGCCGAGGTGTTTTCCTGAGTGACCTTGTCGAGTTGCTGGATCGCAAGGTTGACCTGACCGGCACCGGTCGCCTGTTCCTGGGTCGAGCGCGAGATCTGGGTGACCAGTTCCGAGGTGCGCTCGATATCGGGAACCAGACTTTCCAGCATGGTGCCCGCCTCGCGCGCGGCCTTCACGGTGCTGCCCGACAGGGACGAAATCTCGCCCGCCGCACTCTGGCTGCGTTCGGCCAGCTTGCGGACCTCGGAGGCGACGACCGCAAAGCCACGCCCGTGTTCGCCCGCCCGCGCCGCCTCGACGGCGGCGTTCAGCGCCAGAAGGTCGGTCTGACGGGCGATTTCCTGCACCACCATGATCTTCTCGGCGATGGTCTGCATCGCCTCGACCGCCTCCTTCACCGCCACCCCGCTGACCCGCGCATCGCTTGCGGACTTGCGCGCCATCCGTTCGGTCTCGGCCGCATTCTCGGCGTTCTGCTGGATCGTCGCGGCAATCTCTTCCATCGAGGCGGAGGCCTCTTCGGTCGACGACGCCTGTTCGGTCGCGCCCTGACTGAGTTCTTCCGAAGTCACCGACATCTGCCCCGCCCCGGTCGAGACGTTGCGCGCGGCGGTGCTGACCTCGCCCACGACCGTGCGCAGCTTTTCGCACATGAGGTTCAGCGCCTTTAGCAGATCCCCCACCTCGTCATTGGTCGTCACCCGGGCACTTTGCGACAGATCGCCCCCGGCGACGGCCCGCGCCAGACGGTTGGCCCCGGCCAGACCGTTGGAGATCGAGCGCAGCATCAGGATGGCCAGCACCGCACCGATGACGACCGCGCCGACGATCATCCCGATCGCCAGACGCCGGGCCTGTTCGAAGCGGTGCGCACTGTCGGCCGCGGCGGACAGCATCATCTCGTTGTTGCGCTCGCGGATGCCGATCAGGTTGGCCTCCATCTTCGACCAGATAACCGGCGCCTCCTCGGACAAGACGGCATAGGCGGCATCTTTCTGTCCCGCCTCGGCCAGCGACATCGCCTTGGCCGAGGTGCCGCGCAACTCCTGGTAGAGTGCGCCATAGTCCTCAAGCGCGGCACGCCCCTCGGGTGTGCTGCGATCCTGCAGATCCGAAACGTATTTCTCGTGCAATGTGCGCGAAGCCGTCAGCGCCTGGGCCACCGCCTCGCGCTGCGCCTGGGTTTCCGCCAGAACGTATTCCCGCACATCCATCTGCGCGCGCAACGCCTCGGCGGTGACAGCCAGCGTCAGTTCGACCCGTTTGGCACCGTTATCGACAATATCCGTCAGCCGGCTGTTCAGAGCGGACATGTCGGACAGGGTGATGCCGATGCCCAGCGCCGACATGAGGATCAGCAGGACGAAAGCCCCGGCCAGTTTCAGCTTTATGGTCAGACGCATGACGAGGGGTCCTTTTCGAGGGAGAAATCCGCGCTGTCCTCCGACAGGGCGGCGGCATAGATCCGGGCGAGATCCGGAACGATCACAAAACCCTGGTCCGTTCGCGCGATCCCGGACAGGAATTCGGGGGGCCATCGCATGCCGACTTCGGGGATCTCTCCGACCGCGGCATCGTCGAGTTCGGTCACGTCGAGGACCCGATCGGCAATGACGGCGACGGTGGTCTCGGCGCCCGCGACCGGCACATCCAGCACCAGCATCCGGGTATGTTCGTCCGGCGGACGCGATGTCATGCCGAAGGCCACCCGCAGGTCGGTCAGCGGAACCACCGTGCCGCGCACATTGATAAGCCCGGTGGCGAAGGACCCGGCGCGCGGGACGCGGGTCACCGGAACCGGTTCGAGGATCTCATGCAGGATCCGTGTCGGAATCGCGAAAATCTCGTCGGAGAGGGTCAGGGTGACGGCCTGCATCATGCGGCTCCCTTCCGCTTGCGGGCCCGATCCTCGATCGCGGTGCCCAGCGCGATCAGATGGCCCACGTCGAGGATGAGCGCCACGGTCCCGTCGCCTAGGATCGTCGCGCCGGAAAAAGCCTTGAGCCCGGCATGGATGCAGGACAGCTGCTTGATGACGGTCTGGGCGTTGGCAACGATCCGGTCGACAACGAGCCCGATCCGGCCATGGCTGCCCGCCACGATCACCACTTTCTGGAAATCGGGCCGCGGCCCGGGGGTCTCGAACACCTCAGCCAGGCGCAGGAAGGGCACCAGATCGCCGCGGACGTTGAGGAAATTGGACCGCCCCGCCCCCAGAGCCAGGTCGGGCGGCAGTTCCACGCATTCCTCGACGGCCGCGACCGGGATCGAATAGCGTTCGCCGCCCACCTCGACCAGCAGCCCGTCGGTGATGGCCAGCGTCAGCGGCAGCCGCAGGGTCACGGTCGTGCCATGGCCTGGTTCGCTGTCGACATCGATCTGGCCGCGCAACCCCTGAACGACGCTGCGCACGACATCCATGCCGACCCCGCGCCCGGAAAGTTCCGTGACCGCCGGCGCGGTCGAAAACCCCGGCTCGAAGATCAGCCGGAAAAGTTCTGGGCCCGTGGCCTGGCTGTTGGCGGGCAGCAACCCGCGCTCGATCGCCTTGGCGCGCAGTTTCCCGGCATCGAGCCCCCGGCCGTCGTCACGAATGCGGATATGGACCTCGGCCCCGGCATGGGTCGCGCTCAGCGTGATCGTGCCCTGCCGCGGTTTGCCGACCGCAGTCCGCGCGGTGCCATCCTCGATCCCGTGATCGGCGGCGTTGCGCAGGATATGCACCAGCGGGTCGTTCAGCAGCTCGATCACGGTCTTGTCGAGTTCGGTCTCGCCGCCGGTGGTCACGAAATCGATGGGCTTGGCCAACTGGTCCGAAAGGTCGTGGACGAGACGGCGGAAGCGGCTGAAAAGATTGCCGATCGGCAGCATGCGGATCGACATTGTGGTTTCGCGCATGCCCGAAGTCAGGCGCCGGATATCCTCGGCCACCGCCATCAGCGCCGGGCTTTGGAGAGCCATCGAAAGATCATGCAGACGCGATTCCGCGATCACCAGTTCGCCGACGCGATCCATGATCTCGTCGAGCCGCTCGGTCGCGACCCGCATCGTCGAACGTTCGCGCTGACGCGTCGCGGTGCCCGGGACGGGCTCGGCCGGCGCGTCGGCAGAGGCCCCCGGCGGCGCCGCAGATACAGTTTGCGGGGGCGTCTCGGGGACGCGGTCCGGAGCGGACCCCGCGTCCGGCCCCGACAGCGGCGTCACGTCGAGCACAAGATCGTCGCGCAGGAACAGGAACACCTCGTCGATGCGCGCCCGATCAAGGGCGGCGGCGATTTCGACCGTCCAGGCGAAAGGCGGACAGGCCGGGTCGAGCGCGTCGAGCGCGGGCAAGGCTGCGGCCTCGCAGGTGATCCGCACCGCATCGGGGGCAAGGTCCGTCAGTTCGGCCAGCAGCGCCGGAACATTCACCCCAAGGCCAAGCGCCGTGGGACCGAGCGAAAACGAAATGCGCCATCCCTCTTCGGCCGGGGCCGCGGCGGGCATCGCGGGAGACGTGTCGGCAGGAGGGTCGGCGGCCGGTGCCGCCCCGCCAAGCGCGACGTCCAGCGCCTCGAGGATGCTGGCATTGCCCGCCCGGGCCGCGGCGGCATCGTCGAGAAGCGCGGTGATCTGGTCGCAGGCCCGAAGCGCCACGTTGATCAGAGCGTCGCTGGCGGTCCGGCCGGGTGCGCGCAGCGCCTCGAAGGCGGTTTCAAACCCGTGCAGGAAATGCGCAAGATCGACATGGCCGAACATCGCGCCCGACCCCTTGAGAGTGTGGATGTCGCGAAACAGCGCGTCGATCAAGGCGCGGTCCCCCGGTGCCGCCGACAGGTCGAGCAGATTGCGCTCGATCGCACCTTGCAGTTCGCGCGCCTCGATCAGGAAGACTGCCGCGCCATCGTCGTCGTCGATCATGTCCCCACCATTCGCTTGACCACGGTCAGAAGCTGCGCCTGGTCGAAGGGCTTCGACATCCAGCCCAGCGCCCCGGCGGCCTTGGCCTGCTGGCGCAGGTCGTCGCGGGTTTCCGTCGACAGAAAGACGATGGGCACGCCCATCCCGCCCGGCCGCCCCCGATAAGCGCGGATGAAGGACAGCCCGTCCATCCGGGGCATGTTCTGGTCGGTCAGGATCGCGTCGGGCCGCACCGAGGCAAGCAGCGACAGGGCCTCTTCGCCGTCGCCGGCCTCCATCACGTCATAGCCCGCCCCCGCAAGGGTCTTCTTCACCATCTGCCGCACCGACGGGGAATCGTCGACGATGAAGACCTTCTTCGCCATTTTGAACCTCCTGAGTCCTGGTCACACCTGCGCGGACGCCACCGCGCCCGCACCGCGCAGCAGGGCCGGGTCGAGGCCGCAACCGCGCATGCACGTTTCGACCAGCCCATCCGGCGGCAGGTCGATTTCGAGCGTTGCTCCCAGGGCGCTGGCGGTCTTCGCGGCGGACAGAAGCACCGCAACCCCCGACAAGTCGCAGCGCATCCATCCCGCCGTTTCGATCCGGTAGGTCCCCTCCGAGCGCAGGTCGGAGACAAGCCGGGCCCGCAGATCGTCGGCGACTTCAAGGTCGATCCCGTCGATTCCGTGAATCAGGCTTGTTGCCATCGTCGCCTCCTGTGATCTTCGACTCTCTCTAGCCCGAAAAACTTAACGCTACGTCAAGTTGTGCCGGAGGCTCGCCTTCGCAGGTGTGGGGATGCGTGAGAGCACGCCTGCCCCGGATCTCAGGGCTTTGGGACGACGTAAGGGCAAGCGCCCGGTATTTTGGGGGAACAAGCGGGTGAAATTGCATCGCCCCCCGGACAGGGGATCCGCAGGCGCCAAACGGCCGGGCCGGGGCACGTGCCCCGCCCTGGCCTTGCGATCAGCTTTTTCCGAAGCCCAGCGCGGGTTCCAGCGCCTCCCAGCTTTCGTCCATGGCGAAAGCCGCAGAGAGATAAGGGATGCCGAGATGGCCATAGCGGAAAGAGAGCTGACCCTCGGCCTCGGCCTCGGACCCGCCCGAGAGGCCCGCGAGGTAGAGCGCGCTGACAAGCCCGGTCCGGTCGGCGCCCTGACGGCAGTGGATCAGGATCGGCTTGGGCAGGCGCCGCATCAGATCGAGCAGCGCCTCGGCCTCGCTGCCCGAAACGGGGCGGCTGGCGGACAGCGCGAAATCGGCATGGACCGCCCCCGCCCGGCCCGTCGCGGCCAGTTCGTCGCGATACCAGCCATGGCCGGTGCTCGCCCCCCGCAGGTTCAGCACACTGCGGATGCCATGAGCCCGGATCGCCCGTTCAAGCGCGTCCGGGTCGAGCTGCGCCGATCGGAAAAGCTCCTGCGGGAGGATCTCGTGAAAATTGCCCATCGCTTGCAGATAGCCCGCCCAGCCGACCGCCGCCCCCAGCGCCAGAGCGGCGGCCAGGGCGCCCCGGCGGAGCCGGCGCCCGAAGCCCGCCCGGAACCGACGCCTCATGCGTCCTGCCCCGGTCGCCGCCGCTTGCGGCCGGTGACCATGGCACGCGCCAGGTTCTCGCGCTGACGCAGGCTTTCGACGATCACCCCGGTCACATGCAAAGCGACCAGCCAGAGGATGGCGATGGCGAAGCCTTCATGGATCTCCTCCATCGCGTCCGAGCCCCAGAAGGCATCGGTGGTCTGCAGCCAGCCGGTCAGCGCGGTCAGCGCGGTCACGGTCAGAAGCGCGAGGATCATCGCGCCCCCGGCCGGGTTGTGGCCCAGGTAATGCGGGGCGCGCCCGGCGATCAGGTGGCGCAGATACTGCAAGACCGCCCCCGGGCCGTGCAGGAAATCGGAAAACCTGGCATGGCGGGGTCCCACCAGCCCCCAGACGACGCGCGCGAGGATCAGGCCCGCCACCGCATAGCCCGCCGCCTCATGCCCCCATTTCCACCCGTCCGCGGTGATCCAGGCCGCCCCGATCAGGGCGGCCTGGCTCCAGTGAAACACGCGCACGAACGGGTCCCAGACGACGGTCAGGACGGGTTCGGCGGCCTCAGTCATCCGAGCCGACCTGCTCGAAGGTCTTGGGATCGAAGAAGACCTCGACCCGTTTGCCCGAGGCGTCATGGGCATAGACCTCGTAGCAGCCATCCTCGACCTTGACATTGGCGACCTCCCAGCCCTGCGCGGTCAGCTCGGCGGTCAGGTCCTCTACCGGACGCCACTCGGCCTGCGGGACCGAACACAGATCCTTGGCCAAAGCCGGGCCGCCGACGAGGGACGCGGACAGGGAAAGCGCAAGCAGCGGAAGCACGAGACGCATCGGAAGACTCCTCCAAAAGGTGCGATGGCCCGCTATGCCCGCCCTGCCTTGCGCCTTGCTTACAGCGGATACGCGCGGGCCGCGCCGGGCCGGAACCTTTGCGGCGGGGCGCAAAAGCGGTTAGCTGGCGCCATGAGAGTGCTTGTCATCGAAGATACCGCCGATCTGGCCGAGGCGATCCGGACCTATCTGGGCCGCGAGGGCCATGCGGTCGACCTGGCGGCCGATTGCGCCGAGGCGGGGCTGGCGCTCGATCTGGCCCCCTATGACGGGATCGTGCTCGATCTGGGGCTGCCCGACGGATCGGGGCTCGACTTGCTGCGGCAGCGGCGGCGGGGCGGGTTGCGGACGCCGGTGGTGATCCTGACCGCCCGCGACCAGATCGGCGACCGGATCGCGGGGCTCGACAGCGGCGCCGACGATTATGTGGTCAAGCCGGTCGATCTGGGCGAACTGGCGGCGCGGCTGCGCGCCAATGCCCGTCGCTCCGAGGGCGATCCGGCGGCCGAAGTGCAGCTCGGGCCGTTCCGGGTGGACCGCGCCCGCGCCCGGATCTGGCAGGGCCCCGACGAAATCCGGCTGACCGCGCGCGAATGGGCGGTGCTCGACGCCCTGCTGGCGGCGCGCGGACGGGTGCTGTCGCGGCAAGCGCTCGAGGACCGGCTCTACGATTTCGACGCAGCGGTTTCCGGCAATGCGGTCGAGGTCTATGTCTCGCGGCTGCGCACCAAGCTGGGGCGCGGGGTGATCGAGACCCGGCGCGGCATCGGATACCAGATCCCGTGAGCGGCTGGTCGCTCAGCGGGCGCCTGACCCGGCGCGTGCTGGTCCGGGTCGGGATCGGCTGGCTGCTGAGCCTCGCGGTCGGGCTTTGGGTCATCGCCCACGAGATGAACGAGCTTCTGGACCGCGGACTCGGGACCCAGGCCGATCTGGTGCTGGCACTGGTCGAGGCCGGCCGGCCCCTGCCCCGCCTGTCGCCCGAGCTGCATCTGCGGGTGCTGCGCGCGGGCCGCGCCGCCCCGCCCGCCCCCTGGCCCGATCTGACGCAGAGCGACCATGTCGAAACCGCCGACTGGCACGTCTTTCGCCGGGACAGTCCCGATGGGCGTCTGGCGGTCGAGCTGGGTCAGGACACCGGCTGGCGCCGGGACGAGCTGATGGAGGCCGCCCGCGCCTTCCTGCTGCTGATGGGCGCGGTCCTGCTGACCGCGGTGCTGACGATCCGCCAGGGCACCCGCGCCGCGCTGAAACCGGCGCGCGACTTTGCCGAGGCCATGGCCCGGCGGGACGCGGCCGATCTGTCGCCGCTGTCGGCGCGCGACCTTCCGGCGGAACTCGCGCCGATCCCGCGCGCACTGAACGGCTATCTGGGGCGGATCGAGACCCTGCTTGAAACCGAACGCCGCTTTGCTGCCGATGCGGCGCACGAGCTGCGCACGCCCATCGCCAGCGCCGCCGCCCAGGCGCAACTGATCGCCGAGGGCAAGGCCGATCCGGCCGCGGTACCGCGCCTCAGGCAGGCGCTCGACCGGCTCGGGCGTCTTGTCGAGCGGCTCTTGCAACTCTCCCGCGCCGAGGCCGGGACCGGCCGGATGGATGACCGCGCCGACCTGATCGCGGTGCTGCATCTGCTGATCCGCGACCGCCCGGGGACCGCGATCCGATTCGACGACGCCGATATCGAGCGGCTCGATCTGGCGCTTTCGCCCGACAGTCTGGCGATCCTGCTGGCCAATCTGATCGACAATGCCCGCGAGCATGGCACAGGGCCGGTCGAAATCGGGCTTTCGCCCGGGCCGGTGCTGAGCATCGCCAATCCCGTCGAGGGACCGGCCGATCTGACCTTCGAGCGATTTGCCAAGCGGCGGGGGTCTCGGGGCGCGGGACTGGGGCTGTCGATTGTCCGGGCCATCGCCGATCAGCACGGCATCGGGATTTCGCATGAGATGACAGGCAAGCGCATGACGATCCGACTGGACCTCGCGGGCTGTGCAATTGCACCCGGCGCCTGAACTCGGGGGGCGTTGATGACGTTCCGCGACCGGACTACTGCGCGGCGGACTCCATCGCCGGCCGGATCGTGGCCTGGACGATTTCCGGGGTCAGCGGCCCGGGATGGCGCAAGAGGACCGTGCCGTTGCCGTCCAGGACGAAGGTCTCGGGCACCCCGTAGACGCCCCATTCGATGGCCGTACGGCCCGACGGGTCGGCGCCGATCGCGGCAAAGGGATCGCCAAGCTCGTCGAGGAAACGCCGCGCCTTCACCGGATCGTCCTTGTAGTTGATGCCATAGATCGGGACCCCAGCCTCGGCCAGAGCCTTGAGGTCGGGATGCTCTTCGCGGCAGGGCGCACACCAGCTGGCCCAGAAATTCACCAGCTTGACCTGGCCGTCCCGCAGCGTCTCGGCGGTAAAGGGCGTCTCGTCTCCCAGATCAGACAACACGAGCGCCGGGGCGGGCTTGCCGACCAGCATCGAGGGCAGCGCATCCGGATCGTCGCGGGTCATGCCGATGAAGAACAGCGCGGCCAGCCCGGCAAAGATCACCGGCGGCAGCAGCAGAAGCGGAGAGATCCCGCGTTTCTCAGACATCCGGCTTTCTCCTTGCCTCGACCTCGTCAAGCTGGCGCCGCACCCGCGCCGCGCGCCAGAGCGACAGCGCCACCAGCCCTGCGAGCAGCCCCAGGGTGACGCCGTAGGAGGACAGCACCGCGAGTGCGTATTTCCCAAGATCGGGCATCATGCCATCCGCTCCCGCGCGATCATCGCCCGGATGCGGCGGGCCCGGATCTCGGTCCGGGTGCGCAGCAGGACCAGCGCGACGAACAGGCAGACGAAACCCGCGATGCAGAACAGAAGCGGAATGTAGAACACGTCGGCCACGTTTTCCTTCTTGTCGAGGCTGAGCGAGGCGCCCTGGTGCAGGCCCTGGCTCCAGAAGTTCACCGCGTAGCGGCTGAGCACCGCGAAGACAGAGCCGACGATACACAGGACCGAGGTCAGATCCGCGGCGGCATCGGGGTTCTCGATGGCCTCCCAGAGCGCGATATAGCCGAGATAGAACAGGAACAGGATCAGGAACGAGGTCAGGCGCGGGTCCCAGACCCAGTAGGTACCCCACATCGGCTCGCCCCAAATCGCGCCGGTGACCAGCGCGATCAGCGTCATGGTCATGCCGATGGGCGCGGCCGCCCGCGCCGCCAGCGCCGAGACGTGGTGGCGGCGGACCAGCCAGATCAGCGAAGTCACCAGCATCATCACCCAGGCGTTGATGGCCATCATAGCCGAGGGCACATGGATGTAGATGATCTTGACGGTGGAGCCGAAATTCTCGGCCTCGGGCGTCAGGAAGAAGCCCCAGACCAGCCCCACCCCCAGACAGATCGCCGCCGCCACCGAGAAGACCGGCAGCAGGACCGACGAGGTCCGCATGAATTTCTGAGGGTTGGCATATTCCCAAAGCGACGGCATGAGCGTGTTCCTAGTGGCGTTTCCGAAGGCCCTCAAGTGACGAGCGTGTGAGGCCCCTAGCGCAGATTGATACGGATTGCCGCAGCCGCGGCAAAAGGCAGGAGCGCGGTCGCCGCCAGCGTGATCGCGGCCAGCATCAGAAGGGGCGTGCCGGTGTCGCGCCCGTCGATGCCGCGCGCCACCGCCTCGGCGCCGAAGATTAGCGTCGGCACGTAAAGCGGCAGCACCAGCAGCGACAGCAGCAGCCCGCCGCGCTTGAGCCCCACGGTCAGCGCCGCCCCGAAGCTGCCGATCATGCTGAGAGCGGGCGTGCCGAGCGCGAGGCTCGCGGCCAGCCAGCCATAGCCCGCCGCAGGCAGGTTCAGCAGAAGCCCAAGGCCCGGGGCCGCCAGCGTCAGCGGCAGGCCGGTCGTCACCCAATGCGCCGCCGCCTTCATCGCGACGACGCCTTCCAGCGGGATCGGCGCGGTCGCCAGCAGATCGAGCGATCCGTCCTCGTGGTCGAGCGCGAAGATCCGGTCGAGCGACAGCAGGCAGGCCAGCAGCGCGCCGACCCAGAGGATGCCGGGTGCGATGGCCGCCAGCAGGGCACGGTCGGAGCCGACGCCGAAGGGCACCAGCACGACGACGATCAGGAAGAAGGCCAGCCCCAGACCGAAGCCGCCGCCCGCGCGGATCGCGAGCCTGAGGTCGCGCAGCAGGAGCGCGATCATGCGAAGGCCTCGTCGAAGCTGTCGATCCGGCACGGGCGGGCGCGGAAGGCCGTGACGTCCAGCACGCCCGCCTCGAAGCCGAGGTCGATATGGGTCGCGATCAGGGCTGCGCCGCCCTGCGCGAGATGCCGGGCGACGGCGTGGCCGAACTGCGCAACCGAGGCCGCGTCGAGCGAGACGGTGGGTTCGTCGAGCATCCAGATCGGACGACCGGTGACCAGAAGCCGAGCGAGGCCGAGGCGGCGTTTCTGCCCGGCCGACAGGTTCTGGGCCGGACGCCCGGCGAGATCCGCGAGATCGAAGGCCTCGAGCGCCGGGGCGATATCGGTCTGGCCGAAGATGCGGGCCCAGAAGGTCAGGTTTTCTGTCACGGTGAGGGTGGCCTTGAGCCCGTCGGCATGGGCGGCGTAGGCAATCGACTCGGGCGGCGCCGAGACGGTGCCCGCCAGCGGCGGCTGCAGCCCCGCGAGCGTGCGCAGAAGCGTCGTCTTGCCGATGCCGTTCGGTCCGCGCAGCATCAGCGCCTGCCCGGCCGCGAGGGTGAAGCCCACCCCTTCGAGGACCGGCACGCCGCCGCGTGCGCAGGCTAGATCCGTCACCACCAGTTCCATGCGCCCCGCATAGCCGAAAGGGCGGCAGGCGGAAAGCCGGAAAGGGGCGGCTCCCGCCCCCGGCCGGCGCGGCGCTGACGCGCCCGCTTGTCCGGCGTTGGGCCGGGCGCGCGCGTGCCGCGCGCGCGGCCTCCGGCGGGGGTATTGGCGCCAAGAAGAACGGAGGTGCCACGATCAAGGATGACTGCGGCTTTCAGGACGACTGGCCGGGGCGGATCCCGGGGGCGCCCCCCCCCGGGCGGCGGATTACGGGATCGGGGCTGGCGCGGGTGTCCACCGCCAGGGATCTCGCAGGGTTCAGGCCCGAACGACCCTTCCGGGCGTCCCAAGGCTCGCCTGCGTCAGAGGGAAGGCCATCTGAGGCAGTGTCGACTCTCTTCCGGTCGGGCCGAATGGAGGGGCTGGCTCAAGACGGCAGGACGACCAGGTGAGTTCCAAGCGCAACGGCGTTCCGCGTTCGGCCAACCGTTCCCGGCACTGGACACCTGACACGGCAGAGAGATGACTTCGATCCGGAGGCGGCAGGACCCGGCCGTCAGGCCTCGGGCGCAGGCATCGGGACCAGGGCGACGGCGATGCGGCGGCCCTCGGCCAGAAGCACGTTGTAGCTGCGCGCGGCCGAGGGGCTCGACATCAGTTCGACCCCGAGCCCGGCCGCCTCGAGCCGCGACTGGAGCCGGTTGGGGAGCGGCACGAGGGTCGGCCCGGTGCCGATCAGCAGGATATCGACGCGACCGGCCAGCGCCATCAGGGGCGCCTCGTCCTCGGGACCGGCCCACCCCGCGATCCGGCCGAGGGCCACGAGCGCCCCGCCTTCGCGGACCTCGCCGCCGATCCGGAAGAAGCCCGGGCCATAGCCGTCGATGGGCAGGCCCTCGGGGATGGTCATCTCGGTCAGTTTCATCGGGCTCTCCTGTCGCGTCACGAAGCCCGATCATGGCACGGGCGCCAGGCGGAGGAAACCGCCCGGCGCCCGGGATCTTCAGGTCATCGCCCGCAGGGTCCGCTGCGGATCAGCCCTCGGCCTTGGCAAACTGGGTGCCCGCACCGCCGTCGCCATCCTTGGACCAGTCGCGCTTGACCCCCAGCATCAGCAGGATGTTCGAGGCCACGAAGATCGAGGAATAGGTGCCGACGATGATGCCCCAGGTCATCGCGAAGACAAACCCCCGGATCACGTCGCCCCCCAGAACGATCAGCGCGATCAGCGCCAGAATCGTCGTGAAGGAGGTCATTGTGGTCCGCGAGAGCGTCTCGTTGATCGAGAGGTTCAGCACGTCCTTGAGGTCCATCTTCTTGAACTTGCGCAGGTTCTCGCGGACCCGGTCGAACACCACCACGGTGTCGTTGACCGAATAGCCGACGATGGTCAGAAGCGCCGCGATGATCGCCAGATCGAACCTCAGCTGCAGCCCGGCGAAGATACCCATGGTCAGCGTCACGTCATGGATCAGCGCGACCACGGCCCCAAGACCGAACTGCCATTCGAAGCGTAGCCAGATATAGACCAGCATGGCGAGGATCGAGAGGCTGACCGCGATGGCCGCCGACTGCACCAGCTCGCCCGAGACCTTGGGCCCCACGCTTTCGACCGAGGGGAAGGTGATCGAGGGATCGATCCCGGTCAGTGCCTCTTCCAGCGCTGCGATGGTCTCGGGAGTGACGCTTTCGGCATCGCCCTGGGCCTGGATCCGGATCTGGGCCACGTTCTTCTCGGGGCCGAAGCTCGGGTCGAACACCTCGGTGATCGAGACGTCGCCCAGATCGAGCGCCGAGATCGCCTGGCGATAGGCGCCGACATCGACCGGCTGGCTGCTTTCGGTGCGGATCGTGGTGCCGCCCTTGAAGTCGATGCCGAAGTTGAGCCCCATCGTGAAGACCAGCACGATGGAGACCACCATCGCCAGCGCAGAAGCGCCAAGCGAGACATGCGAGAACTTGAAGAAGTCCCAGTTGGTATCGGAGGGAACGAGTTTCAGGCGCATGGATCTTCCCTCACAGCACGATGGTCTTGGGGCGGCGGCGTTCCATCCACATCACGACCATCAGCCGCGTGACGTAGATCGCGGCGAAGACCGAGGTGACGATGCCGATGGCCAGCGTCACGGCGAAACCGCGCACCGGACCTGAGCCCATGACAAACAGGATCACCGCCGTCAGGAAGGTGGTGATGTTGGCGTCGAGAATGGCCGAAAGCGCGCGCTGATAGCCCAGCTCGATGGCCCGCGCGGGCCCCTTGGCGGTTTTCAGTTCCTCGCGGATGCGCTCGAAAACCAGCACGTTGGCATCGACCGCCATGCCGATGGTCAGCACGATCCCGGCGATGCCCGGCAGGGTCAGCGTGGCGCCGATCAGCGACAGAAGGCCGAAGATCAGCCCGATATTGACGATCAGCGCGACATTGGCGAACAGCCCGAACAACCCGTAGCTGGCCCACATGAAGCCGAGGACCAGCAGGAAGGCGGCGGCCGAGGCGATCTTGCCCGCCTCGATCGAATCGGCGCCGAGCTGCGGGCCGATGGTCCGTTCCTCGAGGAAGGTCAACTCGGCCGGCAACGCCCCCGCGCGCAACAGAACCGCCAGATTGGTCGATTCCTCGACCGAGAAATTGCCGGTGATCTGGCCGGACCCCGACGGGATCGCCTCGCGGATCACCGGGGCCGAGATGACCTCGTCGTCCAGAACGATGGCAAAGGGCGAGCCGACATTCTCGGCCGTGTACTGGCCGAACTTGCGCGCCCCCGACGGATTGAAGCGGAAGGTGACCGAGGGCGCGCCGTTCTGGTCGAAGGCGGGCTGGGCATCGGTCAGATCCTCGCCAGAAACGACAGGCGTCTTCTCGATGATGTAATAGGTGCCCTTTTCGTCCATCGACGGCAGCAGGACATTGCTGGCCCCGGGCGCCTCGTTCGGGTTGGTGGTGCGCGAGACGACCGGGTTGAAGGTCAGCCGCGCGGTGGTGCCGATCAGCGCCTTCAGCTCGTCGGCCGAGCCGATGCCCGGCACCTCGATCAGGATGCGGTCCTCGCCCTGGCGCTGGATCGTCGGCTCGCGGGTGCCGACCTCGTCGATCCGGCGGCGCACGATTTCCAGCGACTGGCGCAGGGTGCGGTCGATGGTGGCCTGCTTCTCGGGCTCGGACAGCTGCACGGTCAGCACCGCGCCCTCGCCCGAAACCTCGATATCCGAGGCCCCGACGCCGGTCAGGCTGACGATCGGCCGCGTGAGCGCCCGCACCGCCTCAAGCGCGGCGGCCATGCCTTCGGGCTCGCTCAGCCGTACCTGCAAAAGACCCGGCGTGCCCTCGATCCGACGGATCGGACCGACCTGGTCGCGGACCGCCCGCAGCGCGTCGCGCACATCGGGCCAGAGCGCATCCATGCGGTCGGCAAAGACGTCCTCGACCTGGACCTCGGCCAGCAGATGCGCGCCGCCGCGCAGATCGAGGCCCAGATTGACCAGCCCCGAGGGCAGCCAGCCGGGCCATCCGTCGCGGCTGGCGATCAGTTCAGGGGTCGCGCCCTGGGTCTCGATGGCCTTGAGGGCATCGTTATGCCCCTCGACCCGGGAGTAGAACACGTTGGGCGCGGCGAAGAGCAGCCCCAAAAGTACAAGCCCCCAGACCGTGGCCCGTTTCCAAAGCGCGAAATCCAGCATGGGCGATCAGGCCTTTTCCGCCGGCTCGGTCCGGTTCAGCACCTGAGCGATGGTCTGGCGCACGACGCGGACCTTGACGTTTTCGGCGATCTCGACCTCGACCTCGCCATCGTCCTTGACCTTGGACACCTTGCCGATCAGCCCGCCCTGGGTGATCACCTGGTCGCCGCGGCGCAGCGCATCGACCATCGCCTTGTGTTCCTTGGCTTTCTTCTGCTGCGGGCGGATCAGAAGGAAATACATGATCGCGAAGATCAGGATCAGCGGCAGAAACGAGCCGAAGGCGCCGACGGCGCCGCCGCCGGCCGCTTGCGCGAAGGCAGGCGTTGCAAACATATGGAAAATCCCCGTGTCCGAAGGGCGAACGGGCCGCCCGGTTTTCAGTCGCGGCGCACCCTATCCGTGGGTCTTCTGCTTGGCAAGGCGCTGCGCCGGGGCTTCAAATGGCGGCGCGAAGCAGGCATATCAAGGGCCATGCGACCTCCGATCCGCCCGCGTGCCGTGCTGCCCCTTCTCCTTGCCGTCGCGCTGGGGGCTGCGGCCCTGCCCGCCGCCCATGCCGCGGGCGCCCGGGACCGGGATCGCAACGGGGCCGAGCCGCTGGCCGAGGCACAGCACCGCGCCTGGCGCGCCATCGGCCGGGTCAACGTGGCGGGCTTCGACACGGGAGGCTTCTGCACCGGCACGCTGATCGCGCCCGACCGGGTGCTGACCGCGGCCCATTGCCTTTACGCGCTCCGGGGCGGCACGAAGGCCCAGCCCGGTCAGGTGCATTTCCTCGCGGGCTGGTACAAGGGCACCTATGCCGCCCACCGCACCGCCAGCGCGATCCTGTCGAACCCGGGCTTTCATCCGGGAAAGAAACCGGATTCCCGCAGCTTGCGCGCCGATGTTGCGATCCTGGTTCTGGAAGCACCGATCACGGACATCCCGCCCCTGCCGGTCGCCACGCCCGATCTGGTCGGCCCCCGCGTGACAGTGATCGGCTATCGCCGCGACCGGCTGAACGCCCTGACCCGGGTCGCGGATTGCCGGGTCGTGGTCCAGAGCCCCGGCATGGCCGCCCTCGGCTGCCCGGTCGTTCAGGGCACCTCGGGCGCGCCGGTGCTGCAACGCGAGGGGTCGCGCTGGTCAGTCGTGGGCGTCGTCTCCGCCTCGGTCAGCGGCGCGGGCGAGATCCACTCGGTCGCCGCCCGCCCCAGCGCCACCTTCCTCGCGGGCCGCTAGGCGCGCCGGACCGGGCCGCGCAAACCGGTTCCCTCCCGCGCGCATTCCGGGCAGTCTTGGGCGCAGGGGGGAACGACAATGACGGCACACCGCTCGCGTCTCGTCGACTGGGCCAGCCATCTCTGGCGGCCGGATTTCAAACGGTTCAGCGGCTTCGGCTGGATTGTTCGCCTGGTGCTGGCATTGCCCCTGCTCGCACTGGCGATCATCGCGCTGGCTCTCATTGCCGGAACTATTGTCAACTTCATCATGGCCCTTGCCGGACGAGGCGATTTCGCCGGCCCCGATCACCATTCCGAAGCGATCCACGATATCGGTCTCGTGCTCGCTGCGCTTGTAGGCGTCCCCTTTCTGGTCTGGCGCTCCATTGTCGCATATCGACAAGTCAACGTCGCCGAACAGGGCCTCATCACCGACCGCCTGAACAAGGCGGTCGAGGGGCTGGGGGCGGAAAAGACGGTCAAGCGGCGGCTAACGCATCCGGACGGTACGACCGAGATCGAAGAGACGACCGCGCCCAATATCGAGGTCCGCATCGGCGCGATCTACGCGCTCGAGCGCATCAGCCGCGACAGTGACCGCGACCATGTGAACGTCATGGAGATCCTCTGCGCCTATATCCGCGAGAACGCTCCGGCGTCCAGTGCAAGGAACCCGGAGGATGACGGCATTGAAACTCCAAATCAACTGTCAGAAATTGCGTCGGTTGACGATAGGAAAGCTCACCTGAAGATGGTCACAAAGCGCAATCTTCTAATGGCGTCTTGGCTTCTAAAACGCGAGAATATTCGTCCACCTCGCAGCGATGTTGGAATAGCTCTGGCCGTGATCGGTCGCCGCGCACCTGACCGAGTTGTTCTGGAAAAGAGCAGCGGCGCTTACCAAAGGCAGCCTTCTTACCGGCTAGACTTGAGAAACACTAGCCTTCAGCTTGCAGATCTCAATGAACGCGATTTTTCAGAAGCACGTCTTACGGGAGCGCGCCTTGAGGGAGCAAACCTCAGACAAACACTAATGCGAAGAGCCGACCTCATAGGTGCAACTATGGACGGCTCTAGACTAAGCGATAGTAACTTAGACGGAGCCAATTTAAGTGTTGCACAACTCGATGGAGCTACGCTTTCCCGAGCAAAACTATCCCCATCGACTAAGCTCATTGGCACTAGCATTCGGGGCGCGGCAATAAAAGGCCTAGACTTTAGCGGCATCTGGATACGACAAGAGCAGATTGAGACGGCGTTTGGTGATGGCTCAACCATTATCGGCAACCTGCAACGGCCAACGCATTGGCCATCTGCCGATCTCGAAGACTATACCTTCAGTATTGAATACAACTGCTGGCGCGCCGATCCGGCCTCTTACGTCCCCCCTCAGGATCGGGCATAACCGGCCCGAGACAAAGACCCAGACCACCCGAGGACAAGACATGCACGACATCCGCGCCATCCGCGAAACCCCCGACGCTTTCGACGCCGCCCTGGCGCGCCGCGGGCTGGCGCCGGTCTCGCCCGCGATCCTTGCGCTGGACGAATCCCGCCGCGCCAAGATCTCTGCCGCCGAAGAGGCCCAGGCCGCGCGCAACGCCGCCTCTAAGGAGGTCGGCGCCGCCAAGGCCCGGGGCGACGAGGCCGAATTCGAACGCCTGCGCGCGCTGGTGGCCGAGAAGAAGGACGAAATCGCCCGGCTCGATGACGAGGCCAAGGCCGAGGATGCCCGCCTGCGCGAGATGCTGATGGGGCTGCCGAACCTGCCGCTGGCCGATGTGCCCGACGGGCCCGACGAGACCGCCAATGTCGAGCGGCACCGCTGGGGCACACCGCCCGAACTGAGCTTTCCGGCGAAAGAGCATTACCAGTTGCCGGGCGTTGCCGCGGGCATGGATTTCGAAACCGCGGCCAAGCTGTCGGGCGCGCGTTTCGTGGTGCTGAAAGGCGCGGTGGCCCGCATCCACCGGGCGCTGGCGCAGTTCATGCTGGATACCCACGTCACCGAGAACGGGCTGACCGAGGTCAACGCGCCGGTGCTGGTGCGCGAAGAGATGATGTACGGCACCGGCCAGCTGCCGAAATTCGGCGAGGACAGCTATCAGACCCGCGAGGGCTGGTGGCTGATCCCGACCTCGGAAGTGACGCTGACCAACACCGTCAACGACACGCTGCTGGACGAGGCCGACCTGCCCCGCCGGATGACCGCGCATTCGCTTTGCTTCCGGTCCGAGGCGGGCTCGGCGGGGCGCGACACGGCCGGAATGCTGCGCCAGCACCAGTTCGAGAAGGTCGAGATGGTGTCGATTGTGCATCCCGATCAGGGCCTTGATGAGCTGGAACGGATGACGCGCTGTGCCGAGGGGATCCTCGAAAAGCTCGGCCTGCCCTACCGGACGGTCGTGCTGTGCACCGGCGACATGGGCTTCGGCGCGCGGCGCACCCATGACCTCGAGGTCTGGCTGCCGGGACAGGCGACCTATCGCGAGATTTCCTCGGTGTCCTATTGCGGCGACTTCCAGGCGCGGCGGATGAATGCAAGGTTCCGGCCCGCGAGCGGCGGCAAGCCCGATTATGTCCACTCCCTGAACGGGTCCGGCCTTGCGGTCGGGCGCTGCCTGATCGCGGTGCTGGAAAACGGCCAGCGCGAGGACGGCTCGGTCGCCCTGCCCGAGGCGCTCGCCCCCTGGCTCGGCGGCAAGACGCTGCTGACAGTTGAAGGAGAACTGGCATGATCGACCCGGTCAAGGCGGTCCTCGTCTTCGTCGCCACCGTTTTCTTCGTCGCCTCGGCACTGATGCCGGGTGGGTTCTCTGGCTTCGAGCCCTCGCAATTCCCGATCCCGCAGGACCATCCGCCGGTGCAGCCCGCGGGCTATGCCTTCGCGATCTGGAGCGTGATCTATGTCTGGCTGGTGATCTCGGCCGGGTTCGGGCTGTTCCGCCGCGCCCGCGACGGCGCGTGGGAACGTTGCCGCCTGCCCTTGATCCTGTCGCTGGCCCCCGGTGCGGCCTGGATCGGGGTTGCGCAACTTTCGCCGGTCTGGGCGTCGCTGCTGTTGTGGTGGATGGCCGCCATGGCGATCTGGGCGCTGGTCGAGACGCCGCTGATCGACCGCTGGTGGCTGCAGGCGCCGGTCGGGCTTTATGCGGGCTGGCTGACTGCGGCCAGCTGGGTCTCGGTCGGCCTTCTGGGCGCGGGCCATGGCATTGTTTTCGGCGAGACCGCCTGGGCCCTGATCGCGCTTCTGGGCGCGCTCGCGACCGGCGCGGCGGTGCTTTTCCCGCTCGACCGCGCGCCCGCCTATGGCGTGGCATTGATCTGGGGGCTTGGCGGGATCGTCGTCGCGAACCTTTTCAGCGCGCCGCTCGTCGCCATTGCCGCGCTTGCGGGTGCTGTCGTGATCGGCTTTCTCACGGTGCGCGCCGCCACCTGAGGCGTGCCACCCTGACCCCATTGCGCGGCCTGCACCGGTTCATGGGTATTTAGGCCAAGAAGAAGAGACGGTCTGGGCTTCTTCTTGGTTCAAATACCCATGACGGACCAGACGAAGAAGGACGCCGCCTCCAGGGCGGCGCCGAGCCGGATCAGCTGCCGGACTTCTTCTCAATGTGCTTCCTGAGCCGCGAGGGCGTCTTTTTCTTCTTGGCCCGGAACGGGTTGCGGTCGCCCTGGCCACGGAAGGTCAGCCGGATCGGGGTGCCCGGCATCCCGAAATCCTCGCGCAGCCCGTTGACCAGATAGCGGCGATAGCTTTCCGGCAGCTTTTCGGGAACCGAGGCCATCACCACGAAGGCCGGCGGCCGGGTCTTGACCTGGGTCATGTAGCGCAGCTTGATCCGGCGCCCGCCGGGCGCGGGCGGCGGGTGCATCTCGAGCATGCCCGCGAGCCAGCGGTTCAGCCGCGCGGTCGGCACCCGCCGGTTCCAGACGGTGTAGGCCGAGATCACCGCGTCGTGCAGCCGGTCGAGCCCGCGCCCGGTCAGCGCCGAAACCGTCACCAGCGGCGCGCCGCGCAGCTGCGGCAGAAGCCGGGCGAATTCTTCCTTCAGCGCGATCAGCTTGTCCTGACGGTCGGTCTCGAGATCCCATTTGTTGACGGCGATGACGACGGCGCGGCCCTCTCGCTCGGCCAGATCGGCGATCTTGAGGTCCTGCGCCTCGAACGGGATCTGCGCATCGAGCAGCACGACCACGACCTCGGCAAACTTGACCGCCCGGAGCCCGTCCGACACCGACAGCTTTTCCAGCTTGTCCTGGACCTTGGCGCGCTTGCGCATGCCCGCGGTATCGAACAGCCGGACCGGCGTGCCCTGCCAATCCATCGACAGCGAAATCGAATCGCGGGTGATGCCCGCCTCGGGGCCGGTCAACAGCCGGTCCTCGCCGAGGATCTGGTTGATCAGCGTCGACTTTCCTGCATTGGGGCGCCCGACCACCGCGACCTGCAAAGGGCGCGCTGCGGTCGGCATCCGGACCGGCGCCTCCATGTCCTCGTCGTCATCCTCGTCGGACAGATCGACATCGACCTCGGGCGCGGCCTCGGCATCGAGCCGCGCCTCGGCAGCCTCGATCAGCGGGGCAAGAACGGCATGCAGCTCGGCCATGCCCTCGCCATGTTCGGCCGACAGCCTGAGCGGTTCGCCCAGCCCCAGCGCATAGGCCTCAAGGAATCCTGCATCGGCGGCGCGGCCCTCGGACTTGTTGGCCCCGAGGATCACATGGGCGGATTTCTTGCGCAGGATGTCGGCAAAGACCTCGTCGGCGGCCAGAACGCCCGCCCGCGCGTCGATCATGAAGAGACAGGCATCGGCCATGCCCACCGCGCGCTCGGTCAGCTTGCGCATCCGGCCCTGCAGGCTTTCGTCGGTCGCCTCTTCCAGCCCGGCCGTGTCGACCACGGTAAAGCGCAGATCGCCCAGCCGCGCCTCGCCCTCGCGCAGGTCGCGGGTCACGCCGGGCTGGTCGTCGACCAGCGCCAGGCGCTTGCCCACCAGACGATTGAACAGCGTCGACTTGCCGACATTGGGCCGGCCGACGATGGCCAGGGTAAAACTCATGGGTCTCTCCGAACCGGATCAGACCGCCCGCCTACACCATCCGGCGCCTAGCGGAAAGCCTCGAGTTCCCCGCGCTCGGACAGCACGTAAAGCGTGCCGCCCGCCACCACCGGCCGCGAGGCGGCGCCGCCGGGCAGGTCGATTTCCGCCAGCACCGCTCCCGACGCCGGGTCAAAGCCCCGAAGCCAGCCGTCATCCGAGGCGACCCAGATCCGCCCGCCCGCGAGGATCGGCCCGTAATGGGCATAGACGGCCTTGCGTTTCTTGGGTTTCTTCTTGGTGAAATAGGGCAGGTCCACCGACCAGATCCGGCTGCCGTCGCGGGCGTCGAGCCGCACCAGCTTGTCCTGATCGGTCATGAAGAAGACCGAGCCGCCCACCGGCAGCATCGCGCCGTAAGCCCCGTCCTCGGCGGTCCAGATCCGTTCGCCCGAATTGACGTCGAGCGCGACCGAGCGGCCCGACTGGTTGCCCGCGAAAAGCACGTTGCCCGCGACCACCGGATCGCCGGTGATGTCGGTCACCGAGGCATAGACCGCGCCGCGCCGCTGACCGGCGACCGCCGCGCCCCAGACCCGCACCCCGCTTTGGCGCAGGGCCGCGACCAGATCGGCCGAGCTGAACGGGAAGATCGCCAGCCGGTCGGTGACCGCAGGCGCGGCGCCCCCCAGCATTCCGGCGGGCGCGGGCGTGCCCGGGATCTGCCATTGCACCCGGCCGTCGGCCGCCGAGATCGCCCAGGCACGGTTGTCGCGGCTGACGAAATAGACGATGCCGTCGCGATAGGCGGGCGGACCCGAAATCGCGGCATCGGCCTTCTGGGTCCAGAGCTCGGCCCCGGTCGCGGGATCGAGCGCGATCAGCGTGCCATAGCCCGTGGTGGCGAAAAGCCGCCCGTCGCCATAGGCGAGCCCGCCGCCGCTGACATCCTTGCCGCGCTTGCCCTCGGGCCGCAGGTCGGCCTTCCACAGAAGCTTGCCGTCGGCCGAGACCGCCGCGGCCTGGCTGCGCGCGTCGAGCGTGTAGATCACGCCGCCCGCCACCACCGGCGGCGCCGTGATCCGGTAGCGGCGGCTGTTGCCCGCCCCGATCGAGGTCGACCAGATCCGCGCTGGCGTTGCCGAAAGCGCCGCATGGGGCGTCAGGTGTTCCGGGTTGCCGCCCAGTTGCGGCATGTCGGCCACCGCCTGCGGGGCCGGCAGCGCGATGTCGCGCGCCTCGGGCAGCTCGGGCTGCACCGTCTCGAGGCCCAGCGCCTCGCGCACGCCCAGCCGCTCACCCTGCAGGATCTCTTCCTTGTCGCCGCACCCCGCGACGAGGGCGACCAGCGCCAAGACGCTCGTTACATGGCCGAATTTCACTGTCGCTGTCCCCTCGATCCTGGGCTCGTCCCGTCTGGCCGCCCGGCCGCCTGCGGCCGCATCAGCCGGCGTCCGGCGATCCGCCGAGCGCCACAATCAACCGACTGGCGCGCTGACGCAAGTCCGCGCTGGCCTCGGCATCGTCAAGCAGGCCGCGCAGCCGATCCAGCGCCGCCTCGGTGCGGTCCGCGTCGATCTCGGCATAGGCCATCTGTTCCAGTGCCAGCGTCCGGAACGGCCGTCCCGGCGCCGCCAGCGGCTCGAGCGCGGCCAGCCGCGCCTCGGGCGCCATGTCGCTGCCCCGCATCAGAACAAGCTTCAGCGCCGCCAGATCCGACAGATAAGGCGGCAGGGAGGCATCGGCGGCGATGGCATCGAGCCGCTCGGTCGCGGCGATCCGTCCGGCGGCATCCGGCGCCTCGGCGGCGGCCAGAAGCGCCACCAGCGCCCCGGCCGGGCCGTCGGCGCCGATCCGGCCCAGCGCCTCGGCGCGGGCCGCCGCATCGCGGATCTCTATCGCATCGAGAATGCTGTCGCCCAGTGCCTGCGCGGCGGCCTCCTGCCGGGCGATGCTCCATTCGCGCCAGGCGGCGGCGCCCACCAGTCCGACGATGATCAGGGCCGCGAGCCAGCCATAGCGGCGCATCCAGGCGAACAGGCGGTCGCGGCGGACCTCGTCGGTCACTTCCTGGATGAAACTGTCGGGATTGGTCATGGGCGTCTCGGCGGTCCGGCTGCTTGGGCTCTGCTGGCGCCCGTCTTAGCGCAGCGCTTGCCCCTTTGCAAAGCCCCGCGACCATGGCCGCCGCACGGCGCCGGAACGCTTGTACGCCCTGCCCGTTTGATCGTACCATCGCGGCATGGGTCAGGGCGGCCGGTCCGGGCCCGTCCCGCGCCGCCCCGCCTTGCCGGGACGACAGCGACCGGCCCCGAAGCGCGCGACGAGAAAGGCAAGGCAGTCCATGCGTTGGATCTCGATGCTCACCGCCCTGCTGGTGACGGTCAGCTTTTACCTGCTGATGATGGAACGGGACCGCGTGATGGTCTTTGCCGGGGTGGAACCCGCCCCAGCGCCAGCCGCAGATACCGGCGCCTCCGGACCGCAAAAAGTGTCGGTCGTTGTCCAGCGCAGCACGGCACAGCAGGTTCAGGGCGGCGTCCGGCTGCGCGGCGAGACCGAGGCCGCGCGCAGCGTCGAGGTGCTGGCCGAGACCGACGGCCGGGTGATCTCGGAGCCCCTCAAGAAAGGCAGCGCGGTCGCGGCCGGGCAGACCCTGTGCCGGATCGAACCGGGCACGCGGCCCTCGGCACTGGCCCAGGCCCGGGCGGTGCTGGCCGAATCCCGCGCCCGCCTGCCCGAGGCCCGCGCCGCCGTCGCCCAGGCCCGCGCCCAGCTGGAAGAGGCCCGGATCAACGACCGCGCCGCCCGGCGGCTGTCGCAAGAGGGCTACGCCTCGGACACGAGGGTCGCCGGCACCGCCGCCGCGGTCTCGACCGCCGAGGCGGCGGTGGCCTCGGCCACAGCCGGGCTCGAGGCCGTCGAGACCACGCGCAAGACCGCCGAGGCCCAGATCGCCGCCGCCGAGATCGAGATCGGACGGCTGACCATCGCGGCCCCCTTCGCGGGCATGCTGGACGAGGACACCGCAGAGCTGGGCACGCTGATGCAGCCCGGCTTGCTCTGCGCCAAGGTCATCGCGCTCGATCCGATCCGGCTGGTGGGCGCGGTGCCCGAAACCGAGGTCGACAAGATCCGCGTCGGCGCGCCCGCCGGGGGCAGGCTGCTCTCGGGGCGGGAGATCGCGGGCCGCGTCACCTTCGTCGCGCGCACGACCGACCCCGCCACCCGCACCTTCCGCGTCGAGGTCGAGGCCCCCAATGCCGACGGGGCGATCCGCGCCGGGCAAAGCGTCGAGATCGGCATCGCCGGCCCCGCCCGCAGCGGCCATCTGGTGCCGCCCTCGGCGCTGACGCTGGACGATGCCGGTCGGCTGGGACTGCGCTATGCAGATGAAACCGGCCATGCCCGCTTTGCGCCCGTCGAGGTGATCCGCGACGCCCCAGAAGGCATCTGGGTCGCGGGCCTGCCCGACAGCGCCGATGTGATCGTGGTCGGGCAGGAATTCGTGTCGGACGGCACTCCGGTCGAGGTCAGCTATCGCGAGACGCCGCAATGACCGGTCTTGTCGACTGGGCCGCCGCGCGGGCGCGCATGGTCGTGGCTTTCGTGCTGATGTCGCTGGTCGCGGGCGCGCTCGCCTATATCGAGCTGCCCAAGGAGGGCGAGCCCGATATCGAGATCCCGGCGCTGTTCATCTCGGTCCCCTTCCCCGGCATCTCGGCCGAGGATGCGGAAAAGCTGCTGATCAAGCCGATGGAAACCGAGCTGTCCGATCTCGACGGGCTTGATTCGATGACCGCGACGGCGCGCGAGAACTATGCCGGGGTCGCGCTGGAATTCGACTTCGGCTGGGACAAGACCAAGATCCTGGCCGATGTGCGCGACCGGATGAACAAGGCCGAGGCCGATTTTCCCGACGGCTACGAGAAATACACGATCTCCGAGATCAACTTCTCGGAATTTCCGATCCTCGTCGTGAACCTGTCGGGCGAGGTGCCGGAACGGACGCTGGTGCGTGCGGCCAAGGACCTGCAGGACCGGCTCGAGGCGCTCGACCCGGTGCTTGAGGTGTCGATGGCGGGCCAGCGCGACGAGATGCTCGAGGTGATCCTCGATCCGCTGAAGCTCGAGTCCTACAACGTCACGGCGCAGGAACTGGTCAATGTCGTCACCGCCAACAACCAGCTGATCGCCGCCGACGAGGTCGAGACGGCGAACGGCGCCTTCGCGGTCAAGATCCCGGCCTCCTTCGACGACCCCTCGGACGTCTACGACCTGCCGGTCAAGGTCAACGGCAACCGGGTGGTGCGGCTGGGCGATCTGGCCGAGATCCGGCTGACCTTCGAGGACCGCAGCTCGACCGCGCGCTTCAACGGCGAACCGACGCTGGCGCTGCAGGTGGTCAAGCGCAAGGGCTTCAACATCATCGACACCTCGCGGCTGGTGCGCGAGGAGGTCGAAAAGGCCCGCGCCGACTGGGCGCCCGAGCTGCGCCAGGCCATCGTGGTCACGACCTCGAACGACCAGTCGACCAATGTGGAATCGATGGTGCGCCAGCTTGAAGGGTCGGTTCTGACCGCCATCGCGCTGGTGATGGTGGTGGTGCTGGCCTTTCTCGGCACCCGCTCGGCGCTGCTGGTGGGCTTCGCGATCCCGACCTCGTTTCTCTTGTGTTTCGTGCTGCTGGCGATCCTCGACGTCACCGTGTCGAACATCGTCATGTTCGGGCTGATCCTTGCGGTCGGCATGCTGGTCGACGGCGCCATCGTGGTCGTCGAATATGCCGACCGCCGCATTGCCGAGGGCACCGGGCCGATGCATGCCTTCGCCGATGCGGCCAAGCGGATGTTCTGGCCCATCGTCAGTTCGACCGCGACCACGCTTTGCGCCTTCCTGCCGATGCTGTTCTGGCCCGGCGTCGCGGGCGAGTTCATGGGGCTTTTGCCGGTCACGCTGATCTTCGTGCTGTCGGCAAGCCTGGTGGTCGCGCTGGTCTACCTGCCGGTGGTGGGCGGGGTCGCGGGCCGGTTCTCGCGGGTGCTCTGGCGTCTCACCGAGCGGCTGAGGCCCTTGCCGAAGGGCTTGCGTCTCGGGCTGATGGCGCTGGCTCTTGCGATGGCCTTCCTTGGCGCGATGCGGATGCTGAACCCGGCCTGGCCCGCGCCCGGCCCGGCCAGTTCGGGGCCGCTTGCGATGCTGCCGGGGCTGGTGTTGTTCACGCTGGGCCTGATCGGCTGTTCGCTGGCGGTGAACGCGCTGCGGGACCCGCAGCCCGAGCCGGTCAAGGCGGGCTACCGCCCGACCCTCTTCGGTCGGCTGATCCGCGCCATCGCGGGCAATCCGGTGATGCCGCTGGTCACCGCCGGGGCCGTGATCGCC
Source organism: Rhodovulum viride (assembly GCF_003265965.1). Classification (NCBI taxonomy): domain Bacteria; kingdom Pseudomonadati; phylum Pseudomonadota; class Alphaproteobacteria; order Rhodobacterales; family Paracoccaceae; genus Rhodovulum; species Rhodovulum viride. The sequence continues at coordinate 63,642 of NZ_MUAV01000010.1, read as the reverse complement.
TTCGTCGCCGGGGTCTTCGTCTATTACGGCAAGCACAATAACGGGGTCGAGTTCTTCGTGAAGACCGAACCCGAACAGGCCATCGTCTATGTCCGCGCGCGGGGCAACCTGTCGATCGACGAGAAGGACGCGCTGCTGAAGTCGGCCGAGCGCATCGTGCTGGCCGAACCCGGGGTCGAGAACGTCTTTTCCTTCGCGGGCGAAGGCGGGCTCAGACAGAACACGGGCGGCGCACAGCCGCCGCTCGACACCATCGGCCAGGTCCAGATCGAGCTGATGCCCTGGCAGGAGCGCGCCGCCGACCCCGATCTGCATGGCGGCCTGATCCTCGCCCGGATCGAACGCAAGCTGGCCCAGATCCCCGGCATCCGGACCGAGATCCTGAACCTGTCGGATGGCCCCGCCTCGGCCAAGCCGGTGCATCTGCGGCTGAAGGGCGACAATTGGGACGATCTGTCGGCCGCCACCCAGATCGCCCTCGACCGGTTCGAAGCGACCGAGGGGCTCCGCGACGTCGAGGATACCCGCCCCCTGCCCGGCATCGACTGGCAGGTCGATGTCGATACCGAAGAGGCCGGACGTTTCGGCGCCTCGGCGGTGCTGGCCGGGCAGATGGTCCAGCTGGTCACCCGCGGCATCCTGCTCGACACGATGCGGGTGCCCTCCTCGGACGAGGAAATCGACATCCGCGTGCGCCTGCCCGAACGCGACCGGCTGCTGTCCACGCTCGACACGCTGAAGGTGCGGACCGAGGTCGGGCTGGTGCCGCTGTCGAATTTCGTGACGATCACGCCGGTGCGCAAGATCGGGCGGATCAACCGGGTCGACGGCAAGCGCTATTTCGACGTCAAGGCGGCGGTCGCCGACGGGCTCACGACAGTCGAGGGCCAGCCGATCAACGCCAACGAGCGGATCGCGACCCTGACCCGCTGGCTCGACACGGGGCCGTTTCCGCAGGGCATCAGCTGGGAATGGACCGGCGATCAGGAGGATCAGGAGGAAAGCACCGCCTTCCTGTCGAAAGCCTTCACCGCGGCGCTGGGGCTGATGTTCATCATCCTGCTGGCGCAGTTCAACAGCTTCTACAATTCGGTGCTGGTGCTACTGGCGGTGGTGCTGTCCTCGGCGGGCGTGCTGATCGGGATGCTGGTGATGGGCCAGCCCTTCTCGATCATCATGACCGGGACCGGGGTCGTCGCGCTGGCCGGGATCGTCGTGAACAACAACATCGTGCTGATCGACACCTATCAGGACTATGCCCGCTACATGCCGCGGATCGAGGCCATCGTGCGCACCTGCGAGGACCGCATCCGTCCGGTCTTCCTGACCACGGTCACGACCATGGCGGGCTTGCTGTCGATGATGCTGGGAGTCAGCTTCGACTTTGCCAATGGCGGCTATACCCAGGGCAGTCCGGCCTCGCTGTGGTGGACCCAGCTGGCGACGGCGGTGGTCTTCGGGCTGGGCGTGGCGACCGTGCTGACGCTGGTCTTCACGCCCTCGCTGCTGGCATTGCGCGAATGGGTGCGGGCGGGCGCCTACGGATCGGTCCGCCGTCTGGCTGCGCTCAGCGCGGGCCCCGACAGCCGCGCCGCCCGCGACCTCGCCCTGACCCGCGCCGCCGCGCGGCTCGACGCGCCCGAGATCGTCTGGACCGAGGCCCCGGAGCCGCCACAGGCCGACGGCGGGTCCAAAGGCAAGCCGGACGGCCTTCGCGCCGCCGAATGACCGCGCTCCCTGCCCCGACGCGGGGCCATGTGGCGAACCGGGACGCCATGGGTATTTTTGCCAAGAAGAAGATTGCAGGCGAGAGGGCTCGGCCGGGGAACGGGTCCGGGCGGATGGTTTGGCGAGGCCCCGCCGAAGCCGGGCGCAGTCACTCGGCGGCGATGTCGTCGTCCTCGCCCGCCTGCTGGCGCTGCCACATGGCGGCATAGCGGCCGCCGCAGGCCAGAAGCGCCTCATGCGTGCCGCGTTCGATCACATGGCCGTCCTCCAGCACCACGATCTCGTCGGCATCGACGATGGTCGACAGCCGGTGCGCGATGGCGATCACCGTGCGGCCCTCGCCCATCGCCTTGAGTTCCGACTGGATGCCCGCCTCGGTCTCGGAATCGAGCGCCGAGGTGGCCTCGTCGAGCAGCAGGATCGGCGGGTTCTTCAGAAGCGTCCGGGCGATGCCCACCCGCTGTTTCTCGCCGCCCGACAGCTTGAGCCCGCGTTCGCCGACCAGCGTCTCATAGCCCTTGGGCAGGGCCGTCACGAAGTCGTGGATCTTGGCGGCGCGGGCCGCGGCCTCGATCTCGGCGGGGCTCGCGTCGGGGCGGCCATAGGCGATATTGTAAAGGATGGTGTCGTTGAACAGAACCGTGTCCTGCGGCACGACGCCGATGGCGCGGTGCAGGCTGTCCTGGGTGACCTCGCGCAGGTCCTGCCCGTCGATGGTCACCGCGCCGCCGGTCACGTCGTAGAAGCGGAAGAGAAGCCGCCCGATGGTGGACTTGCCCGCCCCCGACGGCCCGACGATGGCGACCTTGCGCCCCGCCGGAACGGTGAACGAGACGCCCTGCAGGATCGGCCGCTCGGGCTCGTAGCCGAAGCGCACGTCGCGGAACTCGACCGCGCCGCCCGTCACCTTCAGCGCAGGCGCGCCGGGCCGGTCGGTGACCTCGGCGGGCTGTTCCAGAAGCGCGAACATGTCGCCCATGTCGATCAGGCTTTGCCGGATCTCGCGATAGACCGCGCCGAGAAAGTTCAGCGGCATGGTGATCTGGATCATGTAGGCGTTGACCATGACGAAATCGCCCACCGTCAGCTGGCCCGCCTGCACCCCCATCGCGGCCATGACCATCACCGCGATCATGCCCAGCGTGATGATGAGGGCTTGGCCGAAATTAAGCAGCGCCAGCGAATAGGAGGTCTTGATCGCGGCGTCCTCATAGCCTTCCATCGCGCGGTCGTAACGGTCGGCCTCGCGCGACTCGGCGCCGAAATACTTGACCGTCTCGAAGTTCAGCAGGCTGTCGATGGCCTTCTGGTTGGCGTCGGTGTCCTGGTCGTTCATCCGGCGGCGGATCTTCACCCGCCAGTCGGTGACGACGAAGGTGAACTTGAAATAGACCGCGATCACCGCCGCCACGACGCCGAGATACCACAGATCGAAGGCCAGCGCGAAGACAACGCCGACCATCGCAAGTTCGACGATCAGCGGGCCGATGCTGAACAACAGGAACCGCAACAGGAACTCGACGCCCTTCACGCCGCGTTCCATCACCCGCGACAGACCCCCGGTCTTGCGCGAGATGTGATAGCGCAGCGACAGCCGGTGGATATGGGTGAAGGTTTCCAGCGCCAGCCGCCTCAGCGCACGTTGCCCGACCCGGGAGAAGATCGCGTCGCGCAGCTGCTGAAAGCCGGTATTCATCAGCCGCGCCATGCCATAGGCGACGGTCAGGCCGACCGCCCCCACGGCCAGCAGCAACGTGTCGTCGCGGGTCTCGCCGGTCAGGCTGTCGACGGCAGCCTTGTAGAGGAAGGGCGTGCCGACCGAAACCACCTTGGCCAGCAGAAGGGCGGCCAGCGCCAGCACGACCCGGCGCTTGACCCAGCCCTGACCCGGGGGCCAGAGATAGGGTGCGACCTTGCGGATCGTGCGCATGCCCTGGTCGCGATCGAACTGCGACAGGTCTGCGGTTGTGGGGCGTTTGCCACGGCGCATCGGACGGCCTTCCTAAGGGGAGCGCGGCAGACCCTAGCGCCGGATGCCGGAAAAGGCCAGCGACGCGCGGGCTACTCGCCCCGAGGAAGATCGAAGATCTGGCCGGGATAGATCAGGTCGGGGTCGCGGATCTGGCCGCGATTGGCCTCGAAGATCTTCACGTATTGCATGCCCCGGCCATAGGTGCGGTCGGCGATGCCCCACAGCGTGTAACCCGGTTGCACGGTGATCACCCGAACGCCGGTCGCGCCCCCGGGCCCCGCGGGCGGCGCGGCGGTGGCGGCGATTTCGGCAGGAGCCTCGCGGTGGAAGGGCGTCTCGAAGCGCGCGGCGACGCTGCCATCGGCGGCCAGCAGATCGGCCCGCAGCGCATAAAGCCCGGCGGCGATTTCGGGCGCGCGCAGCGTCCAGCGTCCGGTACCGTCGATGCCGGTCTCGGCCAGCGGCGCGTTGTCGAGATAGATCCGCAACTGGCCCCCGGGGCGGCCGCGCCCGGCAAGGTTCACCGCGCCTCCCGCATCGTAGGTGATCGCGTCGAGCGTCACGCCCGAAACCGGCGCGGCGTCCCCGTCCTGCGGCGGTTCGACAAGGCGCACGCCCTCGGCATCCGAGATCAGGATCGCGGGCGCGGCGGGCGGGGCCTCGATCACCGGCCTGTCCGTCGGGGCGGTCGCAGAGGTGCCGTTGTCCGACAGGCCGTCCGCCACCGCCGGTTGGGGAGCCGGCGCGCCGCTATCTGCCGCCTGATCTGCCGCCTGTTCGTCCGCCTGCGCGCCCCCGGCCGCAGGTTCGGCCTCGACGGCGGGCGGAACCGGGAACGGACCTTGAGACGGATCGGGCGATGGGGCGAGGATCACCGTGGCCTCGGACGGGGTCGTGCGCCCGTCGGCGCGGAGCATCGAGAGCGAGATCCGGCGCGGATCGTCGCTCTGGTCCAGATCGAACAGCACCGCGAAATCGCCATCGGCACCGACCTCGGTGCGGGCAGCCTCGCGGCCCTCGACCAGGATCGCGACCGAACTGCCGACTTCGGCACGACCCGCGATCAGGGCGTCGCCCTCGGGGCCGACCCGCACCACGTCGAAGGCGGGCGCGGCGGCCTCCGGCGGCGGCGCTATATCCGAGCGGTCGCCCCGGGGCGCGGCCCCGGGCGGGACGTGACCGGCGGCCTGTCCGGCTTCGGGGTCGGCGTCAGGGGCCGCAACGTCAGGGGGTGAAGAGTCCGGGCTGCCGTGGGACGGTGCCGCAGAAGGGCCGGTCGACCGATCAGTCGACGGGCCAGATTGCGGAACGGCCGACGGGGCTGCGACGGGCGCCTGCGCGTCGGCCTTGCGGTCGTCGTCGCGGTCAAGGAACCATGCCACGACCATCAGCACCAGAAGCGCCTCGCCGCCGAGGATCGCCCAGGTCCAGACCGACCGCTTGCTCTCCGACATCACCTTCCCCATCTGCGCGCGTCCCCGCCAGGCGAGCGCCTTGCGAGACCATACCAACCCCGGTATCACGGGTCCAGAAAACCGATCCCGCAGGCGCCCCATGACCCTTCAAAACCCCTCGATCTGTGTCTTCTGCGGCTCACGCGACGGCACGCGCCCCGACTATGCCGAAGCCGCCGAGGCGCTCGGCCATGCGCTGGCCGAGGCGGGCTGGCAACTTGTTTATGGCGCGGGCGATGTCGGATTGATGGGCCGGGTCGCGCGGGCGGCGCAGGCCTCTGGCGGGCGGACCTTCGGGGTGATCCCCGTGCACCTGCTGGACCGCGAGGTCGGCAAGCGCGATCTTTCGACCTTCATCGTGACCGAGAACATGCACGAGCGGAAGAAGGTCATGTACATGAATTCCGACGCGATCGTGGTGCTGCCGGGCGGCGCCGGGTCGCTGGACGAATTCTTCGAGGTGCTGACCTGGCGCCAGCTGGGGCTGCACGCCAAGCCGATCTATCTGCTGAACACGGCAGGCTTCTGGAACCCGCTGAACGCACTGATCCATCATTTCATCGACGAGGGCTTCGCCGAACCCTCGCTTGCGGCCTATGTCCGGGTGGTGCCGGACGTGCCCGCCCTGATGGCGGACCTGCGCGAGGCCCTGTCCTGCCGCAGGCTTTCGGCCGAATAAAGCGCCAGCGCCGTCCAGATCAGGGCGAAGGCCAGGATGTGCCAGCCGGTGAAGGGCTCGCGGAAGACCAGCGTCGCCACCATCACCTGCAGCGTGGGGTTCAGGTACATCACCAGCCCCACGGTCGCGAAGTTCACGCGCTTGGTGGCATAGCTGAACAGCATCAGCGGCAGCGCCGTCAGCGGCCCGGAAAAGATCAGAAGCAGGCTGTCGCCAAGATCGTGGCCGAAGGCGCCCAGCGCCCGGCCGGTCAGCCCGGTCCAGCCTGCGACATGCACCCCCCAGAGCCAGACCACCGCCAGCGGCAACAGCAAGACGACTTCGGCGGTGACCGACACGACCGGCCCGGCGGGCACGCCGCGCTTGGCCAGTCCGTACAGCGCGAAGGTTCCCGCCAGCGCCAGCGACACCCACGGGGCGACGCCGAGCCCCCAGGTCAGCAGGGTGACCGCCACGGCGGCGATGCCCACCGCGCCCCATTGCAGGGCGGTGGGCCGTTCGCCCAGCGCCGCGAAGCCCACCGCCACCGCGACCAGCGGGAAGATGTAATAGCCAAGGCTGGATTCGACCGCATGGCCGATCTGGATCGCGTAGATGAAAAAGAACCAGTTGGTCGAGATCATCACCGCCGCCGCCGCCACCAGCCAGAGTGCCCGGGCCTGACCGAAAAGCCGCCAAAGCTCGGCCAGCCGCCCCTGCACCGCCAGCACCAGCCCGAAGAAGACCAGCGACCAGATCGTCCGGTGGCTCAGCACCTCAAGCGGCGGGACATGGGCCAGCAGCTTGTAATACATCGACGACAGGCCCCAGATCGTCGAGGCCCCCACCATCGCCAGAACGCCCTTCGCGGACGGGCTGAGCGGGCTCATCGCGCCGCCATGAAACGGGCGAGCCGGGCCAGACCTTCCTCGATATCCTCGGTCGAGCGCGCATAGGAAAAGCGCAGCGTGCCCGCCCCCCGGTCCTGGTCGAAATCGAGCCCCGGCGTCACCGCCACCCCGGCCTTTTCAAGGATCTCGGCGGCAAAGGCGCGGCTGTCGGTCGTCAGGTCCGACACGTCGGCATAGACGTAGAAGGCGCCATCGGGCGGCGCGATCCGGGTGAAGCCCGCCTTGGGCAACCCCTCCAGCATCAGCGCGCGGTTCTTGCGGTAAACTTCCAGGTTGGCCTGCAGCTCGTCGCCGCAATCGAGCGCCGCCAGCGCCGCGATCTGGCTGGCATGGGGCGCGCAGATGAAGAGGTTCTGCACCAGACGTTCGACCCGGCGGATATGATCCTCGGGCACCACCATCCAGCCGACGCGCCAGCCGGTCATCGAGAAATACTTGGAAAACGAATTGATGACATAGGTCTCGTCGGTGATCTCGAGCGCGGTCACGGCTTTGCGGTCATATTCGATGCCGTGATAGATCTCGTCCGAGATGAAGGCCGCGCCGCGGGCCTCGGCCGCCCCGATCAATGCGGCCAGCGCATCGCGGTCGAGCATCGTGCCCGAGGGGTTGGCGGGCGAGGCCACCAGCAGCCCGTCGAGATCTTGCGGCAGGTCGCCCGGCACTGGCTGCAGCCGGTGCTGGGTTTCGGTCCGGATCATCACCGGCTCCAGCCCCAGCGCCTTGAGGACCGCCTTGTAGGACGGATAGCCCGGCGCGCCGATCCCGACGCGCGCGCCGACATCGAAAAGCGAGGTGAAGGCCAGCGTGAAACCGCCCGAGGACCCCGGCGTCACCACCACCCGGTCGGGGTTCAGATCGACCCCGTACCACTCGCGGTAAAGCCCCGCGATCCGGGCGCGCAGCGCGGGCAGACCAAGACCCACGGTATAGCCCAGCGGCCCCTCTTCCATCGCGCGGGCCAGAGCCTTCCGGGCCGCGGCGGGGGCGGGCGTGCCGGGCTGGCCCACCTCCATGTGGATGATGGTGCGCCCCTGCGACTCGGCTCGGGCGGCGGCCTCCATCACATCCATCACAATGAAGGGATCGACCTCGCCCCGGCTTGAAACCTTCATGCCCGTCTCCTTAGGGTGCCTGCCAGTTGCAGGCTTTCTTCCAGCCGAGAGGGGCGAGGTCAATGGCAGCCATGACAGGACTGGCGCGCGGTCTGGCGGGCCTCGCCCTGGCGCTGATCGTCCTGCTCGCGCCGCTGGCCGCGCGGGCGCAGTCGCTGATCCGCGACGCCGAGATCGAATATGCTCTGAAACGCCTGACCCAGCCGCTGGCGGTCGCCGCCGGGCTGAGCCCGCAGCGGGTGCGGGTGATGGTTTTGCAGGATTCGAGCCTCAACGCCTTCGTGCTGGATGGCCAGACCATCATGATCCATTCGGGGCTTCTGCTGCGGCTGGAACGCGCGGCCGAGCTTCAGGCGGTGATCTCGCACGAGCTGGCCCATATCGCGAACGGCCATATCACCCGGCGGCTTGCGAATATCCGCGGCGCCGGGTCCGCCGCCGGCATGGGCCTGCTGATGTCGCTGGCGGTGGCGGCCACCGGCAATGCCGACGCGGCCGCGGGGCTGGCGATGGGCACCTCCTCGACGGCGCAGCGGCTGCTGTTCGCCCATACCCGGGCCGAAGAAAGCTCGGCCGACCAGTCGGGCGCGCGTTACATGGCGCGGGCCGGGATCTCGCCCCAGGCGATGGTCGATGTGCTCGAGATGTTTCGCGGTCAGGAGGCCCTGTCCGAGTCCCGGCAGGACCCCTATGTCCGCACCCACCCGCTGCATGCCGACCGACTGCGCAGCGTGCGCGGTTATGCCAGCGCCTACAAGGGAACGACCCAGCCCGATGCCGAGGCCGATTACTGGTTCGCCCGGGCCCGCGGCAAGCTGGGCGCCTTCCTGCAAAGCCCGCGCTATACCCTGCGCCGGGCCGAAAAGGACAAGACCGCCATCGGCATGATGCGCCGCGCCGTGGCCTGGCACCGGACGCCCGATGCGAAACGGGCCATGGCCGAGCTTGCCCGGCTGGAGGCCGCCCAGGGGGGCGACCCGTTCGTGCAAGAGCTGAAAGGCCAGATCCTGCTCGAATCCCGTCAGTTCGGCCCCGCCGCCCAGGCTTATGCGCGGGCCGTCCAGATGGCGCCGAACGAACCCCTGATCCTCGCGGGCTACGGCCGCGCGCTGCTGGCGCTCGACCGTCCGGGCGAGAACCGGCGGGCGCTCGACGCGCTCGAGAAGGCCCGCGCGCGCGATCCGTTCGACCCGCGCATGCTGCGCGATCTGGCGGTGGCCTATGCCCGCACCGGCAATAACGGCATGGCCTCGGTCGCGACAGCCGAGCGCTATGCGATCATGGGGCGGATGGATACGGCGGGCGTCCATGCGCGCCGCGCCGAGGGGCTGTTGCCGCGCGGCTCGCCAGGCTGGCTGCGGGCCGACGACATCGTCGCTGCGGCGGAACGGAGCGCGCGCAATTGAGAGCCCTGATCGTGCTGACCCTTCTGGCCGCCGGAACGCCCGCCCTGGCCGCGTTGACCGCGGAAGAGCGAACCGCCTTCCGCGCCGAGCTGCGCGCCTATCTGATGGACCATCCCGAGGTGATCCGCGAGGCGCTGGAGGGCGCCGAAGCGCGCCGGATGGCGCGCTACGCGGCCAGCGATCTCGACCTGATCGCCGCTCATGCGGATGAGCTTTTCCACGCGCCGGACGACTGGACCGGGGGCAACCCGAACGGTGACGTGACGCTGGTCAGCTTCATCGACTATCGCGCCGAAGATGCCGCACGGGCACTGACCGCGGCGCTGGAGACAGCCGCCAAGGACGGGCGGTTGCGGCTCGTGGTCAAGGACGCGCCCGATCCCGGGAACCCCGAGGCCCTGCGTGCCGCACGCTTCGCCCAGGCGGTGCTCCGGCTTGCGGGGCCCGACGCCTATGGCGCGGCACAGGCCGGGCTCTTTGCGGCGAAAGGGCCGCTCGACCGGGCCGCGCTGGACCGGATCGCCGGGGCGCTGGGGCTCGACCCGGCGACGGTTGCCGTCCGGATGGACGCCCCCGACATCGCAGCGAAGCTTGCCGAGACGCAGGCGCTGGCCGAGGCGCTCGATCTGGGGGCCTCCCCGGCCCAGGTGCTGGACCGCACGCTCGTCCGTGGCGACGTGCCCGCCGTCGCGCTGTCGCGGATGGTCGAGGCCATGCGCCGCAAGAAGTGACCGCTGCGGCCGCATTTGCCCATTGGCCCGGCACCCGGTATGTGGTCGAAGAGGGACCGACCCGCGTCCCCACGAACGGAGAGAGCCGATGACCCGCATGACCGCCGCCGCGCTGATGGCCCTTGGCCTCGCCGCTCCCCTCGCCGCCCCCGCTCAGGCGTTCGATCTCACCGACATGACCGCCGCCGACCGAGAGGCGTTCCGCGCCGAGGTGCGGTCCTATCTGATGGACAATCCCGAGGTGCTGATGGAGGCCATCGGCGTGCTCGAGCAGCGGCAGGCCGACGCCCAGGCGCAGAACGACGAGACCCTGGTCAAGGTCAATGCCAAGGACATCTTCGAGGACGGCTATTCCTGGGTCGGCGGCAATCCCGAGGGGGACGTGACCCTGGTCGAGTTCACCGATTACCGTTGCACCTATTGCCGGAAGGCCTATTCGGAAGTGACGCAACTGGTCGAGGGCGACGGAAACATCCGCTTCGTGGTGAAGGAGTTCCCGATCCTCGGCGACCAGTCGGTTCTGTCCTCGCGCTTTGCCATCGCGGTCCAACAAGTCGCGGGCGACGCAGCCTACGCCAAAGTGCATGACGCACTGATCACCTTCCGCGGCAATGTCACCGACGACTCGCTGAAGCGTCTGGCCGAGGAAAACGGGCTTGACGCGGCCGCGGTGCTCGAGCGGATGAAGGCGCCCGAAGTGGAAAAGGTCATCGCCGAGAACCACGCGCTGGCGCAACGGCTGCAGATCTCGGGGACCCCGACCTTCATCCTCGGCGACCAGATGATCCGCGGCTACGTCCCCCTCGACGGCATGAAGCAACTCGTCGCGGACGTCCGCGCCGACTGAGCCCGTAGCGCAGGTACCCAGGAAAATTCGCGAATTTTCCTGGGCAGCTTTTGTCTTGGTCTTGCCAAGATACGTGCCGGGTTCCGCGCAAAATTCTTCGCAGAAGAATTTTGCGCCCCATCGGCGACAGAATACCCTATTCCGCCGCTTCCGCTTCGGACGCCGCCCGGGCCGCCTCGATCTCGGCAGCCTTCTTCTCGACCTCCTCGACGATATGCTCGATCATCGCCTCGTTCGAGATCCGGTGGTCCTGCTTGCCCGCCAGGTAGACCATCCCGTTACCGTTGCCGCCACCGGTAAAGCCGACATCGGTCATCAGCGCCTCACCCGGCCCGTTCACCACGCAGCCGATGATCGAAAGGCTCATCGGCGTCTTGATGTGCTCAAGCCGCTTCTCCAGCGTCTCGACGGTCTTGATGACGTCAAAACCCTGCCGCGCACAGGACGGGCAGGAGATGATGTTGACGCCCCGGTGCCGCAGCCCCAGCGCCTTGAGGATCTCGTAGCCGACCTTCACCTCCTCGACCGGATCGGCCGACAGCGACACCCGCAGCGTGTCGCCGATCCCCATCCACAGAAGGTTGCCAAGCCCGATCGCCGACTTGATGGTGCCCGGCACGAAGCCGCCCGCCTCGGTGATGCCCAGGTGGATCGGCGCCTCGGTCACCTCGGCGATCCCCTGATAGGCCGCCGCCGCCAGGAACACGTCGGAGGCCTTCACCGACAGCTTGAACTCGAAGAAGTCGTTATCCTCGAGGATCCGGATGTGTTCGAGCGCCGACTCGACCATCGCCTCGGGGCAAGGCTCGCCGTATTTCTCCAGCAGGTGCTTTTCCAGCGAGCCGGCATTGACCCCGATCCGCATCGAGCAGCCGTGGTCGCGGGCGGCCTTGATGACTTCCCTGACCCGCTTTTCGTCGCCGATATTGCCAGGGTTGATCCGCAGGCAGGCGGCCCCCGCCTCGGCGGCCTCGATGCCGCGCTTGTAGTGGAAATGGATGTCCGCCACGATCGGCACGGGGCTTTCGGCGACGATCTCCTTCAGCGCGCGCGACGAGTCCTCGTCGGGCACCGACACCCGCACGATATCCGCGCCCGCCTCGGCCGCCCGCAGGATCTGGCCAAGGGTGCCCTTCACATCGGTCGTGACCGTGTTGGTCATGGTCTGGACCGAGATCGGGGCATCGCCACCGACGGCCACGGGGCCGACATGGATCTGACGGGACTTGCGACGGTCGATGCTGCGCCAGGGGCGCACGGCGTTGAGAGACATGGGTCTACCTGTCCGGGCGTTTGTGAATCCACCTTTTGGATAGAAGATTCCCCGCCTCGGCGCAACGCGCGGCCTTGCCGCGCCCCCCCACCGGCAGCGCGGCACCGGCCCGCCCGTCGACAGAACCGCGCGCCGCAAAAACGCACCGGCCCCGCCGCGCAAGGCAACGGGGCCGGTCTGGTGAACTCGCAGCCCGCGCGAACCGGCGCGGGCGCCGGGATCAGGCGCGGGCTTCGCGGATCAGCCGCAGGATGTCGTTCGCCGCGGCCGGGATGTTGGTGCCCGGCCCGAAGATCGCCTTGACCCCCGCTTTCTTGAGGAAATCGTAGTCCTGATGCGGGATCACGCCGCCGCAGATCACGATGATGTCCTCGGCGCCCTGTGCCTTCAGCGCCTCGATCAGCTTCGGCGCCAGGGTCTTGTGACCTGCCGCCAGCGACGAGATCCCGACCACATGGACGTCGTTGTCGATGGCGTCGCGCGCCGCCTCTTCGGGGGTCTGGAAAAGCGTGCCCACATCGACGTCGAAACCGATATCGGCAAAGGCGGTCGCGATCACCTTGGCGCCGCGGTCATGCCCGTCCTGCCCCATCTTCACGACCAGCATCCGCGGCCGCCGCCCCTCTTCCTCGGCGAAATCCTCGACCGATTTCTGGATCGCGGCAAAGCCTTCGTCGCCCTCATAGGCCGCGCCATAGACGCCCGACAGCGTCTTGACCTCGGCGCGGTGTCTCCCGAACACCTTTTCCATCGCCATGCTGATTTCTCCCACCGTGGCGCGCGCCCGCGCCGCCTCGACCGCCAGCCGCAACAGGTTCCCCTCGCCGCTGGCCGCCGCCTGTTCCAGCGCCTCGAGCGCCGCCGTGCAGGCCGCCGGATCGCGGGTGGCACGGATCTTCTCGATCCGGGCGATCTGGCTGTCGCGCACCTTCATGTTGTCGACATCGAGGATGTCGATCTCGTCCTCCTTCGCGAGGCGGAACTTGTTCACGCCCACGATCACCTCTTCGCCACGGTCGACGCGGGCCTGCCAGCGGGCGGCGGCCTCCTCGATCCGAAGCTTGGGCATGCCCGACGCCACCGCCTTGGTCATGCCACCCATCTCGTCGATTTCCTCGATGATCGCCCAGGCGGCATCCGCCAGATCGGCGGTCAGCTTCTCGACATAGTAGGAGCCCGCCAGCGGATCGACGACCTTGGTGACCTTGGTCTCGTTCTGCAGGATCAGCTGGGTGTTCCGCGCGATCCGGGCCGAGAACTCGGTCGGCAGCGCGATCGCCTCGTCGAAGGCGTTGGTGTGCAGCGACTGGGTGCCGCCCAGAACCGCGCTCATCGCCTCATAGGCCGTGCGGACCACGTTGTTATAGGGGTCCTGTTCGGCCAGGCTGACGCCCGAGGTCTGGCAGTGGGTGCGCAGCATCAGAGATTTGGGGTTCTTCGGCCCGAACTCGGACATGATCCGGTGCCACAGGAAGCGCGCGGCGCGGAGCTTGGCGATCTCCATGAAGAAGTTGGTGCCGATGGCGAAGAAGAAGCTGAGCCTGCCAGCGAAGGCATCGACATCGAGCCCGCGCGCCAGCGCCGTCTTCACGTATTCCTTGCCGTCGGCCAGCGTGAAGGCAAGCTCCTGCACCAGGTTCGCGCCCGCCTCCTGCATGTGGTAGCCCGAGATCGAGATCGAGTTGAAGCGCGGCATGTCGGTCGAGGTGAATTCGATGATGTCCGCGATGATGCGCATCGAGGGTTCGGGCGGATAGATATAGGTGTTCCGCACCATGAACTCCTTCAGGATGTCGTTCTGGATGGTGCCCGACAGCTGCTTTCTCTCGACCCCCTGCTCTTCGCCCGCGACGATGAAGCTCGCGAGGATCGGGATCACCGCGCCGTTCATCGTCATCGACACGGAAATGTCGCCCAGCGGGATGCCGTCGAAGAGGATCTTCATGTCCTCGACGCTGTCGATAGCCACACCCGCCTTGCCGACATCGCCGACCACGCGCGGGTGGTCGCTGTCATAGCCGCGGTGGGTGGCGAGGTCGAAGGCCACCGACACGCCCTGCTGCCCGGCCGCCAGCGCCTTGCGGTAGAAGGCGTTCGATTCCTCGGCCGTCGAAAAGCCCGCATATTGCCGGATCGTCCAGGGCCTGCCCGCATACATCGTAGCCTTGGGGCCGCGCGTGAAGGGCGCCTCGCCGGGGACCGAGCCCATATGGGCGAGCCCCTCGGTATCGGCCTCGGTGTAAAGCGGCTTGACCGGAATGCCCTCGGGGGTTTCCCAGGTCAGGCTGTCGAGCGGCTTGCCGCGCAGTTCCTTTTCGGCCAGAGCGGCCCAGCGTTTGGTCTTGTCCGTCATCGGATCTGTCCTTCTTCTGCTTGGCCCGCGCCGGGCGCGGGTTCAGACTTCGCTTTCCGCCCGCCTGCACCTATATCTGGGCCGACAGGAGGGCTCATGAAAAAATACCTGACGATCTTGGCATGGGCCGCGCTGGTTCCGCTGGCGGGCACCGCCGATGCGGTGAGCGAACCCGAGCCGCTGGCGCGCTGGGAAGCCGACCGCAGCGTGGTGCTGGATGCCGGAGGCGTCCGGCTGTCCGACTTCCACTGGATGGCGCGGCCGGTCGTCGTCTTTGCCGACAGCCCCGCCGACCCGCAATACCAGACCCAGATCCAGCTTCTGACCGACCGCATCGACGAGCTTGCCGAACGCGACGTGGTGGTAATCGTCGATACCGACCCCGAGGCCCAGACCGAACTGCGCACGAAACTGCGCCCGCGCGGCTTCATGCTGGTGCTGATCGGCAAGGATGGCGGCGTGAAGTTCCGCAAGCCTCTGCCCTGGGACGTGCGCGAGATTTCCCGCTCGATCGACAAGATCCCGTTGCGCCAGCAGGAGATCCGCGACCGGCGCTGAGCCCTGTGCTTGCGCAAGGGCGCGCGCTCGCCTATCCTTGGCAAGCCTTCAAAGGAGATGTTCAATGGCAAGTCCACGCAACACCCCTATTCCGGTGACCGGCCGGACCGGGCCGCGCCCGGGTTACTGATCCGCGACGCCGCCCTGGCGGCGGCGCCTGCCGTGTCGATCCCGGCCGCAATTTCCCTTGTAATACGGGCTTCTTCGTCCATCGCGCCTTTGCGGCCGTCCCTGGCAAAGGCCTCGATCATCCGCAACGCGAAATGGCCGTCATGGAAGGCCTGCACCTTCAGCGCGATGTAATCCTCGTACATCGCGATCCGCCGCTCGGGCTCGAGCGCGCGAAACCGTTCGCCGCGCATGTCGGCGATCATCGCCTCGATGGCGAAAAGCTGGCTGTAGTAGGAGACGACCGGGTCGATGGTGACGCGCGGCAGGATATGGATCTCGGCGACCAGCGCCCGGAAGACGGTATCGTTCCTTTCGCGCGGGATCAGCGGCACGAAACCCGCATCCTCCCGCATCCGTGCCGCCATCGCGTCGCGATAGGCGGCCAGAGCCTCGGGGCTTTCCAGATTGGCCAGACAGGACGCGATCTCGGCATAAAGCGCGCGATGCACGTCCCGCGTCCGTTCGGCCCGCAGCGCGGCCGCCACCCGCCGGTTCTGCCAGCCATTCACGATCCAGCCGATGGCCACGAAGGCCCCGGCAACGATCGCCTGCCAGATCCGGGCATCGAGGACGGCCGGAGGGGTCATTCGAAGTACTCCTCGTCGATCTCGTGCACGGGGAAGACCTGCCGGACGCGGCAGCCGACCTCGTAGGCGATCATCAGATCCGCCAGCCTCGGGCCATCGACCAGAACGATCCGCGCCCCAAGCTTTTCGGCCGTCGCCTCGGCCGAGGGCGAGAAGCGCGCGGTGGTCACGAAGACGCCCCGGCTGACATCCTTGAGGCTGAGCGCCCCGAAGAAGTCGCGGATCTCGCCCGATCCGACGGTCGTGCCCTCGCCATAGCGCTTGGCCTGCACATAGACCTGATCGACGCCCAGAGGGTCCTTGTCGATCACGCCATCGACGCCGTTGTCGCCACTTCCGCCGAGGATCGCGGACCGGCCTCCGGGCCCGCCATAGCCCATGGCGATCAGCAGGTTGACGACCGTTTCCTCGAAAAACCGGGGCGATCCCTCGCGCAGCCGCCCCAACAGCTCGGAGGCAAGCCCGTCCCGGATCTCGTCATGGGCGGCCGCAAGAACCTCCTCCGGGGTGGCGGCGACATCACCGGACTCTTCGGTGCAGGCCGCGTCGTCTTTCGGCCCTCTCGTGCGCGACTGAAAGTCGAGGAAGGACGGAAACCTCTTCAGATAGGCGACCGTGATGCGGTCGGGCGCTTCGGCAAGCGCTGTCCGTCCGTCTTCGGTGATCTCGAACCAGCCGCGCCGGGGCGAGCGGACAAGCCGCGCCTGCTTGAGATAGCTCCGGGCCCAATGGACCCGGTTCGCCATCCGGCTCTGCCGACCGCTTGGCAGCATCTCGGAACGCTCCTCGGGCGTCAGCTCGAAAAGCGCGGAGATCTCTTCCACAACATCGGACACGCGCCGTTCTCCAGCCACTGCGGACTGGAGAACGGGACGCATCAATGTCTGGAAGTCGGGGATCA
Source organism: Rhodovulum viride (assembly GCF_003265965.1). Taxonomy (NCBI): domain Bacteria; kingdom Pseudomonadati; phylum Pseudomonadota; class Alphaproteobacteria; order Rhodobacterales; family Paracoccaceae; genus Rhodovulum; species Rhodovulum viride. The sequence continues at coordinate 46,977 of NZ_MUAV01000010.1, read as the reverse complement.
TTCGAATTCCATGATCACTTCGTCGACGGCGAGGCTTTGGCCCGGACCGGCGTTGATCCTGGAAACGATGCCCTTCCTTTCGGCGCGCAACGTGTTCTGCATCTTCATCGCCTCGACCACGCACAGCGCCTGGCCTTCCTGGACCTCCTGGCCTTCCTCGACGTCGATGGTCACGATCAGACCGGGCATCGGGCAAAGCAGCAGTTTCGAGGTGTCCGGCGGCAGCTTTTCGGGCATCAGCGCGGCCAGTTCCGCCTGGCGGGGGGTGAAAACCTGCGCCTTGATCTCGGCGCCGCGGTGACGGATCACGAAGCCATGCGACGTCGGCCCGACCTTCAGCACCAGGGGCTCGCCGTCGATATGCAGCACCGCCAGCGGCTGGCCGGGACGCCAGTCCGACGTGACCCGGTGATGATCGCCGCCCTCGAACTGGATCGTCGCGCCCTCGTGGTCGGCGGCCACCGTCAGCGGGAAGCTTTCGCCCTGGGCCACCACGACCCAGTCGCCGCCCACGGTGCGTTCGTGATTGTCCATCCGCCCCGAAATGCGCGCGCGCCGGATCTCGACCACGCGGAACATCGCGGCGGCGGCGGCGGCCACCTTGCGCAACTCGGGCTCGGGCAGCGCGACGCCCGCAAAGCCGTCGGGATATTCCTCGGCGATGAAGGCGGTCGTGATGTCGCCCGCGCAGAACTTGGGATGGTCCATCACCGCCGAGAGGAACGGCAGGTTGTGACCGATGCCCTCGACCTCGAAGGCGTCGAGCGCGGTCCGCATCTCGTCGATGGCCTGCGCCCGGGTCGGCGCCCAGGTGCAGAGCTTGGCGATCATCGGGTCGTAATACATCGAGATTTCGCCGCCTTCGTAGACGCCGGTATCGTTGCGCACGACGGCCGCGTCATGGGCGGATTCCGCCGGCGGGCGATAGCGCGTCAGCCGCCCGATCGAGGGCAGGAAATTGCGGTAGGGGTCCTCGGCGTAAAGCCGGCTTTCCATCGCCCAGCCATTGATTTTCAGGTCCTTCTGCGCGAAGGGCAGCGTCTTGCCCGCGGCGACATTGATCATCTGTTCGACAAGGTCGATGCCGGTGATCAGCTCGGTCACCGGATGTTCCACCTGCAGACGGGTGTTCATCTCGAGGAAATAGAAGTTCTTCTGGCCGTCGACGATGAACTCGACCGTGCCCGCGCTGCAATAGCCCACGGCACGGGCCAGCGCGACCGCCTGTTCGCCCATGGCCTTGCGGGTCGCCTCGTCGAGGAAGGGCGAGGGCGCCTCTTCGATGACCTTCTGGTTCCGGCGCTGGATCGAGCATTCGCGTTCATGCAGATAGACGCAGTTGCCGTGCTTGTCGGCCAGCACCTGGATCTCGATATGGCGCGGCTGGGTGACGAATTTCTCGATGAAGATCCGGTCGTCGCCAAAGCTGTTGGCGGCCTCGTTCTTCGAGGCCTGGAAGCCCTCGCGCGCCTCCTGGTCGTTCCAGGCGATTCGCATGCCCTTGCCGCCACCGCCCGCCGAGGCCTTGATCATCACCGGATAGCCGATCTGCTGACTGATCTTCACCGCCTCGTCGGCATCCTCGATCAGGCCCATATAGCCCGGCACGGTCGAGACACCCGCCTCGGCTGCGAGCTTCTTCGAGGTGATCTTGTCGCCCATCGCCTCGATGGCGCTGGCGGGCGGGCCGATGAAGGCGACCTCGGCCTTCTCGAGCGCCTCGGCGAACAGCTTGTTCTCGGACAGGAAGCCATAGCCCGGATGCACCGCCTGGGCGCCGCTTTCCTTGATCGCGGCCATGATCTTGTCGATCACGATATAGGACTGGTTCGCGGGCGGGGGACCGATATGGATCGCCTCATCGGCCATCTGCACATGCAGCGCATGCCGGTCGGCGTCGGAATAGACCGCCACCGTCTTGATACCCATCTTGCGGGCGGTCTTGATGACCCGGCAGGCGATCTCCCCCCGGTTCGCGATCAGGATCTTGTCGAACATCTCTGTCCCTTCCAGCGTTCCGCCCGGACGAGCCCGCCCCGGCGCTTACAAAGCAAAGGGCCACCGGGGCGCACCGCCCCGATGACCCTCACAAATTCTCGTCCGAACGGGCCAGCGGCCCGCCGGTTCAGATCAGCGGCACACGCCCGCGTCGTCGCACATGGCGCCGCCAAGCGCGCCGATCGCGGCACCGGCCGCCACGTTGGTGTCAAGCACATCCGCGATGAGCGCGCCGCCGAGGCCGCCCGCGACAGCGCGCTGGCTGTCATTGGACATGTTGCATCCGGCCAGCATGCCTGCTGCGGCCAGCAGCACGAGAAACTTTGGACTGGGCATTCTACTCCGCCTCCACGGATCTTGTTGTTGCGCGCGCAAGATACCGGCAAGCGCCGTGCGGCGAAACGAAAATGCGCAGGACTGTTGCCCCGGAACGACGCAATCGGCGCAGAAAAGCGCGCGCGGGACCGGCGTTGCGGGAGGGTCGGCCTGACCCGGAAAATTGGGTCAGGCCTGGGGGTTGGGGAAGGGTAACGGTAGAAATAAGCAGATTGCGCTAGGGGTAAATCGCCAACCTGCCGGGTATCACTGTCACCGGAACCGGAACAAAAGAAAAGCGCACAACGCAGGGGAGAGCAGGTTTGAGCAATTTCCCGCCGATCCCGAAACGCGCTGGGCAAATTCGTGCGCATCATTGCCCCCCGAAGAGCTCTGGGAAGGTCGCCATGGCCCGGTCGAGATCGACGCGCAGCAGCGCCTCGTAGCTTTCGGGATCGAACGGCTCTTCCGCCGGCACCACCTCGCGGCCCAGAAGCCACGAGAGTCGCCCCGCATCGAGATTGCCGCGTTCGAACGGCGCGTCGCCGAACTGCTCGATCAGCGCGGCCAGAAACCCCGCATCGGCGCGGCGGTCGGCCGGGCGCCGGTCGGCGAAGCGTTCGCGCGCGATCAGGCGGGACGCCCCGTCCTTGTTCGCGCGGCGGATGGTGAATTGAAAGTCCGTCCCGGGCAGACGGGACGGGAATCCCCGGTGTTTCAGCATGGCGCGCCTCCGTGGGGACCGGGGCGCGGCGAAGCCGGGGCGGGCCGCGCCCGCCCCTCGCCCCGATCAGTACTTGTTATAGGTCGGTTCGGGCTGAACCGGTTCGACATAGACCACTTCTTCCTTCTGGGCGCAGGCCGCAACAAAGGCGACGAGCGAGAGGGCGAAAAGGGTCTTGACGCATTTGGACATAGGACACTCCCGTCTGGTTTCGGCGCGGGCCGCGACCCGGCGCCTGACTTATGGAAGGCCGCCCGCAGGCGACCTTCGGGGAGGATAGAGCAATCTTCGGGCTTTGCACATGCCGCCCCGGCGACACGTGCCGGTTGTGGCGAAAAAGGGGCTGGCGGACACACTGCGCCGATCGGGCGGACGGAAATCGGCATCGTCTCAGAACCCTTCCCAGATGCAGTGCCCCGCCTCGGGACGGTAGGCCTCGAAGAACTGCGTGGCCTCGGGATCGGACTGCCCGAAGGGCACCGGGCGGTCCATCAGAGTGATGACGATCTGTGCGGGCTCCGGCCCCGCCCCGGCCAGACGCGACAGCGCGAAATGCTCGCACAGATAGTCCATGTCGCCCTGGGCCTCTTCCGGCGTCAGCGCGCCCCCCTCGCGCCCGATCTCGGGGGCCAGAAACCGGAACCGCACGGTCAGCCCGGCCGGTCCGGGTTCGCCGGTGACAGTGTCGAGATGGGTCACCGACTGGCCCGACGGCACATCGACCACCGTGCCGGTGCCGCCCAGCACCAGCACCGCCGCCGCCAGAAGGAACGCGCGCCCGGCCGCCATCACGCCAGGCCTTCGATCCGGGCCCGGGCCAGCCAGCGGCTCCGGTGGACGGGGCTGGTCAACAGGGCGCCAATCCGGGCCTCGCAGTCAAGACGCGGGAAAGGGGCTGCGGCGCGACCTCCGGCGCTTACCCGCAGCCCCTGCCCCTCCTCCTCGACTCGAATGACCGGCGAGAACCCGCGCAGGTCCTGCAGCATGCGCCACAGATCCTGGCGGATCTGCAGGGCCAGCCGACCCTTGCGGGCGGGCGGGAAGGCCGCGCTTGCGCAAAGATCGAAGCGCACGGGCAGGTGCCGCGCCATCGTCAGCGCGCCCTCCTCCCGCAGCATGTGCCAGCCCCGCAGCGCCATTCGTCCGGCCTAAAGCGGAATGTTGTCGTGTTTCTTCCAGGCCGTCTCGCGGCGCTTGCCCCGAAGCGAGGCAAAGGCGCGGCAGATCCGGCGGCGGGTCGAGCGGGGCTGGATCACCTCGTCGATGAAGCCGCGTTCGGCCGCCACGAAGGGGTTGGCAAAGCGGTCCTCGTAATCCTTGGTGCGCCGCGCGATCTTGTCCGGATCGCCCAGTTCGGACCGGTACAGGATCTCGGTCGCGCCCTTGGCCCCCATCACCGCGATTTCGGCCGTGGGCCAGGCGTAGTTGAAATCGCCCCGCAGGTGTTTCGAGGACATCACGTCATAGGCCCCGCCATAGGCCTTGCGGGTGATGACGGTCACTTTCGGCACCGTCGCCTCGCCATAGGCGAACAGCAGCTTGGCGCCGTGCTTGATGACCCCGCCATATTCCTGGCCCGTCCCCGGCAGGAAGCCCGGCACGTCGACGAAGGTCAGGATCGGGATCTCGAAGCAGTCGCAGAAGCGCACGAAGCGCGCCGCCTTGCGGCTGGAATCGATGTCGAGACAGCCCGCCAGCACCATCGGCTGGTTCGCCACCACGCCGACCGTCTGGCCTTCGAGCCGGACGAAGCCGGTGATGATGTTCTTGGCGAAATCGGCCTGGATCTCGTAGAAATCGCCCTCGTCCGCGACCTTCAGGATCAGCTCCTTCATGTCGTAAGGCGTGTTCGGGTTGTCGGGGATCAGCGTGTCGAGGCTGGCATCGACCCGACCAGGCTCGTCGAAGAAGGGCCGCACCGGCGGCTTCTCGCGGTTGTTGAGCGGCAGGAAGTCGACCAGCCGACGCACCTGGTAAAGCGCCTCGACATCGTTCTCGAAGGCGCCATCGGCGACCGAGGATTTCTTCGTATGGGTCGAGGCGCCGCCCAGTTCCTCGGCGGTGACGACCTCGTTGGTGACGGTCTTCACCACATCGGGGCCCGTCACGAACATGTAGGACGAATCGCGCACCATGAAGATGAAGTCGGTCATGGCCGGGCTGTAGACCGCGCCGCCCGCGCAGGGCCCCATGATGACCGAGATCTGCGGGACCACGCCCGAGGCCTCGATATTGCGCTGAAACACCTCGGCATAGCCCGCGAGCGAGGCGACGCCTTCCTGGATGCGGGCGCCGCCAGAATCGTTCAGCCCGATCACCGGGGCGCCGTTCTGCACCGCCATGTCCATGATCTTGCAGATCTTCTGGGCGTGAGTTTCGGACAGCGACCCGCCGAACACGGTGAAATCCTGGCTGAACACATAGACCATGCGGCCGTTGACCGTGCCCCAGCCGGTGACGACGCCGTCGCCATAGGGACGGCTTTCCTCCATCCCGAAATCGGTGCAGCGATGGGCGACGAACATGTCGAATTCCTCGAACGAGCCCTCGTCCAGCAGCAGTTCGATCCGCTCGCGCGCCGTCAGCTTGCCCTTGGCGTGCTGGCTTTCGATCCGCCGCTCGCCGCCGCCCAGGCGAGCGATACTGCGGCGGCGCTCGAGTTCGTTGAGGATATCTTTCATCGGCGATGCCCCTTACGGAAATTTTCGGCAACCTAGCCATGTGGTCAGCTTCATCAAAGTGTTAAACGGTAAATTTGCAAACTATTTCCCGCCTCCATGGTGCATATTGTAAATTCGCAAATATCATGGACGGATCGCCCCTTTATGCCATATCGCCAGAGGCGCTGCCCACCCTCCGGAGCCCCCTCATGCCCGCCCTGCCGGTGCCCGTCGTCACGATCGGCCTTCTCGTCCTGTCCAACATCTTCATGACTTTCGCCTGGTACGGGCATCTCAAGTTCAAGGCGGCGCCGCTGGCCGTGGTGATCGTCGCCAGCTGGGGCATCGCCTTCTTCGAATACCTGCTTCAGGTGCCTGCGAACCGGATCGGCCACGGGCATTTCTCGGCGGCCCAGCTGAAGACGCTTCAGGAGGTCATCACCCTGACCGTCTTCAGTGGCTTCTCTGTGCTCTATCTCGGAGAAGAGCTGCATTGGAATCATGCGCTTGGCTTCGTCTTCATCGGGCTTGGCGCGTTCTTCATCTTCCACCGCTGGTCCTAGCCGATCCCGCTGGACAAGACCCGCTTTGCCCCCTACCCGGAAGTCATGATGCCGCAGCCCAAAGTCCGTTTTCTGGACCGCACCACCCCACCCCATGTGCTGACCCTGGTTTTGCTGGCCGGCCTGCCGGCCCTGACCATGAACATCTTCCTGCCGTCGCTGCCGCAGATGGCCGCGCATTTCGGCACCGACTATGGCGTGATGCAGCTGTCGGTCGCGGCCTATCTGGCAGTGAACGCGGTGCTGCAGCTGATGATCGGGCCGATCTCGGACCGCTACGGGCGGCGGCCGGTGCTGCTGATCTCGACCGCGCTTTTCCTGGTCGCCACGCTGGGCTGCATGCTGGCCCCGACGATCGAGGTCTTCATGGCCTTCCGCATGGCCCAGGCGGTGATCGTGACCGGCATGGTGCTGAGCCGTGCTGTGGTGCGCGACATGGTCGCCGACAGCCAGGCCGCTTCGATGATCGGCTATGTCACCATGGGCATGGCACTGGTGCCGATGATCGGCCCGACCATCGGCGGCGTGCTGGACGAGATCTGGGGCTGGCAATCGACCTTCGCCGCCCTGGTCGTGGCCGGGCTCGGCGTGCTGGCGCTGGTCTGGGCCGATCTGGGCGAAACCGCCGCGCCGCGGGATGTCAGCCTGCTGGGCCAGTTCCGGCAGTATCCCGAACTGGTGCGGTCGCGCCGCTTCTGGGGCTATGCGCTGACCGCGGCTTTCTCGTCGGGCGCCTTCTTTGCCTATCTCGGCGGCGCGCCCTTCGTGGGCAGCCATGTCTTCGGGCTCTCTCCCTCGACGCTGGGGCTTTATTTCGGGATCGTGGCGGTCGGCTACATGGGGGGCAACTTCCTGTCGGGGCGCTACTCGGTCCGGGTCGGCATCAACGGGATGATCTTCTGGGGCACGCTGATCGCGCTGGTCGCGCCGGGCGTGTCGATGGCGCTGTTCGGCCTTGGCCTCATGCATCCGCTGGCCTTCTTCGGAGCGATGTCGCTGGTCGGGCTTGGCAATGGCATGGTGCTGCCCAATGCCATTGCCGGGACGCTGTCGGTGCGTCCGCATCTGGCGGGCACGGCCAGCGGGCTGGGCGGGGCGATCATGATCGGCGGGGGCGCGGCGCTGTCGGCGCTGGCGGGCGCATTGCTGAAACCCGGCACCGGCGCCTGGCCGCTGCTGATCATCATGGCCGCAACCTCGGCTGCCGCGGTCGTCGCCGTGCTTTACGTGCGCTGGATCGACAGCCGCGAAGGCCCCATCGCGTCGATGCCGAAAGGCTGAACCTGGATTCGAGCCCCGGCTTGCGCGGCCGCTTTGCAAAGGCTACCATAACGGGTGGCAAATCCGCAAAGCGAGGCCCGCCATGGCGACACGCAAACTCTATGCCGGCGTCAAGCTGCGCGAGACGCGGACCAGGCTGGGACTGACCCAGAAGGACTTCGCGGCCCGGCTGGGGATCTCGCTGCCCTATCTGAACCAGATGGAGAACAACAACCGTCCGGTCTCGTCTTCGGTTCTGCTGGCGCTGGCCTCGGAATTCGGCTTCGACGTGACCGAACTGTCCGAAGGCGATGCCGAACGCCTGGTCAGCGACATGCGCGAGGCGCTCGCCGACCCGGTCTTCAGCGACCTGGCCCCGCCGCTGGCCGATCTCAGGCTTGCCGCCTCGAACGCCCCGGCGCTGGCCCGCGCCTTTCTGGAACTGCACCGCGCCTATCGCCAAAGCCATGAACGGCTTGCCTCACTGGACGAGGCGCTGGGGCGCGAGGATGCGTCCCTGGGGCCGTCCCCTTGGGAGGAGGTGCGCGACTTCTTTCACTATTGCGACAATTACATCGACGCCATGGACCGCGCAGCGGAACGTTTCGCACGCGGGCCGGAAGGCGGCCCCGACCCCGAACAGCGCGCCCTCGCCGCATTGGAATCGCAGGGCATATCTTTGACCTTCAAGGATATTCCCGGGCTTCGTGCCTATGACGAAGACAGCCGGACGCTGACCCTGTCCAGCCACCTGCGCGGCCCGACCCGGCGGTTTCAGCTCTTGCACCAGATCGCCCTTCTGACACAGTCGCAACTGCTGGAAGCCACGCTGGACCTCGCCCGGTTCCAAAGCCCGGCGGCCCGCGCCATTGCCCGGATCGGCATGGCGAACTATTTCGCGGGCGCGGCACTCCTGCCCTATAACCGCTTCCTCGAGGCGGCGCAGGAGACGCGCCACGATCTGGAACTGCTGGCGGACCGCTTCGGCGCCTCGATCGAGCAGGTGGCCCACCGGCTTTCGACCCTGCAGCGCCCCGGCGCCAAGGGGCTGCCCTTCTTCTTCGTGCGGGTCGATCAGGCCGGAACGATCACCAAGCGCCACTCGACCACGCGGCTGCAATTCGCGCGGTTCGGGGGCGCCTGCCCGCTTTGGAACGTGCATCGCGCCTTCGAGACGCCGGGACGGTTCCTGCGCCAGCTGGCCGAGACGCCGGACGGGCTGCGCTATGTCTCGCTGGCCCGCGACGTGTCGAAACCGGGGGGCGCCTGGCGTGCTCCGGTCCGCCGCTATGCCATCGGGCTGGGCTGCGAGGTGCGCCATGCCGATCAGCTGGTCTATGCCGACGATCTCGATACCGGCAATTCCGCCGCCTACGAACCCATAGGGATCTCGTGCCGGATCTGCGAACGCCGCGACTGCCACCAGCGCGCCGTGCCGCCGCTGGAACGGCGCCTGACGGTCGATGCCAACCGTCGCGGCCTCTTGCCCTACGAGGTCGCCGACTGAGGGCGCGGCGTCAGGCCGAGGCTTGATTTAGGATGCGGACCAGTTCGTCCTTCAGATGCATCCGCGTCTTGCGCATCTCGGTCAGGTGCAGGTCGTCGGTCGGTTCGACATCGCTCTCGGCCCGGTGCACCGCGCCGTTGATCTCGTGATACTCCTGAAAGAGGCGCGCGAAATGGGCGTCGCTGTCCTTCAGCGCCTCGATCAGACGCGCCTTGTCGGGAAAATCCGCGGCAAGCTCGTGCGGCGTGTGGGTCATCGCCTCCTCCTGTACTCCCATACCTGAACCGAAGCCTAGGAGCGTGGGATCTGCGCCGTCCTTGACACCGATCAAAGGGCGGCCTCAGCCGACAAGCCCTTCGCCGTGCCGCAGAAGGATCGGGACGACGATTTCTTCCTCGTCGAACAGGTGGCGGTCGAGGAACCAGCCGAAGCGGTCCAGCCGCGCCTGAAGCCGCCCCGCCGCGTCGTGCTGCGCCTCGGACTCGGCCCCGATCAGTGTGCCCACCGCCGTCGCGAGGGCGTCGAGATGCCCCTCGAACGCGTGGTGATCGGCATCGAGGATCTCGAAGCCCGCACCCAGCCGTGGCTCGAGCGATGCAAGCTGAGGGAAATAATGCAGATCCTCGATCTTGTGATGGCCGTAAAGTTCGCTGAGCAAGATGGCGGCCTGGCGCCGGACGGCGCGGATCGCGGGCTCCGGCGGCGCCGCACCGTCGTAAAGGCGGCGGGCCTCGTCTTCCATCTGCGCCAGAAGCGACCGGAACATGATATGCCGGTCGAGCCAGAAGCGGGTCACACCATCGGGGGGCACGGTGCTGTCCCAGAGATCGCGCGGATAGTCCGCAAGCAGAACCCTCAGCGTGTCGGGAAGCCCGGTTCTCAGGGCCAATGCCCAATCGTCTTTCATGGATCTGACGCTAGCGCGGCGGCCCGCCCGCTCAAGCCCGGCTGACGCTACGTTTCCGGCGCATGGGCCGGCGGCGTCACTGCGCGCCTTTTATGGACCGCCTCGCGCCAGGTGATGAAGACGACCGATCCGATGATCATGCCTCCGCCCAGCAGCACCCAGCCATCGACTGCCTCGCCGAAGGCCAGCCAGCCGACCAGCGTCGCCCAGACCAGTTGCAGGAAAGTGATCGGCTGGGTCACGGTCAGCGGCGCGGCGCGGAAGGCGCGGGTCATGGTGTAATGCCCGGCGGTCGCGAAAAGGGCGACCAGGAACAGCCCCGCCACCTGATCCCAGCGCGGCGTGACCCAGACCGCCAACGCGACCGGCGCCAGCACGACGGTCACCGCGATCGACATCATCGCGACCACCACCACCGCATCGTCACGTTCGCTCAGCAGCTTGGCGGTCAGATAGGAGATGCCGAAAAGGACGGCCGTGAACAGCATCGCGACATGACCGTCCGAGATTTCGCGAAACCCCGGGCGCAGGATCACCAGCACCCCCAGAAAGGCGGCGGCGATGGCCAGAATGCGCCGCGCCGCCAGCCTCTCGCCGAACAGGAGCGCGGCGCCCAGGGTGACGTAGATCGGGTTGAGGTAGTTCATTGCCGTGACCTCGGCGACCGGGATCCGGGTCATCGCGAAGAACCAGCAGATCACGCCCAGCGCATGGGCCAGACCGCGGCCGCCGTACAGCATCAGCCGGCCCCGGTCCATCCGGAGGCGCGACAGACGCCCCAGCACCGGCAGCAGGAAGACAAGACCCAGCACATAGCGCAGAAAGGCCGATTGCGCCGCCGGGATGCCCTGCCCAGAGAGCTTCACCAGCGCGGTTACCGCCACAAAACACACCCCGGTCACCAGCATCCAGAGAATGCCCGCGACCGGGTTCTGGCCCCTTGCGGGCACCGACTGCATCGCCATGTCTTCCCGCTTGCCACGGCGGGGACCGCCTTGCAAGCGCGGCCACGTAAGACATCGCTGGCATCGGGTCGGGCGCCTCAGACGGGGACCGAGCGCTTTTCGGGAAGGGTCGCGGGCGCGGCTTCGGCCAGATCGGGGCGCAGGCGCTGAACCAGGGTGCCTCCGGTCTCGATGATCAGCTTCATGCGTTCTTCCATGCGAACCATGTCGGCGATGGCGCCCTTCAGCGCCTCGGTCTCGTCGCCGAGCCCCGCGAGGCCTTCGAACAATCGCTGGCTGGCCGCGATCTGCGCCTCGGCATTGGCGATGACCGCAGACAGGTCCGAGACCAGTTCGGCCGCCTGCGGCGCCTCGCCCGCCCGAGCGAGTGCCGCATCAAGATCGGCGACGGCCCCCCTGATCGCATCGAACCAGGCCTGCGACAGCAGCGGTTCGCGCTTGGCAGTCAGCATCGCGTCGCGTTCCAGCCGCCGGACGCCCCCGACCAGCCGGTCGACCTGCCCGCGCAGCGCGCCTTGCACCGAGACGATGTCGTCATTGACCCGCACCACCCGGCGCAGCACCGCGTTCAGCTCGTCGATCAGCCGGCTAATGCGGTCGAGAAAGAGGTTCAGGTCATGGGCGAGCGCGCCGAATTCATCGGCGGTGCGCACCTCGGCCCGTTCGCTGAGCGTCCCGAAGGCGCGCGCAAGCCCCGCCACCGTGCCCCGCAGCCGCAAAAGCGGCTCCATCCGGGCCCGGAGGATCAGGAACAGCAGGATCGAATGCAGCACGATCTTGCCCACGGCAAGTCCCGCGCTGAGCGTCACGTCGTCAAGCCAGGCGGCGAAGTCCCGTTCCAGATAGTCCCGCACCGTGACGCGGCCCAGAACCTGCCCGACCTCGGCCTCGGCATGGCAGGTCAGGCAGAAGGTCTCGGCGGCGATCTCGACCTCGGCCTCGCGGAACCGGCCGTCGGGCCAGTCGCCAAAAGGGATCCCCTCGGGGGTAAAGCCGAACAGCGCCTCGATCGAGCGGACCGTGACCGGCGACGGCGAAATGGCGATCTTGTAGCCCAGGTCGTCCCAGTTGCGTTCGAGGATCGGGTACATGGTGCGCGCCGCCACCGGCCCGCCCTCGTTGCGCATGATGGCGCGGATGTTCTCGGCCAGATCCTCGGCCACGGCCCGCGCCTGTTCCTGCCCGCGCGTCTCGAACTTGTAATAGACAAGCGCCGCCTTCAGCGCGAATTCCAGCACCGTCACCGCCAGAAGGACCAGGAAAAAGTCCTTGATCATGTGGATCAGGAACGACTTGTCGAAACGTCCGATCGCGTGGCTCGCGGGCTCGGCCATGGACACCTCCTGCAGCGCCGAAGCCCCGGCGCGGGGTCAGTCTAGGGCCCAGCCCAAGCACACGCCAAGCGGGAAATGCGCCGGGTCAGCACATCGGATCCGCCGGAATGGATGCGGGGCGCGGCCGCGCGGGTTATGATCGGCGGGCAAAGCATCCGGGCAAGGGGGACGGGGGATGGAAATCTGGGCGATGTATCCATGGGTGATCCTGGGCGTGGCGATCAGCGTGGTGTTGCCGATCGTGCGCCATGCCCTGCCCGCAACCCCGTCCGGGACGCTGGAGGCTGCGGCCCCGCCGGTCTGGGTACGGATCTGGCGCGAGGCCCGGCCCTATCTCGCGCTGGGGCTTTTTTCCTGCATCGTCGGGCTTCTGGTGCTGGCCGCGATGGGCGAGCAGATCCTCGACTGGCGCGCCGCGCTGCTGGCGGGCTATGCCTCGGACTCGACGCTGCAGAAGCTGAAATGAAAACCGCGCGCGCCCGTCACCGGACCCGCGCGGCCTGAAACTGCGCCCCCAAGGGCTCAGAGCTGTTCCAGCACCTCGTCGTTGGCCGAGAAATTGGTGGTGACGTGCTGGACGTCGTCGTCATCCTCGAGCGCGTCGATCAGCTTCATCAGCTTCTGCATGCCCTCGAGATCCATCTCGGTGGTATTGCCGGGCTTCCAGATCAGCTTGGTGGACTCGCTTTCGCCCAGGTCCGCTTCCATCTTGGTCGCGACCTCGTTCAGGTCGGTATCGGCGGTGTAGATCACATGCTCGTCATCCGAGCTTTCCACATCCTGCGCGCCCGCCTCGATGGCCGCCATCATCACCGTGTCGGCATCGCCCGCCGAGGCCGGATAGACGATCTCGCCCATCCGCTCGAACATGAAGGCCACCGACCCGGTCTCGCCGAGATTGCCGCCATATTTGGTGAAGGTCGAGCGCACGTTCGACGCGGTCCGGTTGCGGTTGTCGGTCATCGCCTCGACGATCACCGCCACCCCGCCGGGGCCGTAGCCCTCGTAGCGGATTTCCTCGTAATTGTCGCCCTCGCCGCCGATCGCCTTCTTGATGGCGCGCTCGATATTGTCCTTGGGCATGGACTGCGCCTTGGCTTCCTTGATCGCCAGGCGCAGGCGCGGGTTCTTGTCAGGGTCCGGGTCGCCCATCTTGGCGGCAACGGTGATCTCCTTGCTGAACTTCGAGAACAGCTTGGAGCGCGCCGCATCCTGCCGCCCCTTGCGGTGCTGGATGTTCGCCCATTTGGAATGGCCTGCCATGGAACCCCACTTGGCTTTCTGAATTCGACGGGGCTCTCTATATGTCAGGCAGACGCGGACCTGCAAGCCTGCTCGGGGCGTTGGGTCGGGTGAAACCCTCCGGCGCTTGGACGCCGGACAGCCGGGAGACCCTGATTGACCCAGGACCAGTTCATTCTGTTTGCGCTTTTCGCCACCGTCTTCGTCGCCCTGATCTGGGGCCGGTGGCGCTACGATCTGGTGGCCTTCGCGGCGCTGATGGCGGCCGTGCTGCTGGGCGTGGTGAAACCCGACCGCGCCTTCGAGGGCTTCGGCCATCCCGCGACGCTGGTGGTGGCGCTGGTGTTGGTGGTCTCGGCCGGGCTCGTGCGCTCGGGCGCGGTCTATCTGATCACCCGGACGCTGGTCGACAGCGCCCGCGGGCTCGGGCCCCATATCGCGATCATGGGGGGCATTGGCGGGCTCTTGTCTGCCTTCATGAACAATGTGGCCGCGCTGGCCCTGCTGATGCCGGTCGATATCCAGACCGCGCGCAAGGCCGGGCGCGCGCCGGGGCTGAGCCTGATGCCCCTGTCCTTCGCCACCATCCTGGGCGGCATGGTCACGCTGATCGGCACGCCGCCCAACATCATCATCGCGGCCTTTCGCCAGGACGCGACCGGCCAGTCCTTCCGCATGTTCGACTTCGCCCCCGTTGGGGGCGTCGCGGCGCTGGCGGGCATCGCCTTCGTCGCACTGGTCGGCTGGCGGCTGATCCCGAAAAGCGCCGGGCTCGACGCCTCGGCCGACCCGATGTCGGACTATTCCTCCTATATCGCCGAGCTGACCGTGCCCGAGGGCTCGAAGCTGATCGGCCAGCGGCTTGCCGATCTCGACCCCGAGGCCGAAGCCAATGACGTCGCCCTGCTGGGACTGGTCCGGGGCGGCAAGCGGCTTTACGGGCTGCAACGCGGCACCGCGCTGGCGGCGGGCGACTCGCTGGTGATCGAGGCAAGCCCCGAGGCGCTGGACGAGTTCCGCGCGGCACTCTCGCTCGATTTCGCCGAGGGCGCCAATGAGGAACGGCTGAAGGCCGAGGGCGCGGGGCTGACCGTGGTCGAGGTCGTGGTGCCCGAACAGGCGCGCATCGCCGGGCGGTCTGCCCAGCTGGTCGGGCTGGCCTGGCGGCGGCGCACGGTGTTGCTGGGGATCTCGCGGCAGGGCCGTCCGATCCGCCAGCAGATCCGCAAGACCAGAGTCCGGCCCGGCGACATCCTGCTGCTGCTGACGCCGCAGGACGTGGCGCAGGACGTGGTCGACTGGCTGGGCTGTCTGGCGCTGGCCGATCGCGGGCTGGCGGTGACCGACACCCGCAAGACCTGGGTCGCCATCGGGCTGTTCGCGGCGGCGGTGGCGGCGGCCAGCGTGGGGCTGGTCGATCTGACCATCGCCATCGGCCTCGTCGTGATCGGCTATGTCGCGGCCCGGATCATCCCCATCGCCGAGGTCTATTCCCATGTCGAATGGCCGGTGGTGGTGCTGCTCGGCTCGATGATCCCGCTTGGCGTGGCGCTGGAAGAAAGCGGCGGCACCCGTCTGATCGCGGAAACGCTGGTCGGGCTGACCGGCGACATGCCGCCCTGGGTGATCCTGACCGCATTGATGGTGGCCACCATGTGCCTGTCGGATGTGCTGAACAATACCGCGACGGCGGTGGTCGCGGCCCCCGTCGGCATCCAGGTGGCCCAAGCGCTGGGGGTCAGCCCCGACCCGTTCCTGATGGCGGTGGCGGTTGCGGCCTCCTGCGCCTTCCTCACCCCCATCGGCCACAAGAACAACACGCTGATCCTCGGCCCCGGCGGCTATCGCTTTGGCGATTACTGGCGGATGGGCCTGCCGCTGGAACTGATCGTGATCGCGGTTTCGGTACCGATGATCCTTCTGGTCTGGCCGTTCTGAGCCGCCCCCGCAGCCCGGGCTTGACGGCCCGCCCGCGCTCGGCCAGTCCGAACGGGGGCATCAGGAGGCGGGCGGTGATCTGGAAACCTCAGACGGCCGGGGCGCTGGCGATGGTATCGGCCCTGGCCCTTCTGGCCGGGGCAAGCGCTCGCTTCATACCCGGGGGCAGCGCGGCCGGGCCCCTGGCGCGCATCCTCGACGCGCTCGCGCCCTGGCTTCTGGGCGGCGCGCTGGCGCTTGCCCTGGGCGCGGCGGTGCTGGGGCTGCGCCGTCTCGGCCCCATGCTGGCGCTGGCCGCGCTGGCCGCGCTGGCCGGGCTCGGGGCGCTGCACCTGCGCCAGAGCCTGCCCGCGCTGCCCGACCGCGCCCCCGATCTGCGCATCCTCTTCTTCAACGCCTATTCCGGCAATCGCACCCCCGCCGAGACCATCATCCGCGCCGTGATCGACGCGGACCCCGATATCGTCCTCTTCGCCGAAGCCGAGGCCGTTGCCGCGGGCCTGCCGCTTTTGCGAACGCACTACGCTTTCGTCTCGCCTTGCAGCCCCGGGGCCTGCCAGATCGTGCTGGCGGCGCGCACCGCGCCCAAGCGGTTCTGGGCGATGTCGCTGAACCCGGTCTGGCCCCGCCGCTATGCCGTGGCCAAGATCGAGACCGCCAGCGGCAAGCGGGTCTTTCTGGCCGGGCTCCAGCTTCTGAAACCCTGGATGTCGGGCCTAGCCGAGACCGAGCTGGGTCGGCTGACCGCCCAGCTTGGCTGGCTGCCCGACCCGGCGGTCGCCATCGGCGATTTCAACGCCGCGCCCTGGAGCCGGACACTGTCGCAGATCAATGACGCGACCGGCATGGCGACCGCGCGCCTGCCGGTCGCGACCTGGCCGGTGGCCGCGGGGCGTTTCGGGGTGCCGGTCGATCAGGTGCTGGTCGGGGGCGGCGCGCGGCTCGTGCGCCTCGCCCCCTTCGGCGCCGATCTCGGATCGAACCATCGCGGGCTTCTGGCCGAGATCGCCCTGCCCTGACCCCTGTGCCCTGACGCGTCAGCGCCCGGCGATCACCCCCGCCGCGGCCTCGAGCGCGCCCGCGCCATGGGCGACGCCCAGCGCTTTGAACCCGGCCTCCATCGTGCCAAGCGCGCCGAGGATCATATGCGCGTTCACATGGCCCATATGGCCGATCCGGAAGAACCCGTGCCAGGCCGGATCGCCCGGCGCCGCCATGCCAAGCCCGATGCCGAGGGTCACTCCCGCGGTCTCGCTCAGCCACTCGCGCAGCGCCGTGCCATGGGGCGGATCGATCCGGACCGAGGTGACGGCATGGCTGCGCAAGGCCGGATCGGTCATGTTCAGCGCGATCGGCCCGCCCTGCCCCCAGGCCTCGATCGCGGCCCAGATCGCGCGGGCCAGTCGGGCGTGGCGGTCCCAGGCCGCCTCGAGCCCCTCTTCATGCACCAGCATGTCAAGTGCGGCCCGCAGGCCGTACAGGTGATGGGTCGGCGCGGTGCCCCCGAAATACTGATAGAATTCCTGCGGGTTGGCGCGCGGCGTCCAGTCCCAGTAGGGCGTGGCCAGATCGGCGCGCGCCCGTGCCTCTTCGGCCTTCGGCCCAAGGAAGACGAAAGCCAGACCCGGCGGCACCATCAGCCCCTTCTGGCAGGCGGCAACCATCACATCGACGCCCCAGGCGTCCATCTCGAACCGGTCGCAGGCCAGCGAGGCGATGCAGTCGGCCATCAGAAGCGCCGGATGCCCGGCGGCCTCCATCGCGGCCCGCACGCCCGCGACGTCGTTCCGCACGCTGGTGGCGGTGTCCACATGGCTGACCAGAACGGCGCGGATCTGGTGGCCCGTGTCGGCCCGCAGCCGGTCTTCGACCCGGCCCAGATCGACCGTCGCGCGATTGCCGAAATCGAGGATCTCGACCTCGGCGCCCATCGCCCGCGCGGCCTCGGCCCAGCCATGGCCGAACCGCCCGGTGGCCAGCACCAGCACCCGGTCGCCGCGCGCCAGCACGTTCGCCAGCGACGCCTCCCAGCCGCCATGGCCGTTGGCGATGTAGATCGCGACCTTGTGCCGGGTCCGCGCCACCGCCTTGAGATCGCGCACGACGCTTTCGACAAGATCGACCAGCGGGCCGCCATAGATGTTCGGGGCGGGCTGGTGCATCGCCTGCAGCACCCGGTCGGGAATGACGGACGGGCCGGGAATGGCGAGGTAGGGGCGGCCGTATCTGAGGCTCATGGGGGACTCCGCACTTGACCCAAGCTCTGTTATGCCTCGCCCGGGAACCCGTCAATTGCTTGTCAGAGGCGGGGTTTCGGGCTATCTCGCGGCCTCGTGTTTCCGCGCCAAGGCCCCAGATGTTCGACCTTCTGAAAACCCGTTTCGAGGCGTTCGAACGCCGGATGACCCGGCGCCACGGCACCGATCTGACCGCGCCCGGCGCGCGGCGGGTGGCGCTTTTGCATTTCCACCTGATGGATCACGCCTTCCTGCGCATCCTCTGGACCAATCTCGAAGAGATCGCCCCCGGCGTCTGGCGGTCGAACCACCCGTCGGCCGCGCGGCTCCGGCGCTATCGCGAGATGGGCATCCGCACGGTGATTTCGCTGCGCGGACCGCGCCAGGACTCGCACCGCCTGCTAGAGGAAGAGGCCTGCGCCGCGCTGGGGCTGCGGCTTGAAACCGTGACGCTGAAGGCCCGGCGGCTGGTCCCGCGCGAGAACCTGCTGGCGCTGCTCGACCTCTTCGACCGGGCCGAACGGCCGATGGTGATGCATTGCAAGTCGGGCTCGGACCGGGCTGGCTTTGCCTCGGCGCTGTATCTCATCCACGCCGAGGGCGCGCCCGTCGCAAGGGCGCGGGAGATGCTGTCCTGGCGCTTCCTGCATTCGCGCCGCTCGAAGGCGGGGGTGCTCGACGCGGTGCTGGACCGCCTTGAGGCGGATACCGCCGAGGTGCCCATGACCCTGCGCGACTGGATCGCCAGCCGCTACGACCCCGCCGCTATCGAAGCCGCCTTCCGGGCGGGGCGGCGCTAGCATGGCGGGCGGCGGACAGATCTTCGGCTGGCTCTGGCGCGGCTACCTGCGCCGCCATTCGGCCACCATCGGCATCGCACTCGCGCTGATGACGGTCGAGGGCGCCTCGCTAGGGCTACTCAGCTACAGCTTCAAGCCGATGTTCGACCGGATCTTCGTCGCCGGAGACCGGGGCGCGATCCCGATCGTGGCGGGCGCGGTGCTGGCGATCTTCCTGGCCCGCGCGCTCAGCGGCTTCGGCCAGCGGGTGCTGATGGCCCGCGCCGGGCTGGCGATCACCGGCGATCTGCAGAAGGACATGGTCGATCACCTGCTCGACCTCGACGGGTCCTATTTCCAGCGGAACCCGCCGGGCGGACTTCTTGAGAGGGTGCGCGGCGACACCACGGCCGCGGCCAATGTCTGGAACACGGTGCTGACCGCGGCGGGCCGAGACCTGGTCTCGCTCATTTCACTGCTGGCGGTGGCGCTGTCCATCGACTGGGTCTGGACCGCCATCACCATGGCGGGCGTGCCGCTGCTGGTGGTTCCGCTGATGATGCTGCAACGCTGGATCCGGCGCACCGCCCGCAGCGCGCGCGAAGAGGCCGCGCGGATCGCCGGGCGGCTCGACGAGATGTTTCACGGCATCGTCACCATCAAGCTGAACCGGATGGAACGCCGCGAGAAGGGCCGCTTCGGGGACACCGTCTCGCGCTTTGTCGAGGTGCAGCTGCGCGCGCAGGCCGGTCAGGCGGGCATGCCGGCGCTGGTCGATCTGGTGGGCGGCGTGGGCTTTGCCGCGGTTCTGGTCTTCGGCGGGCTGCAGATCATCGACGGCGGCAAGACCGTCGGCGATTTCATGGCCTTCTTCACCGCAATCGCGCTGGTCTTCGAACCGCTCCGGCGGCTCGGCAACGTTTCGGGCGCCTGGCAGGCGGCGCTGGCCAGCCTCGAGCGCATCCACGCGGTCTTTTCCGAAAGGGCCACCATCCTGCCCCCCGCGCAGCCGAAATCCCTGCCTGCCCCGGCCCCGAGCTGCGATGTCGTGCTGGAGAACGTGCATCTGTCCTATGGCGAGACGCCGGTGCTGCGCGGGCTGAGCCTGACCGCCAAAGCGGGTGAAACGACCGCGCTGGTCGGGCCTTCGGGCGCGGGCAAGTCGACCGTCTTCAACCTGCTGACCCGGCTCGTCGAGCCGCAATCGGGCCGTGTCACCGTGGGCGGGGTCGAGGTTCGCGACCTGGCGCTGACCGAACTGCGCGATCTCTTCTCGGTCGTCACCCAGGACGCGCCGATGTTCGACGACAGCCTGCGCGACAACATCTGCCTTGGCCGCGACGTGCCCGAGCCGCGGCTGCGCGAGGTGATCGAGGCGGCCCATATCGACGAGTTCCTGCCGGGCCTGCCCGCCGGGCTCGACAGCCCGGCCGGGCCACGCGGCTCGAACCTGTCGGGCGGCCAGCGCCAGCGCGTGGCCATCGCCCGGGCGCTGCTGCGCGATGCGCCGATCCTGCTGATGGACGAGGCGACCTCGGCGCTGGACGCGCAATCCGAACGCGCGGTGCAGGAGGCGTTGAGCCATCTGGCCAAGGGCCGCACCACGCTGGTGATCGCCCACCGGCTGGCCACCGTTCGCGACGCTGCCCGGATCGTGGTCATGGAGGCCGGTCAGGTGCGCGAAGACGGGCGTCACGAGGACTTGCTGGCGCAAGGCGGGCTTTATGCGGGGCTCTACCGCTTGCAATTCGCCGCCGAGTCCTGACACCTTCGGGCCGGAAACGGCATAGCGGGAGGCGGACCATGACGGGCGAGCAGGCGGCGGACAGGACGGTTCTGAAGATCACCGGCGCGGATCGCGCGAAGTTCCTGCAGGGGCTGGTCACGAACGACGTCACGGCGCTGGAGGGGCGGCTTGTCTATGCCGCGATGCTCAGCCCGCAGGGCAAGTATCTGGCCGATTTCCTGCTGACCGAACGCGACGGGGCGATCCTGCTGGACGTCAGCGCGCAGATCGCCGAGGCGCTGACACGGCGGCTTTCGATGTACAAGCTGCGCGCCGACGTGCAGATCGCGCCTTCGGGTCTGAACGTGCTGCGCGGGCCTGGCCCCGCCCCCGACGGCGCCCTGCCCGACCCGCGCCACGAGGCGCTGGGCTGGCGCGCCTATTCCGACACGCCCGGCACCCCGCCCGTCGCCGACTGGGACGCGATCCGCGTGGCGCATTGCATCCCCGAGACCGGGATCGAGTTGATCCCCGACGCTAGCTATATCCTCGAGGCCGGGTTCGAGCGGCTGCATGGCGTCGATTTCCGCAAGGGCTGCTATGTCGGCCAGGAAGTCACCGCGCGGATGAAGCACAAGACCGAACTGCGCAAGGGGCTCGCGACCGTCGGCATCGAGGGCACGGCCCCGCCTGGCACGCCGATCGAGGCGAATGGCAAGGAGGCCGGTACGCTCTTCACCCGCGCGGGCGATCTGGCGATTGCGCATCTGCGCTTCGACCGGGTGGCGCCCCGGATGACGGCGGGAACGGCGACGGTGCTTTGGCCGGATGGCTGACCGCGCGGCGCTCGAGGCACTGCTGGGCGTCCCTGTCGCCCGGGTCACGCCGCTGCAGGGCGGCGATCTGTCCGAGGTGGTCCGGGTCGCCCTGAGTGACGGCCGGCAGGTTGTGGCCAAGACCGGCCCGCGGGTCGCGACCGAGGCCCGGATGCTGGCGGCCATCGCCGCGACCGGCGCGCCCGCGCCGCAGGTCATCGCGGGGACCGAGGGTCTGCTGGTCCTGGAATACCTGGCCGAAATCCGCGCCACGCCCGACGGCTGGGCGGCCCTGGGCGACGGGCTCGCCCGGCTGCATGCGACGAGGGGCGCAGCCTATGGCTGGCCTGAAGACTATGCCTTCGGCCCGGCCGCGCTCCCAAACCGCGCCTCGGGCGACTGGCCGGGATTCTGGACCGACCGGCGGCTTCTGGCCTGGCCCGAGGCGCTGCCCGCCGACATCGCCCGCCGGGTCGAGGCGCTGGCCTTGCGGCTTGGCGATCTGCTCCCAAACCGGCCGACAGCGTCGCTGCTGCATGGCGATCTGTGGACCGGCAACGTGCTGTTCACAGCGGAAGGCGCCGCGCTGATCGACCCCGCCTGCTATCATGGCGATGCCGAGGTCGATCTGGCAATGCTGGAGCTTTTCGGAACGCCGGGTCCGGCCTTTCGCGACCGCTACGGCGCGTCGGCCCCGGGCTGGCCCGAGCGGCGGGCGGTCTATCAGCTCTGGCCCGCGCTGGTGCATCTGCGGCTGTTCGGCGGTGGCTATCGCAGCTTGGTCGAACGCTGCCTGACCCCGCTGGGCGCGTAAGCCAGCGCCCTCAGGCCCGGGCGGAATATTCCATGGTTTCGGTGTTGACGATGATCTCTTCGCCCGGTCCCACGAAGGGCGGGACCATCACCCGCACGCCATTTTCCAGCAGCGCGGGCTTGAAGCTCTTCGCTGCCGTCTGGCCGTTCACCACCGGCTCGGTCTCGGCAATCCGGCAGGTGACCTTGGGCGGCAGCGTGGCGTTCAGCGCCTCGGCCTCGTAGTACTCGACCACCACGGTCATGCCATCCTGCAGGAACGGGCGACGGTCGCCCAGAAGATCGGCGGGCAGTTCGGTCTGTTCGTAGCTGTCGGTATCCATCACCACCAGCATACCCTCGGATTCATAGAGGAACTGCTGGTCCTTCCGCTCCAGCTCGACCCGGTCGACCTTGTCGGCGCTGCGGAAGCGTTCGTTCAGCTTGGTGCCGGTGCGCAGGTTGCGCAGCTCGACCTGGGCGAAGGCCCCGCCCTTGCCGGGCTTGACATGGTCCACCTTCACCGCGGCCCACAGCCCGCCGTCATGGTCCAGAATGTAACCGGGACGGATTTCGTTGCCGTTGATCTTGGCCATGCGGGAACTCTTAAGAGAAGGTTGATCGCCATTCGGCGGCACCTATATCTTGTCGGTGTCGAGCTGGCAAGGCGACTAGATCCGGTCTCTTCTGCGGGCGAGCCATGCGCTGAGTGCATGGCCGGTCTGCCAAATGGAGAATACCGAATCGCAGCAAAAGCGTCATATTCGGCCGCACGCCCGAAATGCAAGAGCAAGAATAAAAGGACGACGAGATGGTCGATTTCGTTGATGGCACGGCGTTCAATCACGAACAGGGGCATCGTGCCCGGAAATTGTTCGCTGCTGTGGTGCTCGCCGCGTTGGATGACGCAATCGCGGACGACAAGAAATATGGCAACGGCCCCGAGCAGATCGCCCGCTGGGCGCGGTCTCGCGACGGTCGCGAAGTCCTGTCCTGCGCCGGGATCGATCCGAATGAACGGGTCGTTCGCGGTCTCATGGAATTCGTGTCGCGCGGTGTGCGGACCTCTGTTGCCCTGTCGCGCGAGGAAAGCGAACGCCGCCACAGTCAGGAGCAGGCCGAAGCCGCCTGACCCTCCGATGCCGGTTTACACCGAAACGCGCGCCCAAAAGGGCGCGTTTTTCGTTTGCAGGGTCCTGCACCCTGCCGTCTGCGATTTGCGGGGAAACGGGCCGGCCTAGTCGAGATCGCGTTCGGTCAGGGCGCGGGCGATTTCGCGGCGCACCATCTTGCGCAGATTGCGGCTGATGCCCTCGCCCAGCGCCCCGCGCAGTTCCTGCCGGACGACCTCGGCGACCAGTGCCCGCACCGCGGCGGCATCGGCCAGGGTTCCCTCTGATTGCCCCGCCACGACTGGCACGGGGCCGGGCCGGGCCCATCCGGCATCGAGCCAGCCCTCGTCGATCTCGGGATCTTCCCAATCAGCCTCGGCCCCCGCCATCGCCGCCTCCAGCTCGGCGATCCGGCGTTCCAGAGAAGCCGCCTCGCGCCGGTTGGCCTCGGCGAGATCGGCCACGGCAGCAGCGCGCTTGCGCGCGGCGCCCGGGTCCACATCGGGCCCCGTCTCGCAGGCCAGCGGCCCGCGCAGCAGGACCGGAACCGGGCGTGCCGATCCGGAGGTCTCGGTTTCGGCCCGCACGCGGAGGTTGGGGGTCAGCACCAGGCGGCCCAGACGGGGGCGCGACGGCTCCTGGGCCATTGCCGTTGGCCGAAGACTGGCGGGATCGACGATGCTGCGCGTTTCGGCCATGGAACGGCTCCGTACCGGAAAGACGGTTAACCTTACGGGGCGAAAGCCTAGACCCTTCGCCCCCCGGACACAACCGGCGGGCGCGTCAGTTGCGGCCGATGCTTTGCAGAACGCGGTCGAGCTTGCCGCCCTGAAGGCTTTTCGGCGGCGCCGAACTGACCGCGTTGTAATAGGCATTCGGATCGTAGGTCGGAATGCCAAGCCCCAGATGCTTGGCGGTCAGCAGGCCCATCGAGGACAGCACGCTGTAGACGGCCGTGTACTGGTCGGCCTCGGCCTGCACCCGTGCGGTGCGGGCGTCGAGCAGATCCTGTTCGGCATCCAGCACGTCCAGCGTGGTGCGAGCCCCCAGCCGGGCCTCTTCCTTGGTTCCGTCGAAGGCCAGCTGCGCCGCCTCGATCCGCTGGTCGCTGGCGCCAAGCTGGGCCCGCGCCACGGCCAGACCCGACCAGGCATTGCCCACGTCAAGCTCGACCAGCCGCACGGTCTGCAACAGCCCGGCCCGGTTCGCCTGCACATTGGCCATGGCCTGACGCTCGGCCGCGTAAAGCCGGCCGCCGGCATAGATCGTCTGGGACAGCTTGACCTGGCCGGTCACGCCTTCATCGGAATTGTCATCGCGCTGGTAGCCCACCGAGGCGGTCACGCTGGGTCCCTGCGCGGCCTTGGCGCGCGCGAGGTTCAGCTCGGCCACTGTGACGTTGTGCTGAGCCTGGATGATGTCGGGATGGGTCTGCACGGCCACCGCACGCGCGGCCTCGGGCGAGGTGGGCACGCTGGGCAGGTTCGGGATGCCGCTGAGCGTGTCCGGATAATGGCCCACCGCCAGCTTGTAGGATTCGCGCGCCGTCGCCAGCGCGCCCTGGGCCGCAACGAGGTTCGACCGCGCCTCGGCCAAAGCCGATTGCGCCAGCGACACATCGGTGCGGGTCACTTCGCCGACCTCGAACCGGTCCTCGGTGGCGCGCAGCTCTTCCGAGATCAGCCGGGTGTTGTTCTCGGCAAGGCTGACATTCTGCAGCGCCGCGAACACGTCCATATAGGCCTGAACCGCCGAGAGCAGAACGTCCTGTTCGATCCCGATCAGCGCCGAGCGCGTGGCCAGCACGGTTTCCTTGGTGGCATCAAGCGCCAGCCGGTTCTGCCCGCCGTCGAACACTGTCAGCGTTGCCGTCAGTTCGGCCGAGGCACTGGTATTCTGGAACCCGTTCGCCGCCGAGGCCGGGTCGGTATAGGTCCCCGACATCGCGAAGGCGAGCACCGGGCGCAGGGTCGCCAACGCCTGGGCAACATCCTCGTCCGCCGCGCGCAGGAGCGCCCGGTTCTGGTCAAGCAGATGCGAATTCTTGTAGGCCGCGATCAGGGCGTCGGTCAGGGTCTCGGCCTGGGCCGCCCCGCACGCCCAGAGCGACAGCGAGGCCGACAGAGCCGTGCCGGCGAAATATCGAAGGAAACTGCTCATATCCGTGCCTCGTTTGGCTTTTTGCCTTTGTCAGGCCGCCCTTCTTCGATGCGGCTCTTTTATGTCTCCCACGTGTCAGAACTGAAATTCCGTCGCGCGGATAAACCCCGGCATCACCGGGGCGCTTGCATTGAACAGAAACCGCCAGCTCAGCGCGCCTTCGACCTTCCAGGCGATGCGCACCACGCCCAGGGCGCCTTCCATGAAGACCGCGACGATGCGGCCGCCCTCCTTCAGCTGATCGGCAATGGCCTGGGGCAATTCCTCGATGGCCCCCTCGACCACGATAACGTCATAGGGGCCATGCTTGGGCGCGCCCTCGGTCAGCGGGCCGACCTCGACCGCAACATTGTCGACGCCCAGTTCGGCCAGGGTCGCCTCGGCCTCGCGCGCCATGGTGCCGTCTTCTTCCAGCGCCACCACCGCATCGGCCATCCGCGCCATCACTGCCGCCGAATAGCCAAGCCCCGTGCCCAGATCGAGCACCAGATCGCCGTCCGTAAGATCGACCGCCTCAAGCATCTTGGCGAAGGTGCGCGGGTCGAGCAGCACGCGGTCATGGGCCAGGGGAAGGTTTTCGCCGATATAGGCGGCCTCGCTCAGGCGGGCGGGCACGAAGGCCTCGCGGGGCACGGCCAGCATCGCCTCGATGATCGGCAGACGGGTGACGTCCGCGGGGCGGACCTGAGTATCGACCATCGCTTCGCGGCGGGCAGCGTAATCGGCCATGCGGCTGAACTCTCCAGTTCGAAATCTTCCAGATCCGGTGATGCCACAGAAGTCTGCGCGCGGCAATGGCCTGACACCCCATGACCGGGAAGGTATGGCAAGAGGGAAACAGGCCGCACGCGCGGTGCCTTGCCAGTCCGGCATCGGGCACGTAACCCTTTGTACACCGACCCGTATCGCCCTGTTCCTGCTGTCCCAGGCACCCCAACCGTCCGCTCCGGAGGCCTTGTGTCGCCCCCCGCCCGCCCCTCTCGATCCGTCGCCTTCCAGGGCTACCGGCTGCTTCTGATGCTTGCGGCCCCGGTGCTTGCGCTGCGGCTCTGGCGCGAGGGCGCGCAGGCAAGTGACCGGCTTGGGCTGGCCGGGCCGCGCGGGGCGCGCACGCCGACAGTCTGGCTGCATGGGGCTTCGAATGGCGAACTGGCCTCGGCCCGGCCGCTGATCGAGCGGCTGCTGGCGCGTCGGCCCGACCTGGCGCTGGTGGTGACCTGCAACACCCTGACCGGCCGCGCGCTGGTCGCGGGCTGGGACCTGCCCCGGGTCGCGGTGCGGCTTGCCCCTTACGACTATCTTTGGACTCTGCGGCGTTTCGCGGCCCGCTGGCAGCCGCGCGCGCTGATCCTGATCGAAAGCGAGCTTTGGCCGAACCGCCTGTCCGAGATGGCGCGGCAGGGCCGCCCGGTGCTGGTGGCGGGCGCACGACTGTCGGCGCGCAGCGCCGCGCGCTGGGAGCGGCTGCCAGGGCTCGCGCGGCGGCTGACCGGGGCGATCAGCTATCTGTCGGCGCAGGATGCCGGGTCGCGCGACCGCTTTGCCGCCCTTGGCCTGCCCGCCGACCGGATCGGCCCGGTAATCGACCTCAAGGCCTTTGCGCCCGCCCCGGTGCCCGATCCGGACGCGCTGGCACGTCTTGCGCCGCTGCTGCCCCGGGCGCAGACATTGCTGGCGGCCTCGACCCATGAGGGCGAAGAGGCCCCCGTGCTGGCCGCCTTCGCCGCACGGTACCGCGCCGATCCCGGCGCCCGCCTGATCCTGGTCCCGCGCCATCCGCGCCGCGCGCCCGAGATCGCCGCGTTGATCGCCCGGGCCGGGCTCGATCATGCCACACGTTCCAAAGGCGAAACCCCCGGCCCGGCGCGGCCGGTGCTGCTGGCCGACACGATGGGCGAGATGGCGCTTTGGGTCGCGCTGGCCGGGACCAGCTTCGTCGGCGGGTCGCTGGTGCCGAAGGGCGGTCATACCCCCTTCGAGCCCGCGGCCGGGGGCTCGGCGATCCTGCACGGCCCCCATGTCGCGAATTTCGCCGACACCTATGCCGCGCTCGACCGCGCGGGCGCCGCGATCCCGGTCGCCGGGGCCGAAGATCTGGCCGCCGCGCTGGCCGCGCTTGACGGTGCCGAACAGACCCGCCGCGCCGCCCTTGCCCAACGCACGATCGCGGCGCTCAGGGCCGAGGCCCCCGGCCCCGATACGCTGGTCGATGCGCTCGACCGCCTGCTGACTGCCTCTGATGCAAAGGACACCTGCGATGGCTGACCCGCTCTTTTCGCTCGACGACCTGGAAGAGGCCGCCCGGCTCGTCCATGCCCGGATGCAGCCGACGCCACAGTATGCATGGCCGCTGCTGGCCGAGGCGACAGGCACCGAGGTCTGGGTCAAGCACGAGAACCACACACCCACCGGTGCCTTCAAGCTGCGCGGCGCGATCACCTTCATCGACTGGCTGGCCCGCACGCAACCCGACTGCCCCGGCATCGTCACCGCGACCCGCGGCAATCACGGACAGGGTCAGGCGCTGGCCGCCCGCGCCGCCGGCATGACCGCGCGGATCTACGTGCCCGAGGGCAATTCGGTCGAAAAGAACGCCGCGATGCGGGCCTTCGGCGCCGATCTGCGGATCTTCGGCGCCGATTTCGACACCGCCCGCGAAGAGGCCTTTCGCGTCGCAGAAACCGAAGGGCTGGTCCCGGTGCCGCCCTTCCACCGCGAGCTGGTGCGGGGCGTCGCGACCTATGCGCAGGAATTGTTCACCGCCCAGCCCGACCTGCACACCGTCTATGTGCCGATCGGCTGCGGGTCGGGCATCTGCGGCACCATCGCGGCGCGCGATGCGCTGGGGCTGTCGACCCGGATCGTCGGCGTGGTGTCGGAGAACGCCGATTGCGTGCTGCGCTCGATGGCCGCGAGCGATCTGGTCGAGACCCCCACCGCGCGCACCTTCGCCGACGGGCTGGCGGTGCGGGTGCCGGTGGCGGAGGCTTTCGCGATCTATTCGGCGGGCGCCGAGCGCATCGTCTCGGTCTCGGACGAAGAGATCGCCGACGCGATCCGGCTATATTTCCGGGCGACCCATAACGTGGCTGAGGGCGCGGGCGCGGCGCCTCTTGCCGCGCTGATGCAGGAACGCCAGATGATGGCGGGCCGCCGGGTCGGCGTGATCCTCTGCGGCGGGAATATCGACAGCGCCTGGTTCGCCGAGGTGCTGGGGGGCGGCGTCCCCCAGCCCTGAGCCGCGACCTGTCCGCTAGAGAAAGCTCACCAGCTCGTGCTCTGTCTCGCAGGACAGGCCGCAGGCGCCGGGCATGTAGATCGTCACGCTCCGCTCGTCGTGATATTCGGCGTCGGGACGGAAGAAGCACTTGTCATGCGCGTCGAAGAACCCGCCCAGCAACAGGCCCGCCTTGGGAAAGCACAGCTGTTCCTGGCAAAGCTGGGCGGCCCCCAGCCGGGTTTCCATCAGCCGCACGATGGCCTCGGGATCGGTGTCGAAGATGTTCGTTCCCTGAAACCTGACCCCCGCCACCTTGCGTCCGGCGATGATGCAATTCAGCCCTCCGGGACCGTATTCGCAGATTGGGACGGAAAGGCCACGATATTCCATGACCCGGCCGCGGCTGCCGCGATAGACATGCCCGGGCCTGCCAAGGCCCGGCTGCGCTTTCACGTCTTCGGGGGTCATCCCAAAGGACAATGACCCGAGCCCGTGCCCGGGGTGAACGGTCCAGAACATGTCTCCTCCCTTTTTACGGTATTATGGCTCAGGAAATGCAAGCTGCGAAGAGAATAACGCATATTGGGCCAATTCCGTGTGAACCGCCCCATTTCGCCCAAGCTCGGACCGATAAAGTCCGAAAGACTCGACCGGAAAGGGCCCGGCCCGAAAGTCCGAACCTGCAATCACGGCCCGTTCCAGTCGCCCCGGATCGCCCCGCCCCGGCCGCAGTGTGGCCAGCGTGACATGCGGGGAAAAGCGCCGCCGTTCCGGCGACGCGCCCGCGCGTCGCGCAGCCGTTTCCAGCCGCGCCTGCAAATGACAAAGCGCTACGCTTTCGGCCAGGCAGGCATGCAGATTGCGCGGTCGCGCCCCGCCGAAAAGCCCCAGCCCCGACAGCGTCAGATCGAACCGCTCGGCCCGGATTGCGGCAAAGGCCAGATGAACGTCCTCAAGCACCGGCTCGGGAAGTTCGCCAAGAAAAACAAGTGTGAGATGCAGGTTTTCCGGCGGCACCGGGCGCCCCGAAGGCAGCCCGGCCTGTAGCCGCATGAGGTTTTCGCGGATCTCTGGCGGCAAGGCGATTGCGGCAAAGGCGCGGATCATGCGAAGGCTCCGGGAACGGTCAAATCGACACTCGCGAAAGATGGCCTCCAAAGCGCCGCATTTCAACCCGCGCGCGTTTCTCAACCTGCCCGCGCCTATTACGATTTACCTTTCAGGGTCATGTGTTACAGGTCGAAACGGAATTTCTTCCCGATAACCGACGCAATCATGAAACCGTATTTAAAACCGCTCCAAACACCCCTGCAAAGACGGCACGCCGGAAGACCCAATCGACGACGGTGCGCTTCGCGCTCTGCGCCGCGCCTCGATTTCTGACAGTTTTACGACAGCCATTACGGCGGTCGGCCACCGTTTCGATCCTATTCCGGCAAAAGGCTTTCGATCCGCGCGATCAGCTTCGCCGATTTCGGCGTCGTGAACGCGCCATAGGTCGCGACCGGGCGGCCTTCGCCGTCCAGCAGCACCTTGTTGAAGTTCCAGCCGGGGGTGAACCCGTGCGCCTCTGCCATCCAGCGGTAGAAGGGATGCGCCTCGGGGCCCTTCACATGGGTGATCTCGGTCATCGGCAGGGTCAGCCCGAAATTGACCTCGCAGAACTCCTTCACCGCCGCCTCGTCGGCCAGTTCCTGTTTGAAATCATCCGAAGGCACCGCCAGCACCACCAGCCCGCGCGGGCCGTACCGGTCCTGAAGCGCCTGCAACCCGTCATATTGCGGGGTGAAGCCGCATTGCGAGGCGGTGTTGACCACCAGCACCGGCTGCCCATGAAAGGCCGCAAGATCGATCTCGCCACCGTCGATAGAGGCGAACCGAAAGCCGTCTGCCGCGCCCGGACCGGCGCACAGGAGAACAGCCGCGACAACCGGAAGTATGGTGGGGCGCATCAGGGATCATCCATGTGCTGTATTCGTGCGAAACTGCACCTATTCCGTCGCGCCCTCAGGTCAAGCGCGGCGTTGCAATCCCGGCCCGGGCGCATAAGTATCGCCCTGTCCTGCCAACAGGATTTTCGAATGATCCGCTATGCTCTCACCTGTGCCGACGGGCACCGCTTCGAAAGCTGGTTCCAGTCGGCCTCGGCCTTCGACACGCTGCTGTCCGGCGGCCATGTGACCTGTGCGGTCTGCGGCAATGGCACCGTCTCGAAGGCATTGATGGCGCCGAACGTCGCGACCGACCGGCCCGGGGCCGACCCCGCCCCACCCGAACGGACGCAATCGGCGCCGACGCTTTCGGCCCCGGCACACCCGGCCGAGCAGGCCCTGGCGGATCTGCGCAAACGCATCGAGGAAAAATCCGACTATGTCGGGCTTCGCTTCGTGCAGGAGGCGCGCGACATGCATGCCGGTCTCAGCCCCGAACGCCCGATCCATGGCGAAGCCCGCGCCGACGAGGCGCTGCGGCTGATCGAGGACGGGATCCCGGTCGCCCCCCTGCCCTTCCTGCCCCGCCGCAAGACCAATTGAAGGACCCCGCCATGACCCCCCTGATCACCGGCGCCAACCGGGGCATCGGCCTCGGACTGCTTCAGCTTTACGCCGAACGCGGCCTCGCACCCATCGGCACCGCCCGGACCGACGATCCGCCCCGGGTCGAGGGCGCGCGCTGGATGCCGCTCGATGTGACCGACCCCAAGGCGCAGCGCGGGCTGGCCGAAAGCCTGGGCGACGCCGCGCTCGACCTTCTGGTCTGCAACGCGGGCGCCTTTCTCGACCGCAACCAGACGCCGGACGACGGCTATCCGCCCGAGATGTGGGCGCAGATGTTTGCCACCAACGTGACCGGCGTCTTCCTGACCGTGCAGGCGATGCTGCCCCTGCTGAACCGGTCGGACCGGCCGCGGATCGCCATCATCTCGTCGCAGATGGCCTCGGACGAACGTGCGCCCGGCGGGTCCTATATCTATCGCGCCTCGAAGGCGGCCGCGCTCAATCTCGGGCGCAACCTCGCCGCCGACCTGAAACCGCGCGGCATCGCCGTCGGAATCTACCATCCCGGATGGGTGCGCACCGACATGGGCGGCGAAGGCGGTGATATCTCGGCCGATGAAGCGGCAGAGGGGCTGGCCGCCCGGTTCGAGGCGCTGAGCCTCGAGACGACCGGCTGTTTCGAGACCTGGGACGGGCGCCCCCATCCCTATTGATCTTGCCCTCCGGCGCGCCTTCCCATAGAGCATCCCGGAACGAAAGCGCAGGGACGAGACGGGCGACGATGCCGGTTCTGGTGATGAAATTCGGGGGCACCTCGGTGGCCGATCTCGCGCGGATCAGGAATGCCGCCGAGAAGGTCAAACGCGAGGTCGAGCGGGGCTATGACGTGATCGTCGTGGTCTCGGCCATGTCCGGCAAGACGAACGAGCTGGTCGGCTGGGTCGAACAGACCTCGCCGCTGTTCGACGCACGCGAATACGATGCCGTCGTGAGTTCCGGCGAGAACGTGACCGCCGGGCTGATGGCGCTGACGCTTCAGGAAATGGACGTGCCCGCGCGCAGCTGGCAGGGCTGGCAGGTGCCGCTGAAAACCAGCTCGGCCCATTCGGCGGCGCGAATCGAGGCCATTCCGCGCGACAATATCGACCAGAAATTCGCCGAGGGCATGAAGGTCGCCGTGGTCGCGGGCTTTCAGGGCATCAGCCCCGAGGGCCGCATCACCACGCTGGGCCGGGGCGGGTCGGACACCACGGCCGTGGCCTTCGCCGCCGCCTTCGACGCCGCGCGCTGCGACATCTACACCGATGTCGACGGGGTCTACACCACCGACCCGCGGATCGAGGACAAGGCGCGCAAGCTCGACCGTATCGCCTTCGAAGAGATGCTGGAACTCGCGAGCCTCGGCGCCAAGGTACTGCAGACCCGCTCGGTCGAGCTGGCGATGCGCTACAAGGTGAAATTGCGGGTGCTTTCCAGTTTCGAGGACACCGACGAAAACTCGGGCACGCTCGTCTGCGACGAGGAGGATATTGTGGAACAGAACGTGGTTTCCGGCGTCGCCTATTCGCGCGACGAGGCCAAGATGACGCTGATCTCGGTGGCCGACCGCCCCGGCATCGCCGCCGCGATCTTCGGGCCGCTGGCCAAGGCGGGCGTCAATGTCGACATGATCGTGCAGAACATCTCGGAAGAGGGGCGCACCGACATGACCTTCTCTTGTCCGGTCAATCAGGTCGCTCGCGCCCGCGAGGCCATGAACAAGACCAAGGACGCGGGCGAGGTCAATTTCCGCGAGCTGGTGGCCGATACCGATGTCGCCAAGGTGTCGGTCGTGGGCATCGGGATGCGCAGCCATGCGGGCGTCGCCTCGACCATGTTCGATGCGCTCGCCGCCGAAGGAATAAACATCCGGGTCATTACAACTTCCGAGATTAAAATTTCCGTCCTGATCGACCGGAAATATATGGAACTTGCCGTGCAAGCTCTCCATGATGCGTTCAAATTGGAAAACGCAGGCTAATACGGGGGCAAATGCCCGACCCGACTGAAAGCGCAAGCCGTAGGCTGCTTGTTCGCCTGCGCGAAACCCTCGCCGAGCCGGCGGCGGGCCAGGAACGGCTTGACCGGATCACGGCGCTGATCGCCGAGCAGATGGGTACCCATGTCTGCTCGATCTATCTGTTTCGCGATGCCGACACCCTGGAACTGTGCGCCACCGAGGGCCTGAAACCCGAATCGGTGCACCAGACCCGGCTGCGCGTCGGCGAGGGTCTGGTGGGCCGCGTCGCCAAGACCGCCCGCCCGATCAACACCGGCAACGCGCCCCAGGAACGCGGCTTTCGCTACATGCCCGAGACCGGCGAGGAAATCTTCTCGGCCTTCCTCGGCGTGCCGATCCAGCGGCTGGGCGAACGGCTGGGCGTGCTGGTCGTGCAGTCGAAGGAAGCCCGGCAATATTCCGACGACGAAGTCTATGCGCTGGAAGTCGTGGCCATGGTGCTGGCCGAGATGACCGAGCTTGGCGCCTTCGTCGGCGAGGGCGAGGCGCTGGCCGCGCTGCACCAGCGCCCGGTGATGTTCCAGGGCACGGTCGGTCAGGAGGGCGTGGCGGTCGGCCATGTCTGGCTGCACGAGCCGCGCGTCGTCATCGCCAACCCCATCGCCGACGACTTCGAGACCGAGATGCGGCGCCTGCACGAGGCCGTAGACCGGCTGCGCGTCACCGTTGACGAAATGCTGAACGCGGCGCCCAGCGGCGACAAGGACCAGCTGCAGGTGCTGGAAGCCTACCGGATGTTCGCCAATTCCCGCGGCTGGAAGCGGCGGATGGAGGAAGACATCGCCCGCGGCCTGTCGGCCGAGGCGGCAGTGGAAAAGGAACAGTCGGCCGCGCGCGCACGGATGCAGACCGTGCCCGACCCCTATCTGCGCGAGCGGCTGCACGATCTCGACGACCTGTCGAACCGGCTGTTGCGCATCCTGACCGGCCAGGGCGAACATACCGGCGCCGAGCGCCCCGCCGACCCGATCCTGATCGCGCGCAATATCGGGCCGGGCGAATTGCTGGATTACGGCCGGTCGCTGCGCGGCGTGGTGCTGGAAGAGGGCTCGGTCGGCAGCCATGCCGCCGTCGTCGCCCGCGCGCTGGCGATCCCGCTGATCGTCAATGCCCAGCGGATCACCACCGAGGCGCTGAACGGCGACCCGATCCTCGTCGATGGCGAACAGGGCATCGTGCATCTGCGGCCCGAGGAAACCGTCGCGACCGCCTTCAACGACAAGATCGCGATGCAGGCCAAGGCGCAGCAGCGCTATGCCACGATCCGCAAGGAACCGGCGCTGACGCTGTGCGGCCAGCGGATCGCGCTGCACATGAATGCGGGCCTGATGGCCGACCTGCCCTCGCTGGAAAGTTCGGGCGCCGAGGGCGTGGGCCTCTTCCGCACCGAATTGCAGTTTCTCGTCCGCTCGAAGGTGCCGAAGCGCAGCGAGGTCGCGGCGCTTTATGCCCGGGTGATGGATGCGGCCGAGGACAAGCGCGTGGTGTTTCGCACGCTCGACATCGGGTCGGACAAGGTGCTGTCCTACATGAAGCCGCAGGACGAACCGAACCCCGCGCTTGGCTGGCGCGCGATCCGGGTGGGGCTCGACCGGCCCGGCGTGCTGCGGATGCAGCTGCAGGCGCTGATCCGGGCCGCGAACGGGCGGCCGCTGGCGGTGATGTTCCCCTTCGTCGCGCAGCTCGAAGAATTCCGCATCGCGCGCGACCACCTGATGTGCGAGATCGACCGCGAGGGGCGGCTGGGACGCCCGCTGCCCGAAAAGGTCGAGATCGGCGCGATGCTGGAAACGCCCTCGATGGCGTTCTCTCCCCGGCAATTCTACGAAGAGGCCGACTTCATCTCGATCGGCGGCAACGACCTGAAACAGTTCTTCTTCGCCGCCGACCGCGAGAACGAGCGGGTGCGGCGCCGGTACGACACGCTGAATGTGAGCTTCCTGAGCTTCCTCGAGCAGATCGTGAAGCGCTGCGAAGATACCGGCACACCGCTGTCCTTCTGCGGCGAGGATGCGGGCCGGCCGGTCGAGGCGCTGTGTTTCGCGGCCATCGGCCTGCGGTCGCTGTCGATGCGCCCGGCCTCGATTGGCCCGGTCAAGCACATGCTGAGGCGCAGCAACCTGGCCGAGGCCCGCGCGGTGATCGACACGGCGCGCGCCAGCGGGGCGCAATCGGTCCGCCCGGCGATCATGGACTGGCTGAGACGCCGCGACTGATCCGGACCGCTCAAGGGATCGCCCCCCGGCCCCGCGCCGACGGGACGCTACCGATACACCGGCACCGGCATGGACGGGCCTCTTCGGGCGGTCGAGATCGCGCGGAGCGCATTCGGAGCTCGCGCGGTGGGCGACCCGGGACAGTGATGGCCGTCGCGGCAGGGCAATCCGACGCCGTTACCGCTGACGGACGCTGCGCGCCGCTGGCCAGGCGCGCGCACGGGGCAATCCGGGCCGGTTCGGAGACGCGCGCGGCACTTCCGATCGCTTCGGAGGCATCGCCGGAGACCAAAGCGCGATCTAGGCCGAAGCGGCGGGGAATTCCTCGGACAGATCGAGCGGCGCCGAACCGAACCCGCTCAGGTCGAGGTCGTTCTGCAGCGCGTTTTCCAGATCGCTGTCGAGCCCGCCCGGGTCGAACGGGAACTCTTCGCCGCCGGGGTCGAACCCACCGGCGGGGAACCCCTCGGCCGCAAAGTCGAGCCCGCCCTCTTCGGCCGCCTCGCCGAAGGGAAAGCCGCCATCCTCCATCGGCAGGTCGGACCCGATCTGCAGCGGATCGGCCCCGGGCAGACCCGCGCCCAATCCGCCCTGGTCCAGCATGCCGCCCCCGAAGCCCGGATCGTCCGCCGCACCGGCCTCGCTGTCGAGCTTGATCGCGCGGTCGCCATGGGCCTGACCGAGCCGCCCACCCGCGATCACCACGCCCCCCGGCCCTTCAAGCTGCACCGCGCCCAGCGCCGCAGCGGGCAGCGACAGCAGAGCACCGGGCTTGAGCCGCGCAACCCCGGCCGCCGACATCCGGGTCCGCCAGAGCACCGCGTTCAGCGACAACTCGGCCCCCAGCACCCCGGCGCGCAGCGCCTCGGGCCAGGGCCGCGCGATCTTTTCGGCCGCCTTCGGCCGCGCCATCGGCGCCGCCTCGGGCAAGGCGATGATCAGGCCGCCGCTGCGCCCGCGCCCGGCCAACAGTTTCAGCCGGTACAGTCGGTAGCGCCCGGCCGCCATGAGCAAGGGCACATGACGCGGGTCGTCGATCCGCGCGCCCTGGGCAAAGCCGCTGGCCCAGTCGGCGCCGCTGGCCTCTTTCATGGCGCGCGCGAAACGGGTCAGGATCGGGTCGGTCAGGTCGGCCAGCACCGCAGCGTCGGTCGCGGTCAGGGCCCGCGCGGGCGGCGCGGTTTCGGACAGGAAGCCCACCAGCCGCCATTCCAGAAGCGCCATCGCCAGATCGGCGGAATAGACCACGAGGCCAAGCCGCCCGTCGGGGCCGCGCAGCAGGATCGCCAGCGAGTCGTCGGTCACTTCGGCCTCGATCTCCGGCAAGCCGGTCCGTTCGGCCTTGCATTCCTCGACCAGGGCGGTCAGCCCGAAGGACTCGCGCGTGGCGCGTGCCGTTTCGAGCCGGAGTGCTGCGACCCCATCGCTGCCGCCGCCCCGCGCCCCGCCAAGCGACACCCGGTCTTCACCGAGGATTCGCCGCAGGATTGCCTGATGTCCGTTCTCTGCCATGTCGCGCCCGTTCTCGATCGCCGTTCCCGAAGGGTTCTTCCCGGTGATAGACCGCTCAAGGTTTAGAAAGGGTTGCCTCTAAAATGCGACCGATTTCAGGCCGCCTCGGCACAGCGGCTCGGAAGCGTCACGCGGAAGGCCGCCCCGCCCCGCCCCGGCAGATAGACGATGGACCCGCCGAGCCGCACCATGATCTCGCGGCAGATCGCAAGCCCCAGCCCCGCGCCGCCCGCCTTGCGCGGATCGGACAGGCGCGAGAATTTCTCGAAGATGATCGACTGGCTGCGATCAGGGATGCCGCTGCCATTGTCGACGAAATCGACCGCTACGCGGCCCTCGGCCTCGGTCACCGAAATGGTCAGGACCGGATCGGCGGCATCGCAGTATTTCTGCGCATTCGACACGAGGTTGATGAAGACCTGGCTCAGCCGGTCGCCATCGGTGACCAGATCTACCCGCTCGGCCGCCGGATCGCGGCGGATCGCCATCGGCGCCCGGCCCGACCGCCCCCCGGCCGCCGCGACAGACCGGTCCAAGAGATCGGACAGGCTGACTGGCTGCGGATGCAGCGACACCTGGCCGTTCTCCAGCACCGACAGATCCAGCAGATCGTCAAGCAGCCGCGTCAGCCGCATGCTTTCCTGATGGATGATCCGCGAGTAGTCGGCCAGACGCTCGGGCGGCAGCGCATCGTCTTCCATCAGGATCTCGGAAAAGGCCCGGATCGAGGTCATCGGCGTGCGCAGCTCGTGGCTGATCTGGCTGAGAAAGGCATCCTTCTGCACAGAAAGCTCGGTCAGCTTCTCGTTGACCTCGCGCAGCTGCCGCGCGGTGCGGGCCAGCTCCTCGGACTTGGCTTCGAGCTGGCTGGAATATTCCATCATCTGTGCGGTTTCGTCGGCGACCTTCATCAGATCCTCGACAGAGACCGACGACCGCCCGACGATCTGGCCGACCATGGCATGGGCCGTGGCCGCCCCCACCGACCCGGCCAGCTTGCGTTCCAGCCCGCGCAGGAATTCGGGGGTCGTGTCGGGCAGATAGCCCTGCTTGCCCTGATCGGCCGCGGCGCGCTGGAACAGCCTTTGCGCATCGTCCGCGCCAAGGATGCGTTGCGCCATCAACAGCAGGTCCTCGGCCTCGGCGCGGCCCTGGCTCCAGCCCTGCCCGGCGGGCGAATGGTCGAACACGTTGACGAACTGCGCCGCCTGCAGCCGCTCCATGGGCCCGGGGAAATCCAGCAGCGACACCAGCGTGAAGGCCAGCGCATTGGCGCCCATCGAGAACACCACCGCATGGACCAGCGGATCGAGCGCGTCGAGCCCGAAAAGCCCCTGCGGCCGCAGCCAGCCGATGCCCCAGGGGCCGTCGGCCAGAAGGCCCGCGCTCATCACCGCGCCCTCGCCGAAGCTGGGCAGGAACAGTGTGTAGGCCCAAAGCGAAAACCCGACGGTCAGCCCGGCCAGCGCCCCGGCGCGGGTCGCGCCGCGCCACAGGATCCCGCCCAGAAGCGCGGGCAGCACCTGGGCCACGCCCGCAAACGAGATCAGCCCGATCTCGGCCAGCGCCTCGCTGCCGCCGGTCAGCCGGTAGTAAAGATAGCCCAGCAGCAGCACCCCCCCGATCGAGAGCCGCCGCGCGCGCAGCACCAGCGTGCGCACATCGCCCGACATGGTGGCGCCCGACCGTGTCCAGTGCAGGAAAAGCGGCATGACGATATGGTTCGAGACCATGGTCGACAGCGCGATGGCGGCCACGATCACCATCGAGGTGGCCGACGAGAACCCGCCCAGGAAGGCCAGCGTCGCCAGCCCGTCCCGGCCCTGCGCCAGCGGCAGGGTCAGAACGAAAAGATCGGGATTGGCACCGGGCGGCATCTCGGCCAGCCCGATCGCGGCGATGGGCACCACGAAGAGGCTCATCAGGAAGACATAGCCCGGAAAGGCCCAGGCGGCGGTCGCCAGATGGCGTTCGTCCTCGTTCTCGACCACCAGCACCTGGAACATCCGGGGCAACGTCAGGATCGCGGCGCCCGCAAGGAAGGTCAGCCCGATCCAGCGTCCCGGCGCCACCGGCATGCCCGCCAGCGGCGAGGCCTCGATCCGGTCCAGCGTCGCCTGCGCGCCGCCGCCGATGCCCCAGACCACGAAGAGGCCGACCGCCAGCAGCGCGATCAGTTTGACCACCGCCTCGACCGCGATGGCGGTGACGACGCCGTGATGGCGTTCGTTGGCATCGAGATTGCGGGTGCCGAAGAAGACGGTGAAGACCGCAAGCCCGATGGCGACGCTGAAGGCCGCGGCGTTCAGGTCGACCAGCTGCCACGGCCCCGGCGCACCGGCGGCGGCAAAGACCGCGAAGGACAGCGTCACCGATTGCAGCTGCAGTGCGATATAGGGCGTCGTGCCCACGACCGCGATCAGGGTGACGATCACCCCCAGCATGTTCGACTTGCCGTAGCGCGACGAGATCAGGTCGGCGATCGAGGTGATCCGCTGGGTCTTGCCGATCCGCACCAGCTTTCTAAGCGTCCACCACCAGCCGATCAGCACCAGCGTCGGCCCCAGATAGATGGTGACGAATTCCAGCCCCGAGCGCGCCGCGTAGCCGACCGCACCGTAGAAGGTCCAGGCGGTGCAGTAGACCGACAGCGACAGCGTGTAGACCAGCGGCGAGCGCAGCCAGGCATTGCTGCCGCGCCTGCCGCCGCGCTCGGCCAGGAAGGCCACGCCGAAGAGGATCGCCACATAGAAAAGACAGATCGCGACGAGCATGTCGAAGGCGATCATGACACCTCCTCGGGCGGTTCGGCGGCGGGCTCCGCGCCCTCGGACGGGGCCGCGCGCGCAAGCCGGGCAGACACGAAGGCCGAGGCGAGGATCAGCCCGAACCAGGCGCTGAACAGATAGATCAGCATGCCCGACCCGAGCCCGTCGCGGGCATCGAGCGCGGGCACCAGGAACAGCGCCGCCCCCAGCACCGGCAACAGCCGCGCCATGTCCGCGAGCCGCCGCCGCCGATACCCCTCGCGGGCCAGGAACAGCGGCGCGCGGGCCATCTCAGACGCCCGTCAGTTCCCGCACCGAGGCCAGAACCTCGGTGTTCGAGAAGGGCTTGGCCATGAAGCGGCTCGCCCCCATGCGTTCGGCCAGATCGCGGTCCTTGACCTGCCCCTTGGCGGTCAGCATCAGCACCGGCAACCCGCCAAGCCCGGCATCGGCGCGAATGTCGCGCAGGATGTCGAAGCCCGACCGGCCGGGCAGCATCACGTCGAGAATGACGATATCGGGCCGGGTCTCGGCGACCCGGTCGAAGGCCGTGGTGCCGTCGGCATGGGTGTCGACGCGCCAGCCGTCGCGGGCGAGGATGAACCGGATCGCCTCGATGATGTTCGGTTCGTCCTCGATCAGCAGGACACGCTTGTCCATCCCCGGTCTCTCCCCTCCCCGTGCGGGCGTTCGTGCCCCGCTTGTCTGTCGACTATCATCCCAAAGCCTGTCCCTGTCAAAACCCGACATCAGAAGCCGTCGGCCAGGATCGAGGGCTCGCGCCGCGCGACGCAGCCGCGGCGCGGGCAGATCCGGCAGGAGGTGCCGACCGGCTGCGCCGCCATCCGCGGCAGGGCAACGGTGCCCTCGGGCAGGATCAGCATCGCCGCCTCCAGCACCTGCGGCCCGTCGAATCCCGCCGCCAGAACCGGCTGGCAGATCGCATAGGTCAGGAAGCGTTGCGGCGTCGCGCCGCCCAGCTCGACCACCGCGCGGACCGGCGCCATCGGCCGCGACAGCGCCTGATAAAGCGGCCAGAGCGGACAGGCCGCGCCGAAGCGGGGCAGCGAAAACCCCTCGACCGGCTTGCGGAAGGTCAGCGTGCCCGAGCCGTCGCAGGCCACCAGCCCCACGGGCCCGCCCGCGCGATCCTCGGGCAGCGCGGCCAGCCGCCGGAACGCCGCCCCCGGATCGACCCCGAAAGCCTGGGCCAGCGCGCCCGGGTCGAGTGCCGCCCCCCGCGCCGCCTCGGAAAACCGCTGAAGCGGCATCAGCTCGGCATCGCGCCGGTAGCGTTTCAGATGCGCCAGCGCCAGTTCCCGCGCGGGCCCCGAGGTCAGCTCGCGCGCCTCGGCCACGATCCGCGCCGGATCGGGGGGCAGGCTGCGTTCCAGTTCCGGCAGATGCCAGTCGCGGGCGCGCAGGAAGGCCTCGACCTCCTCCTGCGGCGAGGATTGAACGCCCGGATCTTCAGTGCCCTCGTCGAGATAGGCGACGAGCGCCTGCGCACCCTCGGCCAGACGGCGGCTGTCATCGCTGAGGTTGCGGTGAAAGCGGCGCTGCCAGTCGGGGTCGATATCCTCGGTATCGGCCAGGATCGCCGCGGTCGAGCGGATCGCGGTCACGGCCGAGATCACCTCGTGCAGCGAGGCCGACAGGAACGGGTCATGGGTCATGCGGTCGGTCAGCATCTCGACCGTGCGTTCGAGCTCGCGCACGCGGCGGTGCCTCTCGGCGATCAGCCCGGCCCAGCCCGGAAACCGGCCCGCGAATTCCTCGAGCCGCGGCAGGTCGGCCTCGGCCTCGCCATGGCCCGCGGCGGCCTCGCGCAGGGTATCGATCAGGGCGGCGCCCGCGCCCTCGGTCAGCGCCGAGGCCTCGACGCCCAGGTTGCGGGCCAGCTCGACCAGAAGCTTTCCGCCGATTCTGCGACGATTGTGCTCGATGAGATTCAGATAGGACGGGGATATTCCGGCGAGACGGGCCAGATCGGCCTGCCGCATGCCGATCATCGTGCGGCGTTCGCGAATCCGGGTGCCGGTCAGCGCGCTGCGGGGCATCGCGATTTCCTGTTGCCCGACAAGGGCTTTCTGCACCTGCAAGACAATTAATTGACTCCCCTCCCAAGGCCCCTGTGTAATTGTTTACAAAAAAATCCTGCGGGGAAAAGCAGTTGTTGCCTTATTTTCGCGACACCCCCGATACTGAATGTGCTTTGTAAAGCGCTGGGCTCCGGCAAGAGGAGGCAGGGGCCCGACATTCAAGCATCACGGGAGGATGCCCATGACGAAATCGACCCTGACACGCCGCGGCGTGATCAAGACAGGTGCGTATGCCGGCGCCGGACTGGCGCTGCCCACCATCTTCACCTCGCGGGCCCGGGCCTTCACCAACGCCCCGAGCGGAAACACCGTCACCTTCGGCTTCAACGTGCCGCAGACCGGCCCCTATGCAGACGAGGGGCTCGACGAGCTGCGCGCCCAGGAACTGGCCGTCGAACATCTGAACGGCATGGGCGATGGCGGAATGCTGAACACGTTCAGCTCGAAGGCGCTGGACGGCACCGGCATCCTCGGCAAGCAGGTCGAATACGTGACCGGCGACACCCAGACCAAGTCGGACGCCGCCCGCGCCTCGGCCAAGGCGATGATCGAGAAGGACGGCGTCGTCATGATCAACGGCGGTTCGTCCTCGGGCGTCGCCGTCGCCGTGCAGGGCCTCTGCCAGGAAGCCGGCATCATCTTCATGGCGGGTCTCACCCATTCCAACGACACCACCGGCAAGGACCGCAAGAAGAACGGCTTTCGCCACTTCTTCAACGCC
The DNA here is from genome assembly GCF_003265965.1 of Rhodovulum viride. Classification (NCBI taxonomy): domain Bacteria; kingdom Pseudomonadati; phylum Pseudomonadota; class Alphaproteobacteria; order Rhodobacterales; family Paracoccaceae; genus Rhodovulum; species Rhodovulum viride. Next base: position 4,847 of record NZ_MUAV01000010.1, on the reverse strand, counting down.
TACATGTCGGGCGCGGCGCTCACGCCGGTGCTGGAAAAGGCCTATGGCACCGACCGGCGCGCCTATCATTTGACCGCCGATTACACCTGGGGCTACACCCAGCAGGAATCGATCCAGGCCTCGACCGAGGCGATCGGCTGGCAGACCGTCAACAACGTGCTGACGCCGGTCGGCGCGGGCGATTTCTCGTCCTATATCGCGCCGGTGCTGAACTCGGGCGCCGATGTGCTGGTCCTGAACCATTACGGCGGCGACATGATCAACTCGATCACCCAGGCGGTGCAGTTCGGCCTGCGCGACAAGCAGGTCAACGGCAAGCAGTTCGAGATCGTCGTGCCGCTTTATTCCGAACTGATGGCCGAGGGCGCGGGCGACAACATCAAGGGCGTCTACGGCTCGATGAACTGGAACTGGCAGCTGTCCGATCCGGGCACCAAGGCCTTCGTCAAGTCCTTCGGCGAGAAATACGGCCGTCCGCCGTCGAACTCGGCCCATACCTGCTACGTGCAGACGCTGCTTTACGCGGATGCCGTGGCGCGGGCGGGGTCGTTCGACCCTTGCGCTGTGGCCGAGGCGCTGGAAGGCTTCGAATTCGACGGCATGGGCAACGGTCCCGTCCTCTACCGCGCCGAGGATCACCAGTGCTTCAAGGACGTGCTGGTCATGAAGGGCAAGGAAAACCCGTCGACCAAGTACGACATCCTCGAGATCGTCGAGGTCACCCCGGTCGATCACGTCACCTATCCGCCGGATCACCCGATGTTCGGCGGCGCCGAGGCGACCCTCGGCCAGTGCAACAACGGCGCCTGAGCGCCCGCCCCCTTGCCTGACATACTACCGGCCGGGCCGCGCCCTTCGCGCGTGGTCCGGACCGCGCCCCGGACCCGGCGGGTCCGACGCTCCCTCAATCACGGATGGGACCATGGACGCCATTATCCTTCAAATCCTGAACGGGCTCGACAAGGGCTCGGCCTATGCGCTGATCGCGCTGGGGCTTACGCTGATCTTCGGCACGCTGGGGGTCGTCAACTTCGCCCATGGCGCGCTGTTCATGATCGGCGCCTTCTGCGCCGTGACGATGCAGCGCCTGCTGAGCCTGTCCTATGAAGAGATCGACCCGACCCGCACCGACTTTCTGGGCAATCCGCTGAAGGTCGAGGTGCCCTATGTCAAACACTGGTTCGGCCCCGATCTGGGGGGCGCAATCGTCGACTGGTCGGTGCCGCTGGGCATCCTGCTGGCCATTCCGGTGATGATCGGGCTCGGCTTTGCGATGGAGCGCGGGCTGATCAAGCATTTCTACAAGCGGCCCCATGCCGACCAGATCCTGGTGACCTTCGGGCTGGCCATCGTGCTGCAGGAGATCATCAAGTATTTCTTCGGCGCCAATCCGATCCAGACCGGCGCGCCCTCGGCCTTTTCCGGCAGCTTCGATTTCGGCACGCTGCTGGGCTTCGATCCCAACGTGATCATCTATCCCTACTGGCGGATGGTCTATTTCCTGTTCTCGCTGGTGATCATCGGCGGCGTCTTCGCCTTTTTGCAATTCACCACCTTCGGCATGGTCGTGCGCGCGGGCATGGCCGACCGCGAGACGGTGGGCCTGCTGGGCATCGACATCGACCGCCGCTTTACCCTGATGTTCGGGCTCGCGGCCGCCGTGGCGGGGCTGGCGGGCGTGATGTACACGCCGATCCTCGCGCCGAATTATCACATGGGGATGGATTTCCTCGTGCTCAGCTTCGTCGTCGTCGTCGTCGGCGGCATGGGCTCGCTGCCCGGCGCGGTGCTGGCCGGGTTCCTGCTGGGCATCCTGCAGAGCTTTGCCTCGATGAACGAGGTCAAAAGCCTGATCCCCGGCATCGACCAGGTGATCATCTACCTCGTGGCAATCGTGATCCTGCTGACCCGCCCGCGCGGGCTGATGGGCCGCAAGGGCGTGATGGAGGACTGACCCAATGTTCGGACTGAGTGCCAGAGATACCCGTTTCCTGCTGATCGTGATCGCGCTGACCCTGCTGACCCCGATCCTTCTGCAACCCTTCCCTGAAGGCTCGAGCCTTGCACAGTTCAACGCGGGCTATCCCGACCTGATGCAGAAATTCGCGATCTTCGGGATCTTCGCCATCGGCTTCAACATCCTGTTCGGGCTGACCGGATACCTGTCCTTCGGCCATGCCGCCTTCCTGGGGGTGGGCTCATATACAGTCGTCTGGATGTACAAGCTGCTGGGCTACAACGTGTTGCCGGGGCTTTTGCTGTCGGTGGTGATCTCGGCCGCCTTCGCATTGCTGATCGGCTTCATCTCGCTCCGCCGCTCGGGCATCTATTTCTCGATCCTGACGCTGGCCTTCGCGCAGATGAGCTATAACCTCGCCTATTCGGTGCTGACGCCAATCACCAATGGCGAGACCGGGCTGCAGGTCTATGCCAGCGACCCGCAGATCCTGGCGGGCAGCGGCGCGCCGACCAGCCCGCATCTGTTCGGTCTGGTGATGCGCAGCTCGGCCCAGGTCGATCTGGGCGGCTGGGTCTTCACCTTCAACGTGGGCTATTATTTCTGCGCGGTGATGGCGATCCTGGCCTTCTATATCAGCCTCAGGATCTTCCGCTCGCCCTTCGGGATGATGCTGCGCGCGATCAAGACCAACCAGACGCGCATGAACTATACCGGGCTCAACTCGCGCCCCTATACGCTGGCGGCCTTCGTGATCTCGGGCATGTATGCCGGGCTTGCGGGCGGGCTGCTGGCGGCGATGGACCCGCTGGCGGGCGCCGAGCGGATGCAGTGGACCGCCTCGGGCGAGGTCGTGCTGATGACCATCCTCGGCGGCGCGGGCACCCTGATGGGACCGGTGCTGGGCGCGGGCTTCATCAAGTATTTCGAGAACATCTTCTCGAAGATCAACGACGGCATCCTGCATGGCTGGTTTGCCTTCCTGCCCGACGGGCTGGAAGATTTCATCGTCGCCTGCTTCCACCCCTTCGTGGGCAAGGGCTGGCACCTGACGCTGGGCATCCTGTTCATGCTGGTGGTGATCTTCCTGCCCGGCGGGCTGGTCGAGGGGATGCAGCGGATCTGGCGGCTGGTGCGGCGGCGCAAGTCCGGCGGCCCCAAGCGCAAGGATCCCGAACACCGCCCGGCCGCCGCCCCGCACATGGCCGAATGAGGAGAACGAGCGATGGGCATTCTTGAAGTCAAGGGCGTCAACAAGCGCTTCGGGGGCTTGCAGGCGCTGGGCGACGTCAACCTCTCGGTCGCCGAGAACACCGTGCATGCGATCATCGGGCCGAACGGCGCGGGCAAGTCGACGCTGCTGAACTGCCTCGTCGGCAAGCTGATCCCCGATACCGGATCGGTGATGTTCGACGGCCAGTCGGTGCTGGGGCGCAAGCCGCACGAGATCAACCAGCTGGGCATTTCCCGGGTGTTCCAGACGCCCGAGATCTTCGGCGATCTGACGGTCCTGGAAAACGTCCTGATCCCCTGTTTCGCCAAGCGCGACGGGGCGTTCCGGATGCATGCCTTCGAAACCGTGGCCCATGAAAGGGATATCGTGGCCCGGGCCGAACAGATGCTGGACGACGTCAACATGCTCGACAAGGCGGGCATGCAGGCCTCGAGCCTCTCGCGCGGCGACAAGCGGCGGCTGGAAATGGCGATGTGCCTCGTGCAGGAGCCCAAGCTTTTGCTGCTGGACGAACCCACCGCCGGGATGGCGCGGGCCGATACCAACAACACCATCGACCTGCTGAAGGACATCAAGGCCACGCGCAACATCACCATGGCGATCATCGAACATGACATGCATGTCGTGTTCAGCCTGGCCGACCGGATCACGGTTCTGGCCCAGGGAACGCCGCTGGTCGAGGACGTGCCCGAGAAGATCAAGGGCCATCCGAAGGTGCAGGAAGCCTATCTGGGCCAGGCGCATTGAGGGGGATCAGATGAACGTCAAACCCGACTTCAACAAGAACGCCAACCAGGCCGCCACGGCACCGGCCTTTCTGTCGGTCTACGATCTGCATGCCTATTACGGCGAAAGCTACATCGTGCAGGGCGTCAGCTTCAACGTCCACGAGGGCGAGATCCTGGCGCTGCTGGGCCGGAACGGCGCGGGCAAGACCTCGACCCTGCGCGCCATCGCCCGGCTGGCAAGCCCGCAGGTCACCTATGGCGAGATCTGGCTGGACCATGCGCCCCTGCACACGATGGCCGCGCATCAGGCCAGCGCGGCGGGCCTGGGGCTGGTGCCCGAGGACCGGCGGATCATTCCGGGCCTCACCGTCGAGGAAAACCTGCAACTTGCCCAGATCGTGCCGCCCGTGGGCTGGTCGCTCGAGCGGCTTTACGATCTGTTCCCCCGGCTCGGCGAACGCCGCAAACAGGAAGGCGTGACGCTCTCGGGCGGCGAACAGCAGATGCTGGCCATCGCCCGGGCGCTGGCACGCGACATCAAGGTGCTTCTTCTCGACGAACCCTATGAAGGGCTCGCCCCGGTGATTGTCGACGAAATCGAGAAAACGCTGGTTCATATCAAGGAACAGGGCATCACCACTGTCATTGTCGAACAGAACGCGATCCGGGCCTTGGAACTTTCCGACCGGGCCGTCATACTCGATACGGGCCAGATCGTTTTCGACGGCAGCGCCGCCGAGGTTCTGAAGAACGACGCCCTCAGGGCAGAATACCTGGCCATCTGAAATGGCGACCTGCCGACACAAGGCGGGCGCAGGAGAAGACGGTATTACTCCAGTCAGAGGGATCACGGAGATGACTGAGCATATCTACCCGCCGGATCCGGATTTTGTGTCCGGGGCTCATATTGACGCTGCGGCGTATGAGG
>NZ_MUAV01000108.1:0-1044 GCF_003265965.1 Rhodovulum viride | reverse complement strand
CATCGGAAATCCATGCGGTTAGACGAGCGGCATGAGCAAGCCCAAGCCCGCCCGCTACCGCACGACGAACTGGTCCACCTACAGCGATGCGCTCAGGAAGCGCGGGTCACTGCTGATCTGGCTGGACAAGGAGATTGCCTGGCACGCGCCGCATGAGGGACGCCCGGGGCGCCCACCGGTGTTCTCGAATGCCGCGATCCAGTTCTGCCTGTCGATCAAGATTCTGTTCAAGCTGCCGCTCAGGCAGACAGCCGGGATGGTCGCGAGCCTCCTGCGCCTTGCTGGGCTGGATTGGCCTGTTCCGGACTACTCGACGCTGTGCCGCAGGCAGAAGACCCTGAAGGTGCAGATCCCTTATCGCCGTGCTGGCGGACCGCTGAACCTGCTGGTGGACAATGAGGCATTGACCGCCATTGGTCCGAGGACAATGCCGAATGGCATCAAGTTTCTTGGCGACGGCGAATGGCAGGCCCGCAAGCATGGCGTTCAGGGTCGTCGCCAATGGCGCAAGGTGCATCTGGCGATGGACACTGCCACATCCGACATCCGCGCGGTTGAGTTCACCCCGAGCCGGGAAGGTGACAGCCCCGTCCTGCCGGACCTGCTTGGCCAGATCCCTGAGGGCGAGGACATTGGCACCGTGACCGCAGATGGTGCCTACGATACCCGCCGCTGCCACAGCGCCGTCATCGCGCGCGGCGGCACGGCAATCATACCGATCCGCAGGAACGGTCGGGCTTGGAAAGAGGACTGCCCGGCTGCAAAGGCGCGCAACGAAACTCTGCGCGCCACGCGTTATTACGGTCGGGCATTCTGGAAGCGGTGGACCGGATATCACGCTCGCAGCCGCGGGGAAGCCAAGATGCGATGCCTGACGGCTTTCGGTGAGCGCATCGCCGCGCGGGATCCCGATCGCCAAACCTCCGAAATCCACATCCGGGCCGCCCTTATCAATCGCTTCAATGCACTCGGCACCGCCGAGGTTGTCCGCGTGGCCTGAGCACCGACGGGAAAGGGCCACTCACACCTCAGGCCGACGTTCTG
>NZ_MUAV01000107.1:0-1079 GCF_003265965.1 Rhodovulum viride | reverse complement strand
CGGTGGGCGGCCCGTTCCTGACCGCGAACGAGGCCCGCGCCGAGGATGGCCGCGCCCCCGTCGAGGGCGGCGACCGGCTGAACCCCGCCGCGAACATGACCCGCAACGAAGATGCCGGGGCCGGGACCGAAGAGGACAAGGACTGATGGAAACGACGATTGCCAGCCTTCTGGGCGCCGCCCCCCTGGCGCTGGATCGCAGCTTCGGCGCGGGGCTTCTGGGCCTGCCGCTGCCGACCGCCTCCACCGCTGGCCCCGCGCTTTCCGGGCCGGTCGAGGTCGCGCGGGGAGAGCGCTATGCGGTTGCGCGCGGCGTGGCGGTGATGCCGGTGCGGGGCGTGCTGACGCCCAATGCCGAGATCCTCGAACGCTTCCTCGGCTGGGCGACCTTCGCGGGCATCGAGGCGTCCTGCGGGGCGCTGGCCTCGGCCGAGGACGTGGCGGCGGTGGTGATCGAGTTCGACACGCCGGGCGGGCTGGTGCTGGGGGGCGCGGCGGCGGCGGGCGCCATCGCGGCGCTGGCGGCGGTCAAGCCGGTCCATGCGCTGGTCAATCCTCTGGCGGCCTCGATGGGCTATCACCTGGCCAGCCAGTGTTCCGACATCGCCATGACCCCGGGCAGCCTTGCGGGCTCCATCGGTGTCATGCGCCAGGCGGGCTGGCCGGTCGGCCCCGATGGCGCGGGCAACCAGTGGCAGATCTTCACCTCGACCCATGCGCGGGCGAAGCTGCCGAACCCCGAGACCGAAGGCGGTCGGGCCGAGATCCTGCGGGATCTCGATGCCCATGAGGCGGCCTTCCATACGGACGTCGCCCGCGGCCGGGGGATCGCCCCCGAAGACCTCGCCGCGCGGCTTTCGGTGACCGACGACCCGGCCGATGGCGGGGCCACCTTCGGGCCGGAAGCCGCCATCGCCCGCGGCCTGGCCGACCGGGCCGAGACCCGCGCGGCCTTCTATGACCGGATCTTCGCCGCCCACGCGCCGCGCCCGGCCGCACCCCGCCGGGCCACCGGCCGGGGCCATCTGGCGCAAGCCGCCGCCGCGCAGGCCCGCGCGGCTCTCTGACCGACCACTCACT
>NZ_MUAV01000106.1:0-1079 GCF_003265965.1 Rhodovulum viride | reverse complement strand
AGTGAGTGGTCGGTCAGAGAGCCGCGCGGGCCTGCGCGGCGGCGGCTTGCGCCAGATGGCCCCGGCCGGTGGCCCGGCGGGGTGCGGCCGGGCGCGGCGCGTGGGCGGCGAAGATCCGGTCATAGAAGGCCGCGCGGGTCTCGGCCCGGTCGGCCAGGCCGCGGGCGATGGCGGCTTCCGGCCCGAAGGTGGCGCCGCCATCGGCCGGGTCGTCGGTGACCGAGAGCCGGGCTGCCAGATCCTCGGGGGCGATGCCCCGGCCGCGGGCGACGTCCGTATGGAAGGCCGCCTCATGCGCATCGAGATCGCGCAGGATCTCGGCCCGGCCGCCTTCGGTCTCGGGGTTCGGCAGCTTGGCCCGGGCATGGGTCGAGGTGAAGATCTGCCACCGGTTGCCCCCGCCATCGGGCCCGACCGGCCAGCCCGCCTGGCGCATGACGCCGATGGAGCCCGCGAGGCTGCCGGGCGTCATCGCGATATCCGTGCACTGGCTGGCCAGGTGATAGCCCATCGAGGCCGCCAGCGGATTGACCAGCGCATGGACCGGCTTGACCGCCGCCAGCGCCGCGATGGCGCCCGCCGCCGCCGCGCCCCCCAGCACCAGCCCGCCCGGCGTGTCGAACTCGATCACCACCGCCGCCACGTCCTCGGCCGAGGCCAGCGCCCCGCAGGACGCCTCGATGCCCGCGAAGGTCGCCCAGCCGAGGAAGCGTTCCAGCAACTCGGCATTGGGCGTCAGCACCCCCCGCACCGGCATCACTGCCACGCCGCGCGCCACCGCGAAGCGCTCGCCGCGGGCCACCTCGACCGGCCCGGAAAGCGCGGGGCCAGCGGTAGGCATTGCAGGCAGCGGCAGGCCCAGAAGCCCCGCGCCGAAGCTGCGATCCAGCGCCAGCGGCGCCCCGCCCAGAAGGCTGGCAATCGTCGTTTCCATCAGTCCTTGTCCTCTTCGGTTCCGGCCCCGGCATCTTCGTTGCGGGTCATGTTCGCGGCGGGGTTCAGCCGGTCGCCGCCCTCGACGGGGGCGCGGCCATCCTCGGCGCGGGCCTCGTTCGCGGTCAGGAACGGGCCGCCCACCG
>NZ_MUAV01000105.1:0-1119 GCF_003265965.1 Rhodovulum viride | reverse complement strand
ATCGCGCGCTCCTGCATCTTGTGGCTCCTGTCGGGGTTGGCCCCCGTATGTTGATCTTGGATTTCGAAGGCAGGGCCCGAAGGGCCTGACACCGCCCTATCAGGGCCCGAGACTACGGCGGCTCCTTCGCTGCCTTCCGCCTCATAACCCTCTGACTTCGATAGCCTATTTTCTTCTCTCAGGGCTTGAAGGGCCCGAGGGGCTTGAAAATCAAAGGTACGCGCAAGAATGGGTTCTCTCATGTCGCTGCCCCTTATCTCGCGCGCACGCGCGAACCCCGCATTTTCGGGCCCCTCAGACCCTTCCGGCCCTGATTTGCCTCGTAAGCCTTTGATAATGCGCCATCCCCCGCACCCCTCATGGCGCCCAAACTCAGACCCTCCGCGCTGGTTTCCGGCCCTTCAGGCCCTGATTTGCGCGGGGCGCGCGGGGCCTGCCGACCCGAAGGCATGGACAAGGGGGTGCGGGGGTCAGCCATCGGTGCTGCCTCCGGCCAGTTCCCCGCCGCAGGCGGCATAGCCCGCCATGTCGATCCAGTTGTCGGCATGGCCCGGATTGGTCCAGGCGCGCGCGGTCTTCAGGTCGATCAGCATGATCGCCACCTGATCGGGCGTGATCTCTACCCCGAGCCGCACCGACCAGAGCCGCGCTATGGCGCCGAACGTGTCTGTGAGGCGGCCGTGGGTCGCGGCCCGATCCACGGTGACGGCCTGGCGGGCGGCCTGCAGGAGGGCGGACCGGTCCATCAGAACGGCTCGTCGACAGGGGCGCCCGCACCATTCGAGAGGCGTTCGGCCATCCGCGCCCTGAACTCGTCGGTGAGGCGAATGCCGCGATAGCCGGTGGCCCCGCGCTTGCCGGGGATGAAGCTCTTGCCGGTCTGGGGATGCCGCCAGCGGCTGGCCTTCTGCTTGAGACGGTTCGAGACCGTGCGGCCGCCCCATCGGGTCTCGCCGCGATCTTCGAGCCAGAAGTTGAAGGCCTCGATCAGGTCGCGGGAATGGATGAAATCATCCTCGGCGCCGGTGACGATGGCACATTCGGTCAGGAAGGCGCCCACGGGATCGCTTTCCTCGCGGTATTCGGCCGTGGCCTCCAGCACCCGGTCGGGCGGGCGGA
>NZ_MUAV01000104.1:0-1122 GCF_003265965.1 Rhodovulum viride | reverse complement strand
GCGCGCCATCGACGTGCGCGCCTGCAAGGACAACCCGATTGCCATCACCGAGGGCGCGTCCGGCGCTCCGAAGATCCTGCCCCGGGCAATGGATCAGTCCAATTACCTCGGGCGGTTCATCGGGACTGGCAGCCCGGTGACCATCAACCTGTTGGGGCTGGTCAACCCCAGAGTGGTCCGCTTCGACATCGCCTGCGGCTCTAGCGATGGCAACACCGGTTTTACGTTCGGGGTATCCAACGCCGCGTCCCAGAGCACCGGGTACTTGAGTCCGATCACCTCAGGTTTCCAAACGTTCACAAACCCCATGCAGGGCATGGCCACTTTCTACATGGACTTCGTTACTGGGGAGTGGCTTTGCGCCGCCAACTTCGGGGGCGGCCACGGGGTCGCCACCCCGGCTTACGCGCCTTTCCAAAACATCAGCTTCCGGGGTGCTGGCACACAGGGCGCTTACCTCTATGTCGCGGCACACTCAATCACGGGCCGGACATGACCGTGCGGATGTGTCGCCATGCTTGACGCAACCGACAATACGATCCGCACCCTGCTGGCGCTCCTCGGCGCGCTGGTGCTGGTCTGGCTCAGGACCGATGGCATGGCGGTGATCGCGCGCATGGGCATCGTGCTGGCCTCGGGCGCCATCGGCTATGTCGCGGGCCCCGAGATCGCCCTCTGGCTCGACATGCCCGAGCGCCTGACCATCGTCGGCGTGACCGTCCTCGGCCCGCTGGCGCTGGAAACCGCCGCCGCGGCGCTCCTCTGGCTCAAGCGCGACCCCACGCATCTCGCGGAAATGCTGCGCCTCTGGCGGGGCGGGAAATGAGCCTGCCCCTCTACCTCACCCTCACCGCCGCCATCTGGCTGGCGCTGATCGTCTGGCCCTGAGACCGGGCCCAGAGACCGGTCCGGAGGCCGACCGTTAATCAGGCGCTGCTTGAATAGGGCGCCCGGCACTGCGCCGACACCAATCATCCCTCAAATAGCCCAAGGAGGGCGAAATGCCGAACTTCATCCTGAAGTCCCTTCCCGCGTTGATTCCGAACTGGCGGGCGGTCCTGTGGCGGTCGCACTCGATGCGCGCGCTGATCCTCGGCGTGATCTGGACGGGCCTCGTCTCGA
>NZ_MUAV01000103.1:0-1122 GCF_003265965.1 Rhodovulum viride | reverse complement strand
AATGTAAGATATTTATTTCAAAAACTCATTATATAACTTCAATTAACTAAAAAAAATCAAATCAAAGTCTGGTTTTACTTCAAGCAGAAGCTTTAGCAACGTGTTCCAACAAGTCAACAACTCTGGTGGAGTAACCGTATTCGTTATCGTACCAGGAGATCAATTTGACGAAAGTTGGGGACAACAAGATACCGGCTTTTTCATCAAAGATAGATGAGTAGCTTGAACCCAAGAAATCAGTGGAGACAACAGCATCTTCAGTGTAGCCCAAAACACCTTTCAATGGACCTTCAGAAGCTTTCTTGATAGCTTGAGCAATTTCTTCGTAAGAAGCAGCTTTCTTCAATCTGACAGTCAAGTCAACAACGGAAACATCGGTGGTTGGGACTCTCAAAGACATACCAGTCAATTTACCGTTCAATTCTGGAATAACCTTACCAACGGCTTTAGCAGCACCAGTGGAAGATGGGATAATGTTACCAGAAGCAGTTCTACCACCTCTCCAGTCCTTGTGGGATGGACCGTCAACGGTCTTTTGGGTAGCAGTGATGGAGTGGACAGTGGTCATCAAACCTTCTTCAATACCGAAGGTATCGTTGACAACTTTAGCTAATGGAGCCAAACAGTTGGTGGTACAAGAAGCATTGGAGATAATCTTCAAGTCTGGAGTGTATTTGTCTTCGTTAACACCGACAACAAACATTGGGGCATCAGCAGATGGAGCAGTGATGATAACTTTTTTGGCACCAGCATCAATGTGCTTTTGAGCACCTTCGAGTTTGGTGAAAACACCGGTGGATTCAATAACGTAGTCAACGCCAGATTTACCCCATGGAATGTTAGCTGGGTCTCTTTCTTGGAAAACTTTAATCTTGTGACCGTCAATGACCAAGTCGTCACCAGAAGCAGTGACTTCACCCTTGTATCTACCGTGAGTAGAATCGTATTTGAACATGTAAGCAGCATAGTCTGGAGCAATGAATGGATCGTTGACGGCGACAACTTCAATGTCTTTTCTGCCCAAAGCAACTCTTAAGACTAATCTACCGATTCTACCGAAACCGTTAATACCAATTTTAATAGCCATTGTTAATTAATTTGATTGTAAAGTTTGTTGATGTT
>NZ_MUAV01000102.1:0-1124 GCF_003265965.1 Rhodovulum viride | reverse complement strand
TCGAGACGAGGCCCGTCCAGATCACGCCGAGGATCAGCGCGCGCATCGAGTGCGACCGCCACAGGACCGCCCGCCAGTTCGGAATCAACGCGGGAAGGGACTTCAGGATGAAGTTCGGCATTTCGCCCTCCTTGGGCTATTTGAGGGATGATTGGTGTCGGCGCAGTGCCGGGCGCCCTATTCAAGCAGCGCCTGATTAACGGTCGGCCTCCGGACCGGTCTCTGGGCCCCGGTCTCAGGGCCAGACGATCAGCGCCAGCCAGATGGCAGCGGTGAGGGTGAGATAGAGGGGCAGGCTCATTTGCCGCCCCGCCAGAGGCGCAGCATCTCGGCCAGATGGGCGGGGTCGCGCTTGAGCCAGAGGAGCGCCGCGGCGGCGGTTTCGAGCGCCAGCGGGCCGAGAACGGTCACGCCGACGATGGTCAGCCGCTCGGGCGTGCCGAGCCAGAGGGCGATCTCGGGGCCTGCGACATAGCCGATGGCGCCCGAGGCGATCACGATGCCCATGCGGGCGATCACCGCCATGCCATCGGTCCGGAGCCAGACCAGGACCAGCCCGCCGAGGATCGCCAGCAGGGTCCGGATCGCGTTGTCGGTTGCGTCAAGCATGGTGACACATCCGCACGGTCATGTCCGGCCCGTGATTGAGTGCGCAACGCCGATCAGGTTCTGAGTGCCGATAGATTCAATGTTGAAATATATGCGGTTGTAGGGGGCAAGCGCTCCTGTCCCGAACGCTCCAGCCGTATTCCCCATCACGCTCCATTGACCAGTAACGAGGTTCACATACAGCGAGCAATTGGAAATGATGTTGTTGCCACCGCCCAGATTGATCCAGCCCGTGGAGCCTGCTCCGTCTCGGTTCAAGGCGAACCTCAGAGCGGAATCCCCGCCGGTGCGAAACCAGCACAGATCAACACGCATATCGCGCACCCCGTCGAGGCCCGTGATGATGCTTGCATCCAGCGGGCTAGGGCCGGAAAGGTTGAAACGGCCAAGAAGGTTGGTCTGGCTCATGGCCCGGGGCATGATCCTCGGGGCGCCGGTGGCGCCTTCGGCAAGGGCAACGGGGTTGTCCTTGCAGGCGCGCACGTCGATGGCGCGCCAGGGCAGGTCCTGGTCCG
>NZ_MUAV01000101.1:0-1174 GCF_003265965.1 Rhodovulum viride | reverse complement strand
ACTTGATGATCTTGGAGACGACGCCGGCGCCGACGGTGCGGCCGCCTTCGCGGATGGCGAAGCGGAGCTTCTCTTCCATCGCGATCGGCGCGATCAGCTCGACCGTGAACTTCAGGTTGTCGCCCGGCATCACCATCTCGGTGCCTTCGGGCAGCTGAACCGTCCCGGTCACGTCCGTCGTCCGGAAGTAGAACTGCGGACGGTAGTTCGCGAAGAACGGCGTGTGACGGCCACCCTCTTCCTTGGTCAGGATGTAGGCCTCGGCCTCGAACACCGTATGCGGCGTCACCGAACCCGGCTTGCACAGCACCTGGCCGCGTTCCACCTGGTCGCGGTCGATGCCGCGCAGCAGCGCGCCGATGTTGTCGCCCGCCTCGCCGCGATCCAGCAGCTTGCGGAACATCTCGACGCCCGTGCAGGTCGTCTTCTTGGTGTCGCGGATGCCGACGATTTCAAGCTCGTCGCCCACGTTCACAACGCCACGCTCGACGCGGCCGGTCACAACGGTCCCGCGGCCCGAGATCGAGAACACGTCCTCGATCGGCATCAGGAACGGCTGGTCGACCGGACGGTCCGGCGTCGGGATGTAGGCGTCGACCGCCGCCATCAGTTCCTTGATCTTGGCCTCGCCGATCTCCGCGTCACGGCCTTCCAGCGCCGCCAGCGCCGAACCCGCAACGATCGGGATGTCGTCGCCGGGGAAGTCGTAGGAGGACAGAAGTTCGCGCACTTCCATTTCCACGAGCTCCAGCAGCTCGGCGTCATCCACCTGGTCGACCTTGTTCAGGAACACCACCAGCGCGGGCACGCCCACCTGACGCGCCAGCAGGATGTGTTCGCGGGTCTGCGGCATCGGGCCGTCGGCCGCGTTCACCACCAGGATCGCGCCGTCCATCTGCGCCGCACCGGTGATCATGTTCTTCACGTAGTCGGCGTGGCCGGGGCAGTCCACGTGCGCGTAGTGGCGCGCGTCGGTCTCGTATTCCACGTGCGCCGTCGAGATCGTGATCCCGCGCGCTTTCTCTTCCGGCGCCGCGTCGATCTGGTCGTAGGCCTTGAAGTCCCCGAAGTACTTCGTGATCGCAGCCGTCAGCGTCGTCTTCCCGTGGTCAACGTGGCCGATCGTGCCGATGTTAACGTGCGGTTTCGTCCGTTCGAACTTTGCCTTACCCAT
>NZ_MUAV01000100.1:0-1199 GCF_003265965.1 Rhodovulum viride | reverse complement strand
CTGAACAGCTCAAGCCGTCGTGCCTCTGGCATCAGCGCCTCGGCTGCGGCATAGGCCTCTTCCGGCTTTCGGGAATGTTCGCGGATCTGGCCCTCGACCACTGACCGCACGTTTCGCGTGGTCTTCGGCGCCCCGCGCGTGGCCAGCAAGAACGGCTCGCCCGCACATCTCAGCAGGTAGCCAGTTCCAAAAGCCATCTTTCCGCGCGTCGTGCGCTTCACCCAATGGCCCCCGGTCTTGAACGCGAAGCCCCACGCCGAGATCACCTCCAGCGCCTGTGGCAGCATCGGGTTCGTTGCCCAAAGCCAGAGAAGGCAGTTGTCGGCCGCCAGCACGGACACCGGCAGCGCCTTGATCCAGTCCAGCGGCGTGCAGGCGTATTGCGCCTTTGCGTTCTTCGCCTCCCCACCGGCAGACCAATTGTCGAACGACCACGGCGGGTCCGCCATGATCAGATCGAAGCCCCCGGCGGGGCGAAGCGCTGCGAAGTCACGAACCAGTGTCATGCCGCCTCCCGAAAATCCCGGCCGCGCGTCTTGGCGCGCGCTTCACCGGGCAGGCCCGCCACCAGGGAGGAGGAAAGCGGCGGATAGACGCGGGGCGCGCATTGGAAACGGTCAGGGGGAACCTGCGCGCCCCGCCCCGACGTTCCGTGAGCGGACCGCCGGAAGGGGAAAGGGATCGGCCGGGCGTATCGCCCCCGGCCCTGGGCCGTGGCCTTCCGAAAAGCGCGAAGACCAAGGAACGCGGTCGCGATCAGCACCGCCGCAGACGGGGCCGGGACCGGCACCACCTCAGGGCCGGTCGGCTGCGGCACAGGGGCGGTCGGATGCGGGACGGTCAGCCTGCAAAGCGTCCCACAGCTTGGCCTGCCACAGCACCCAGCCAGAGGCGACGGCCCCGGCAAATACCCCGGCGACCGCCATACCGACGACCAAACGAAGAACGTCCCCAAGGACGGCCAGACATCGAGGACGGCCACGGCTTGACGAATCCGGCATAGCGCCCATTCCTTCCCAAGAGCCTGTTGCGGGCAGATCGCCGCCTCGCGCGGCAGCGCCCATTTTGCGGTGAATGGCTCATCCAGCCCCACGGGGCGAAACGCCGACCGGCCATCAGCCAGCGTCACCACCTGCAGGTCATCCGCATGCCAGACCGGCACCGTCGCGGCGCTGGCCGGGGCGGCAACCGCCATGGCG